>JAPLHV010000217.1 GCA_026389455.1 Coprothermobacterota bacterium
CTTCCCAGCCGAATCCGGCACTTTGCTCGGACAGATCCACCAGCGCATCACCGAGGTCGTAGCCCTTCTCTTTGTGGCCGGCGTCTCACTCTTGGCTTTAAGATTATTCCGCCTCCCCGACTGGCGGAGGATGGCCTGGCCCACCTTAGTAGTCGCCTTGTTGACGCTCACCCTGGCTCTTGGCTGGAAATATTTTCCGGAAGAGTGGCTGCGCTCCTGGCGAGGACTCTACGAGCGTATCTTGATCGTTATCCCCTTGCTTTGGCAGATGACGCTGGCCTATAAAATGCTTAATTCAGAACACCCTGCCGGGGGCTATTCAGTAGCCCGGCCAGCGCAGCCGCGGCGTAGCGGGTTCCCTCGAAGGAGACGTCTTTGTGGGTGACCAGGCGAATGCGTTCATCATCCTCCATAGCCAGGGCCAGCACGCCGCGATCCTCCAGTCCGGCCACGATGGAGGAGGCTGAAACCTCTCGAAGGCGAAAGATCACCATGTTGGTTTGGGGCCGGCTCCAATCAGAATCGACGATGGGTGAGCCTTCCACGGCTGCGGCCAGGATGCGCGCTTTTTCATGATCCTCGGCCAGTCTTTCGATCATCTCTTCCAATGCGACCAAGCCGCACGCTGCCAACACCCCCGCTTGGCGCATGCCGCCGCCATAGAGTTTGCGGACCTTGCGGGCTTGGCGAATGAAGTCCCGGTCACCAACTACCATTGAACCTACCGGACAGCAGAGACCCTTAGATAGACAGAACATGAGGGAATCCACCGGGCGGGCAAACTCCTTTGCTGAAATCCCCGAAGCCACTACCGCGTTAAAGAGGCGGGCGCCATCCATATGCACTTTTGCCCCCCGTTCGTGGGCGATACGGCAGATGGCCTCCACTGTCTCCAACGGGTAGACAGCGCCCCCGGCCATCATTGCCGTCTGCTCCAGGCAAACCAGACTAGTGACTGGTAGATGAACGTCATCGCCGGGGGGGCGGAAAGCTTTCGGTAATTCCACCGGTTGAAGCATGCCGCTCTCCTTCCCCAGCAGGCAGGTTTGAACCTGAGCTAGGGTGGCTAGTCCTCCTGCTTCATGCACATAAATATGAGCCTCTTCCTGCATGATCACCTCGCTGCCGCGCGGCGCGTGTAGACGGAGGCAAATCTGGTTGGCCATCGTCCCCGAAGGGACAAAAAGGGAAGCCTCCCGGCCGCAGATCTCCGCTGCTTTCTCTTCTAAGCGGTTGAGGGTGGGATCCTCCTCGAAGACATCGTCCCCCACCTCGGCTTCATACATGGCCCGGCGCATCTTCGGCGTCAGGACGGTGACCGTATCGGAACGCAGAGGGCTATCAACCTGCCGGGGGCTATCTCATTGAATCAGTAGTCAAGTAGTCAAGTGATCAAGTAGTTAAGTAGTCAAGTAGTCAAGTGGTCAAGCGGTCAAGCGGTTCAGTTCAAGGGCAAAATTGAAACCTGTCTCGATCTTACTCAGCCACTTGACCGCTGCGCCGCTCAACACTGAGAGAGGGCGGATGGGCCGCCCTCTCTCATGGCGGTTCTTACGATGAGAGGTTAGAGACGTTTGCGGATACACTCGCTCAAGCGGCGGATCCCTTCCCGGTTGATCTCCGGGGTGGAGTAGGAGAAGTTCAGACGCATGCAGTTCTCTCCTCGTCCGTCCGGGTAGAAGCCGGTGCCGCCGACATAAGCCACTTTGACTTCCAGGGCATCGCGCAACATCTCAGTGGTGTCGATCCCCTTGGGCAGCTCCACCCAGAGAAACATCCCGCCCTCGGGACGGGTCCATTTGACCTCTTTGGGAAAGAACTCATCCATCGCATTCAGCATGGCATCGCGTTTCTTGGCATACTCCCGGCGAATGTGGGCTACATGAGGCTCCAAGTAGCCACGTTTGCAGAACTCCAAGACGATCAGTTGGTTGAAGGGAGAGGAGCAGAGATCGGTGGCCTGTTTGGCCAAGGCCAACTTGCGGGTGAACGGCTCGGGCGCCACCACCCAGCCCAGACGAAAGCCGGGGCTGAGGATCTTGGAGAAGGTCTCTAGGTAGATGACATGCCCGTCAGCGTCAAGGGAGGCGATGGAGGGGACGCGGGTTCCTTCGTAGCGCAGGGCATGGTAGGGGTGGTCTTCCACAATGGGGATGTTGTAGCGTTGAGAGATGTCCAACAACTGGCGTCGTCGCTCAATCGACATGGTTATGCCGGCAGGGTTTTGGAAAGAAGGGACCGCATAGATGAATTTGATGGGCCGGGTTCCGCTGCGGATGGCCTTGATGCGTTCTTCCAGGATGTCGGTGCGGATGCCCTGCTCGTCCATATCGATGGCGATGGCCTGACCTTGGAAGGCGGCGAAAGCCTGCAGGGCGCCCAGATAGGAAGGGCCCTCCACCAGAGCGATGTCACCGGGGTCCAGCATCACTTTGGCGATCAGATCAAGGGCTTGCTGTGAGGAAGCGGTGACGACCACATTTTCCACCGTGACGTCCAAGCCTTTGCTTCGGGCGTCCTCTGCCAACCAGGAACGCAACGCAGGAACCCCTTCGGTGGCGCCGTACTGCAAGGCAATGGCGGAATTGGTCTCCAGTACATCATGAACGCATTCCTGCAGTTGGTGGATCGGAAAGAAGTGGGGGTCGGGTAGACCACCACCGAAAGAGATGATGTCCGGTTGGGTAACGAGTTTCAGTAGTTCTCGGATAGCGGACGCTTTCATTGTCTTGGCTCTTTCCGAGAAAAGCGCATCCCAAGAAATCATACACTGCCTCCCTGTGAAGTATTTTGCTGGGGGGCGCGCACCTTATATACAGCAGCACGTCCCTATCCGATTATACAGCAGGAAGGGCTCTCTGTGATATTTTGCAAGACACCCTGCCGGGGGCTATCAAGTTGCCGGGGGCTAACCTACTTACCAGCCCCCGGCAGGGTGATTTCAAGAAGGCTATATCACCTGAGGGGGACCGTCACGCTGAGGAGGCAATCCCCTTCCTGCACCAACCATCCTTCCGTTAGCAGGGGCTCTACTGTTTTCGCAACTTCGTCCGCTGTCAGGGAGCGGCCCAACTGTTGCTCCAGCAGGCGCTGGAGCTCTGCGCTGTGCCGGATCTCCGCGCAAGCCAGGAGCGCCTGCCGGTGCAAGCTGTCCAAGACGGTGATTTGTTCGAATCGGCGCAAGTCGCGGTGATCGAAGAGCAACAACCATTCTCCTTCCTCCACCTGAGCCAGATGGGATCGCGAAGCGCTCCTCTTCCAGTCGTCGATGGCCTTGGCCAAGGGCTCGGTGTAGCCAGCCACCGGTTGCGCCTCTGCGCTTATGTAGGTGAACGAGTAAGCCAGGTTGGCCAAAACGGGGTCGGCGAAAGGGTAGACGTGGCGGTAAGCAGAGTAGGGGCGCACCTCCAGCAAACCCCACTCTTCAGCTCGCTCGAAGAGGGCCCTCTAGCGATCCAGACGGAAGGGGATGTGGGAGAATCTTGAAGGGAGAAAGTTCAAGCCGGGAACTCCGCAACTTCCAGGGTGTACCTGGTCCGTTCTCCGCCAATCAGTTTGGGGCGGGTGCGCGCCAGGGTGAGGTGAGCGCTGCCGATGCTTTGGATCGCCAGTCGCACCGGCACAGCCACTCGCTGCAGATGCATGCCGATGAAGGTGTCGCCGATGTCCATTCCGGCCTGGGCAGAGATCGTCTCCACCAGCGCTGGTTGCCGACAGGTGCGGTAGGCCAAGGCGGCGAAGGCTCCACCGGCCTGGCGGTGGGGGACGGCACTGACCACTTCCAAACTGTAGCGTTTGGCGCACTCTTCCTCAACCACCAGGGCGCGGTTGAGATGCTCGCAGCACTGCACTGCCAAGAACAGGTCATGCGAACGCACCAGAGGAAGGATGCCGGCCATGATTGATTCTGCCACCGTGTTGGAGGAGTGCGTGCCGATCTTCTCGCCGATCACCTCGCTTGTACTGCAACCGACTAGCAGGATCTGCCCGGGTTTCAACTCAGCGACCCGAAGTAGACCAGCAAGAGCCTGATACACTGGCTCCGTCAAGGATGTAGGATCGAACACAGCGATCTCCTTTCCGCCAGAGGCGGTCACTTTAGCCATGATGATGTCATTCTACGCCTGGCTGCCGATCACAGTGACGATATTTTTTGCACTTTGCCGTCTATAAGGCGCAACAGATCACTTTCGCCGACGTCTTTGACGAAGAACCGCCTACTATGCTGTGTCTTTAGAAAGGAGCGAAGCGATTCAGCGCCCAACTGTCCCTTTTCAGCAATTCCATCTGCTGAAGCAGGTTGTGATAATGGGTTTTCTCCCATTCCTCAAGATCCCGGAACATCGCTTGAGCCTGCGGGTCGTTCACCTCAATGGCCATCTTGGCGTAAAACTCGAAAGAATTCTTCTCCAACATCACGCCGATGGAGAGGGCGGAGATCTCGAAGTTCATCTTGGCAGCCCGTTCGGGGAGCGCATGAGCGAAGAAGGGCGCCAAAGCGGAGGTGGTTGCGTCGGGAGGATCCCAGAGAACCCCTTGTTCTCCTTCGATGGCTTCGTAACTCTTCTGCAAAGCCAGGAAATGATCCTCCTCTTCCCGGGCAAGCTTGAGAAACTCTTCCTTGCCTTGCGGATCCTCAGTGTGTGCCGCTGTCACGAGGTAAAATTCCCGTCCCGTCACCTCGATCTCCATCGCCTGATGGAGGATCGACAACAATCCTTTTTGCTCCATGATCTTTTCCCTTCCTTTCATAGAAATCACTCGAAACCAATCTTGATCAGGCGTTGTGCAGGATATCAATTACATCGCCGTCCTGAACGATGTATCCCTTGCCTTCCGTGCGGACCAATCCTTTCTCCCGGCCTTGGGGAAAGCCGCCGACTTGGAGGAGGTCGCGCCAGGGGATCACCAAGGCGCGGATGAAATGCTTCTCGAAGTCGACGCTCTCGTCTCGTCCGGTCCGATTGTGAGGAAGGTGATCAAGTCGAGCAGTCGGTACGATTGACGGATCAATTGATCAACCTCGAACTCGGGATCCAACCCTAACTCGATGCGCTCCTCGCGGCTGAAGTCTCCTGCCTCGGCAGCGGTCAGTGCGTCCAGGGCCAGATACGGCCAGTCATGGGCTTGGAACTCTAGGAGAGTCTCTTGGGCAAGACCCGCGCTGGTGCAGTTCAGCAGGTAGAGGCGGGGTTTCAGGGAGAGCAACTGGTAACCGCGCAACAGCTTGCGATCTTCCTCGCTCCAAGCAGCCTCAACTAGAGGTTTCCCCTCTTGAAGCAAATGGTGAGCCTTGGAAATGGCTTCCCACTCGTTATTCTGCTCGCCCTTCCCAACCTTCACTTCTTTCTCCAGCGTTTCAGCCCTTCGCCCCACCGTCTCCAGATCCTTCAGGAGGATCTCTGTTTCCAAAATCTCTCGATCCCACAGGGGATCAATGCGCGGCCCGCTGTGGAGCACCTCCTCGCTCTGGAAGGCGCGGAGGATGAAGAGGATGGCGTCGGTCAGGCGAATGCTGGCGAGGAACTTGTTGCCCAACCCCTCCCCCTGGCTGGAACCTTCCACCAGGCCTGGCACATCGACGAATTCCACCGACGCGTAGACCTTCTTCCTAGAGTGGTAAAGGGCGGCCAGTTGGTCTACACGGGGGTCGGGGACGGTGACAACCCCCACATTGGGCTCGGTGGTGGAGAAAGCATAACTGCCTCGTTCTACCTCTTTCTTGGTGAGGGCGTAGAAAAGGGTCGACTTGCCGACATTAGGCAGCCCGACGATCCCGATGGAAAGCGCCATTTTTTTTACTCCTTCTGTATCCTAGGTGACAGTCGCAGTGCCTGTCATTCCAAATAGAGACCAAACGTTCCGCTATCCTCCTGCCGCCGGAAAACCGGGATCCCCGTCTCCAGGAGAAAAATCTCGTTAGTCAGGTGGACGGTGGCCTTCATCAGGTGGCCGCCCACTGCTCCCCCTCCAGCCTGTGCCAAGGCGGCATGGAGGTGCAGGTTGTAGCCGTTCTCCTGGCGGGAGACATTACCGGAGAGGCTGACCAGCTCACAGGGTTCAGTGAAGCGGTGGATGAAATACCCTTTCCCAGGGCCTTGGAAATAACCCAGCTCGGTCTCGGTGAGCATTCCGATTCCGGAGAGGAGGACGGCAGTGGTAATCCCATGTTTCTCGATGGCGGCGCGAAGGGATTCCAGCAGCTCCTCGCCCGGTTGCAAGCGAACGATGAGGATCGCTCCCTCTTTCTTGGAGAACACCAGTCGATACTCCTTTCTTGACAGCTTACGGCAGTCACGCGCTCAGCAATGCTGAGCAACGTAGTGGCTGAGAAGAACAACATAGATTTCACTTTGTTGTTTAACTCAGTTACTTAATCACTTAATCACTAAATCGCTAGATTTAGGTGGACAGATTAGACCTCCGGTCCGAGTTGACCGGAGGTCTATCCGGAAATCCGTTCCCATAGCATTTGCGGCAGCTTATTAGCCTGCGGCAGCTTATTAGCCTGCGGCAGCATGTACTGTATACTATCAGAACATTCTTCCCTTCGGAGGCGCGCAATGAAAGAGATCTTGGAACCTCATACAGCGCTGATCCCATGTCCGGTAGTGCTTGTGACGGTAGTGGGAAAAAGCGGCCGACCCAATATCATCACATTAGCCTGGGCAGCCAATCTCTGTTCAGAGCCGCCCATTGTGGGAATTTCGGTGCGACCCAGCCGCTTTTCCTACCACTTACTACGGGAGGTGCCGGAATTCGTCGTGAACATCCCCAATGCCGGCTTGAAGCGTCAGGTAGAGTGGTGCGGAGCCAACTCAGGGCGCGGTTTCGACAAATTCGCCGCCACTGACTTGACCCCTGAGCCGGCTTCGCTGGTACTGCCGCCCTTGGTGGGGGAATGCCCGCTGAACCTGGAGTGCCGGGTGCTGCAAATCATCCCCCTCGGCTCGCACGACTTATTTCTAGGAGAGGTGTTGAGGGTTCACTTGGACCAGGAGTGTCGAACCTCGGACGGAAAACTCGACTCATTCAAACTGAAACCCCTCGTCTTCGTGCCGGGTGACCGCTACTATGGTTTGCAGGAGCTTACGGCCTCCTTGCAGTTACCCTCCTCAGGGTAAGTTCTTCAGCAGCGCGAGAGCCGACTCTTCATCCGGGCTCATCACCAGTTGCAAGGAAGAGCGATCCGGGTAGAGGACGGCCGCTTCGCGCGGGGAGCTGTACAAACCTCCCTGGAAATAGACTTCGGGAGCTTGCCGGAAACGGTACTTCAACCACATCTCCAGGGCGTATTGGGCTTCCCAGGCATCGTCAGCGCTGTCCCAGCGGCTGTTCAGGATGAAAGCGCTCAGTCCCTCTTTCTGCCACAGTTGGTAGCGGCAGCCGCCCCATCCCGCAGCGGCCTGATCAGCGTCAGCGTCGGGCAAGAAAGTTCGGAACCAGGAACGGAAGTCTAACTCGCCCAGAACGTTGTCCCGCACCAGCGTCCAACCGGTTAGTTCCTCGGGATACTCCGGGATCTCCACTTCGATGGGTAGGTCAGGTTCCCCCAGGTATTTTTCCGGGTGAAGGATCTGTTCGGATGAAAGAGGGGGTGCGGCGTAGGCTTGGTCGACTGCGGCCCATCCGCCGTCTTGGTACACCGCTTGGACAAAGGGGAAACCTCCCTGATATGGGAAGAGCAGCGCGTCGCGCAGATAGGAAGGCGCAGAAGCCAATGCGCTGCCTTCCCCAACCAGGCCGGAAAGGAAGAGGCTAAGGGCGGCTCCCGCTGAACGGTGTGCTTGTAGGTACAGTGTTTGCGCCATGCCGGCATCACCCTCGACCAGACACCGGGCGGCAGTCGCCTCATCGTCATTTCTCGGAGAGAGGGGCTGCAGGAAGGCGCCCAAGTCGAAGCGCTGGTCGACTAGCCCATGCGCCAGCTCGTGGGCGAACGTCAACCTTTCGGGGAAGCCCATCAGCTCTCGTCGTATGAGGTACATCTTCTTGGCCGGGGGATCATAAAACCCAACAATCTCTTGCCCATAGAGGTCAAGCAGCAGTTTCCCAAGGTCCGGCGCTGAAGGGATCAAGCCGAGGAACTGGAGCACCTTCTCACTGGATTGCAGCTCCTTCTGATTCAGCATCTCGGCGTTCATGGCCAACAGCTTTTCTTTTAGCTGCGTCTCGTCCATGGCCTCCCAGGGGATCGCAGCAAGGAGGGGCAACTGCCGGATCCTCGCCATCTCCTGAGCCAATGCGTCGAGGTCAAAGGATCTGCTCTCCGTCGCCGTTGGGGGGGGCTTGAAGGCTGGTAACTGCTGGTAAAGGGTGAGCCCTACGAGGAAAGCGCAGAGCACCAAAGAGAGCAGGATGACTAGTTCGGTGGAGCCCTTCCGTTCAGTCACGCCTACTCCCCTTCCTCGGGAATGACAAACTTCTCGTCCTCGAAGGTTCGCGAGGCGGCGGGCTCGATTTGCCACTGGTTCTTCAACGGCCGCGGTTTGGGTGGAAGACGCGGAAGCCGGTTGCCAGACGCAGATCGACCGAGGTTGACTGTAGCTGCCTGGCAGGGGATATCTCGGGTTGGAAGCGAATCTCACTTCGCTCCATAGCTTTTAGAATTTGGCGATCGGAGAGGATCATCGAGCGAATTATAGCGAAAATAAAGACAATAGGGGGGAGGTTGAGAAGTGTGCGTTTTCTCGATTGGAGGCACTGCTGCCATTCCCTGCCAAGGCGTTATTCCAACGGCTTCCGGCTCGAATTCCGGCTAGAATAAGGCATGATTAGGCGCAAGAGTGCAGTAGTGTGAAGCGAGAGTGGCCGGCGGTTTTTCTTTACTTCCTCTTCGGGCTGATCTGCCTGGCTTTCTTGCTGGACTTTTTGCCTAACTCCTGGCCATTGGTTACCTTTCTCGTGGTCACCGGCATCCAAGCTGTTTTTACTGTCCTCCATGCCGAATCCCTTCTTGGCCCTCGCCGCTTCTTCCTCCTGGTTGTCCTCACTCTCTTCTTGACTTTTCTAGCTGAGTGGCTGGGCAGCCGTTTTGGCTTACTCTTCGGCCATTACCATTACACCGGCGCCTTAGGACCGCAGGTTCTCGGAGTTCCGTTGGTTATACCCTTGGCCTGGTTAACTATGCTTTACCCGTCTTGGCTGTTGGCTCGCATGCTGATCGGCCCCAAGCGTGAGAGCTTGTGGCACAGCATTTTCCGCGCTTCCCTGGGCGGTGTGCTGATGGTGGGCTGGGACTTGGTTCTGGATCCAGCTTTGTCGACTGCTTCGGGTTTCTGGGTATGGGAGTCCGGGGGCGGCTACTGGGGGGTTCCACTTACTAACTTCTTCAGTTGGTGGGCGGTCTCTTTCCTGGTCCTGCTCCTCTTCGAGCTGCTCTCCAGGGCAAGCCCCAAACTATCGCTGCAGCGCGGAAAACGGCCGTTTCTGCTTCCCTTCCTACTTTATCTCGCCAATATGCTCTACGCTACCGCCCTATGTTTCTATGGAGGACTTGCTCTGGCCGGTTGGGTCGGGCTCGGATGGGCAACGCTAGTCGTAATCACCATCCTCACGCACTGGTTCATCCTGAGCCGAGAAATGCCACCCCTCAAGACACCCAGGTGACCCGGCAGCCTAAGGGCCCTCCTCTTGTCATTCTGATCGTCAGCGAAGAATCTTGCCTTCGATTCTCACCTGCCCTTCAAGGTTGACGACCATAGTCGAGAACAAAAGAAAAAGCGGAGCATCTCTCCAATAGATGTCCCTGTATCATGGCGAAGTGGTAGCATTTGCGCAGATGCTGGATTGCCAATTTGCGCGTCGAAAGGAGGAGAACGCAAATGGTAGAGGAGATGGTGAAGAAAGAGTGGGTAACGCCGGAACTGATCGTCTTGGTGCGGAGCAAGCCGGAGGAGGCGGTCCTGGAAGTCGGTAAATATCACTTGAAGGTTGGCGCTCAGGAGGCAGCATCAAATTGTATGCCAATTGGTACTTGCGGTAAGACGTGAGTCGCGTTAGCTAAGAGCTAGCCCCCCCTTAGCCCTTGATCCCTTCGATTTCGCTCAGGGCAGACGCCTTGGGTTTTGGCCCTTGGGAATCCGTGAAGGGTGGCGGGGCTCACGGACCCTGCCGCGGGAGGAAAGGGCATGCAGTTCCTTCTACTGCGCTCAGTACTCTGGCTTTGTGAAAGAAGCGGATAAACGGCATATACGAAAGTGGCGCAGGGAATAGGATGAATAAAGAAATTGCATCGGCTATTCAGGAACTGAAGAGCAGTTTGATAACGATGTTTGGCCATGACGTGGAACTCAAGCTTTTTGGTTCTGTAGCAAGAGGCGATGACAGAAAATATTCTGATATTGATCTCCTTGTGCTGCTTCCGAGGCAAGTCGATCACTCCGTCGAAGAAGTGGTTTTTGACGCCGCTTACGATATGGAACTGAAATACAGCGTCGTTTTCAGCGTTATCGTCTATGAAAAGGCATTCTGGAATTCCGATCTTGCCGCCGTCATGCCCCTTCATCAGAACATCGCTCGTGAAGGACTATCTGTGTGAAAGAGACTCTGATCCGCTACAGAAAGGACAAAGCCCGGGAAACTCTTAACGACGCCCGGATGCTCCTGCGTGACGGCGCCCCTTCTTCCGCATTGAACCGCATCTATTCAGCCTGCGGCAGCATGTCTACTATGCAATGTTCTATGAAGTCCTGGCCCTTCTTCATACGAAAGAATTATCGTCCGCAAAACATACGGGAGTGCGCGCCCTCTTCAATGAACACTTCGTCAAGGTTGGCATTGTCCCGGTAGAACTGGGTCGTCTATTCTCGCGCATGTATGAATTCAGACAAAAGAGCGATTACGGGGATTTCGTGAAGATCCAACCTGAAAAGGTAGGCAAATGGTTTGAACAAGCTGTGGCTTTTATCAATGAAATCGATCGGATTATTGAAGGGAGCCTGGCATGAGAAAATAAATCTGTCCCCTTTTTTTCCTTGCAAGGCCGACTCTTCGTTTGGCTGTGGGTAAAGATGATCGAAAGGCCGCAGGGCCTCGACCATCTTCTCATTGCCCATATGCTCAGCCAAGGCAACGAAATCCAGATAGTCGCGGGTTGCGTTCCGCTTGAGAATCAGGACCCCCTTAATTCGCAGAATCTCGGATTCTGTCGGGACGGTAAGCTTTTCACCCAGGTACTCGATCTGGGTGGTTTCCAGCGGTTCATCCCGCATCAACTGGCGCACCCCTGTTTCGATGCCGTCCAGGCTGCCGAGAATCTGGACAGGACGCTTGACGCGAGCTGTCTTCCAGCCGGCAACCGACTCCAGTTCGGCCAA
>JAPLHV010000171.1 GCA_026389455.1 Coprothermobacterota bacterium
ATTTCCCCCAATGGGGGTAAGCGGTTTGGACATCGGTCACGGTCAGGCGTTTCTGGCCGGCGCCGTTGGCGTTCATCAGGTAGATCTCGGCCTTGCCGTCCCGTTCCGAGGTGAAGCAAAGCTGGGTTCCATCCGGGGACCAATTCGGGTAGTAGTCGGCTGCGTCGTTATTAGTAAGGCGGATGGGGTTGGAGCCGTCGGCGTTCATCAGATAGATCTCGGGGTTCCCATCACGGCTGGAGGTGAAGGCGATCTTCGTCCCATCGGGAGACCAGGACGGCCAGTAGTTGTCGGCTGTCTGTCCAGTGAGGCTCTGCTGGTATTGGCCGTTGGCGTTCATCACGTAGATCTCGCTGGGGCCGTCCCGGTTGGAGACGAAGGCGATCTTGCTGCCGTCGGGGGACCAGCAGGGGTAATCATCGTAGCTGTCCAACCCGACCAAACGGATGCGATTGGAACCATCCCGGTTCATCGTCCAGATGTCGTAGCTGGCTGTACCGTACTGGTAGGCGGTGAAGGCGAATTGGCGGCCATCGCTGGACCAGGCCGGAGAGCCCTCCGAGGCGTCCCTATTGCTCAAGCGGGTCTGTCCCGAGCCGTCGGCATTCATCACGAAGACTGAGTAGGTGGTCGAGTTGTCGGGTTGCGCTTCGTAGGCGATCTGCGTTCCGTCCGGGGACCACTTCGGCAGGCTGCGGTAGTAGGCGCTGTCGGTCAGCTTCTTCAGCCCGCTGCTATCGGCGTTAATTGTGCTGAGGTAGCCCGCCTCGCCGGCGAAGGAGGCGAAGACGATTCGCCCCAGGCTCTGGTCGGCCCCCGGCAGCTCGGGCAAGGTTTGGCCGTCGGCGATCTTCCCGCTGCGTTCCAGCAAGACGCAGGCTTGGGCCCGGCTGGCCGGGAGATCCGGGTAGAAGTTCTGTCCCCCCACCAGATCAGGAGATTCCTCCCCCGCCTTGTTCAAAGCGCCTTGTTGAATGGCGGCCTCGATGTAGGGCTGATACCAACCGGCGATGTCTTCGTAGGAGGGTGGGTTGGGGAGGAAGCCGGGTATTCCCCAATGTTTGGCCACGGTCAGCAGCTTGATGAGCTGAGCCTTGGTCACCGCCTCCTGGGGGCGGAAGGTTCCATCCGGAAAGCCGTTGATCACTCCGGAGGCCACCACTCCCTCCACGTATTGGTAGGCCCAGTGGTCGCGGGGCAGGTCGGAGAAGGTTGAGAATGCAGGATTCTTCAAGGGCAGGTTGCGCCAGAGCGCGATCATCTTGGCCACCTGGGCGCGGGTCAAGCTGTCGTTGGGGCGGAAGGTCTTGTCCGGAAAGCCGTTGATGATCTGCTTATCAACCAGGCTGAGGATGGAGAGCTTGGCCCAGTTCCCGGTGATGTCGGAGAAAGGGGCGCCTTGCTTCAGCTCATAGACTTCGCTGAACTGGCTCTGCTTGACAACATCCCAGGACGCCAGGTTGTAGGCGCGAAGGCCGCTCAGCTTCAGGGTGAGGGAACCAAGAGCGGTGGACATGAAACGCAGCTTCCCCAACTGCAGTTCCCCCTTCTGGTTGGGGCCGATCTCCCAAAGCAATTCCAGGCTGTCCCCGGAGAGCTTCTGCGCCACTTGCCAGGCCTTCCCGGCGGTGGAGAAATCGTAGAAAGAGACGGGCCCTTTCCACGAGACGGTGGCCATTACCGAGTTGACCTGCTCGTAGGCAGTCAGGACAATAGCGACGGTCCACACCTCCCCAATTTCCGTGTAGAGAGATCCGCTGGAAGGCTCCAGGTGGAAATAGGCCCCGGTTACGCCGGCAGCCTGAGGTGGGATCAGCAAGATGAGCGTGAGACCCAGAAATGCCGCCATGACAATTTTGACCCATCTGACCAGGTTCTTCTGTACCATCAAAAGCACGCACCTCTTCGCTCGGATTCCGGAGTCACGCCTCCTCGACGAGCCTTGCCAGACTCTTATCGATGATGGATGAGAAGAAGAGAGGAAGCCTCCAAGGATAATAATACCTATTCCAGGCGGGTTGTCTATCATGTAAATACATGAGATTTGGGCTAAAATCGACTCTTCGAAAAAAAAAGTGTGCGATCTCTGGCAACAGGAGCGTATTTGGATGTTGCGGGAAGATGGTATCAGCCATTAACTTTTCGCTCTCCTTTCAGGCAACCTCCGGAGCCCTGACCATCGGCTCAGAATTTGCAGTACCGGCTGAGACTGGAAAAGACGACGACTAGTGGAGTTCGGAAGGTGATGGCTCCGTTGACTTGGCTGGGAGAATTGAGGACAACCGCCAATTAAAGACGGAATGAGAGGCTGCCCAAATTGATCCGACCAACGCTGAGGAGGGCGAAACGTTGGTGAGGACCGTTCCTAGTCCTACTTCGCCTTACGGATAAATCCCCGCCATGGGGGATGGCGCGACCACAGGTGGCGAAAACTCCGCCAAGCTTTCTGCTTGAAGTCCCTGTTTGGCTTCAAGTTTCTCTTTCGATTCAATCCGCGCCAGGAGCCTCTCCATCATCTGTACAAGGGCGGAGCCTGATCTGGCCATATCAGAGGTTTGCGTTCCGACATCGATCATCAACTGAATTAACTCCCCCATGGCCAGTGTTACAATCACACTCCAACCTGCTATCAATAAAGCCACAAGGCCAAAAGCAAAACCCATCCCGAACCCGATCACCACCAGAACAATACCCGCTAGACCAATAATGATGGCGATAACGAACATAATCGATGCTAAAGTGGAAAGAGACCCGTACTTCATTCAGAAACCCTCCCTCTGTGATAGATAGACAA
>JAPLHV010000242.1 GCA_026389455.1 Coprothermobacterota bacterium
AACCGAAATTATTTGGCTGTTCATTATTCCAAGAAACGCATAGGAATCTATTTTGCTCGGAAAGGCACTGCACCCAGCATCTGCAAAAATAAAACCACCTGGAGAGATCCGTACTGATAAACGTCCTGAAGTAATCCTGCTCCAAGTCACCCCGCGGCGGAAGTAGAAATCAGGCGATTTGATAATTCGAGACCATCCTGAATTATCGTATAATGGAGTAGCCCAAGCTTTTAATTCGTGCCCATTCTTACCATAATTGATACAATATTCCTGATTCCCAAACCATCGAAGGTAAGATCCCCCTTTCATATATGGAAACCATATTTTTGCAGAAATTGCACACTCCTCTTGCGATTTACAGAATCGTTCGATATTTCCAGATCCCATTTCCCACCAGAACCGCAGGAATCGGAAATTGTCACTAGTCTGAAGACCAACTCGAGGTTCTGCGATGTCTTTTAACTTGGGCAAATCCTTGAATAGTCTGCGCAATCCAGGTGTGATCCAGTACACCCAGGGGCTGCCGGGGATAGCATCGAAGTCACCCTGCCGATAGCGGAAGACGCGCCCATCCGACGGGCAAACTCCCTCCTGCCAGGCTTCGTTCTCTTGAGGCGTCATCTGCCGTGCGTGCGCGACGGCTCGCTCGAAAGCGACCCGCTTCGCTTGGGCGTCCGGCTCCTTCACCAAGCGAAAGTAGGTACCGACGGCTTCCCCTCGCTTGTTGACATCAGCTTCTCGCCTCAAGACGAAGAGAGTCGTGTTCACCTTTTCCCCACTAATCTCGGCGAAGGCTCTTGGTCCGACATGGAGCATGCTCTCTATGGTGATCGTTTCTCGAAGCTGTCCCCGCAATTGCGCATAAGAGGAGAGGAACATGAAGGATTGTTGGGTGATCATCCCCAAGTGTCCACCTTCCCTCAACAATTCGGTACTCCGCTCGATGAAAGCTGTATAGAGGTCACCTTTGGTTCGTGGGTACGCTTCCTTCAGGAAGGCGCTCATGATCGCATTCATATTTCCATTGCTCAGATAGGGAGGGTTGGTGCAGACCACATCATAGGAGCGCAGCATTAAATCAAGCACGCGGATGCCTTTGGTTGCCTCCCCAGAGAAAAGAGCCTGGTCCCCCAAGAGGTCACCCTTCTCTCGAGCGAACTGATCCAAAGCGTTCAGGATCTCGTTCTCCAAGCTTCCCCAAAAAACCAACGGGTTTCGGTAGTGGTCGGCAAAACGCCCGGGGTCAGGGAAAAGGGATGCGCTCTCGTACTCTATGCGAGCCTTTTCGATGACCTGGCGCACGGTCTGCTCCAGGCGCACCAAGCTCCCCATCTGGCGGGCGTCGCGCAATGCCGGCCAGAGAGCCTGGCAGATCCTAGCGAAGACCGGCCTTCCCTTCCCTTTCTCGGCCAGGAAGCTCTCCAAGCGAGGACCGTTCAGGAGCAGCACATCGGCACAGGCGAGGTGGGAATCAATGAATCGCACATTTGGATTCACCGATTTTGCCTTCAGGTAGAGGGTCAATGCCGAGAGCTGCACAGCGCGGAGGTCGATGTCGATGCCATGCAGGTTGAAGGCAATGATCGCGCCGGGGATCTCTTCTTTGCTTCGAACGGAAGGATCCTGCGGCCAATTTGGAGTCCCCGCCCGTTGAAACTCTTCCCGGTACATCGCATGGAAGAGGTCGAAGGCCACCAGTCCGAAGTGCATGGTTCCGCAGGCGGGATCCAGGAAGGTCAGCTCTCGAACCAACTTCATCGGACGCGGCGCAGGAATCTGGGCCGGGGGGATAAGGTAGCCGAGCTGCTCCCGTAGTGAACTATCCGGGTGCATCTCCAGCCACAGGCGCCCAAGGGAGTTCTGTACCAGGAATTCCACGATCCAGCGCGGGGTAAACAGTTGGGTTGCGGCTGGGATGTCCTCGACCCGGATCTTCTGCTTCTGTTTGAATAAACGATCGAAGACCGATCTCTTCTCTTCCTCGTTGTAGTACTGATACACCCAGCCGATGGTCTCCTCGTTGCCGGGCTGCCAGGCCTCGGCCAAGGCGGGGTCGTTCAACAGCGCAAGGAGATCCTGCAGGACCCGGGGGCGAGGAAAGAGGCGGCTGGGAAGATTGCCCGGAACGAAGAGGACCATGATCTCTTGCGCGGTCTCGCCGCAGAGCCAAAGCAGGAAGTGACGGTAGGCTCGGTCGCGCGGCCCCTCGCCCAAGGCATCTTGCGGAAAGCTGCCTTGCTGGTAGAGGCCGTAATCGCCAGCGTGGGTGGCGTCGGCCAGGTAGAAGAGGAACTCGTTGGAATCCTGGTGTTTATCCAACACCCCGCGCCGCAGGCCGCGGGCTTCCATCATCTTGAAGGCCACCAGGCGGTTCAAGTGGGTGAAGGCCGTTTCCTTCAGCAGCTTGGTATAGGCGTCGCGGCGGGAGAGGCTGGCCGATTCCTCGTCCTCCAGAAAGCGCTCCAATTGCTTGCGTGTTTTTCCGGCTTCAGGCAGTTCCAGCAATGCCGGCAGGTTGCGGGTGGGCTCGAAAGCGCCGTCCGAGCGCAGACCGTAGACGCCTTCCAGCAGATCGCCTACCTCCTGGGTCAGCAGTTGGCGCGCTTTCAGGGTGAAGCGGCGAATGAGATCCGTATTCATTAGTTATTCCAGGGTGACTGGGTTTCCGTCGGCCAACAAGCTGTACAGCTCTTGGCGAAGGGATTCCAGCCAACGGTCCGCCTCCTCCTTGGTTCGCAGCGTCCGCCCCGCCTGAGCGGTAACCCTCAAGGCGCGGGGTTGCGGGCCTGGCTGGAGCGGCGTTCGCAAGGCCTCCAGTGTCTTTCTGGCTTCCTCCTCCAACTGCGACAAAGCCGGCAGATCGGAATCGAGCTGGCCGAGAGAAGCTTTGCAATGGGGGCAGACCTCGGATCCCGAGGGCAGTTCCGCTGCAGCGCAGGCTTTCCGGTGCAGCGGCTGCAGGATCAGCTCGCGCTGTTCCTGCGCGATCGTGCTCCCTGGAAGAGTCGCGCAGAGCCGTTCGATGGCAGTTGAGTAGGTTTGGTGACGTTTCGCGTGCAACTGGTGGTAGGCGGCGAGATACTGCTCGCGGACCTGCTGAGCAGCTTGCCGGATCTCTTCCAGCGATTCGCCATAGTCGCAGGATTGCAGTTGTTGTCGCAATTGCTCCAGGCGATCGGACAAGGCGCCATCCTGGCTGTAAGCGAGGAGGGCGGGACCCAGGTCGTCGACCACTTTTTGGGCTGCCTGGATGCACTGCAGCACGGAGGGTTTGGTCGCTCGGCGGAAGGTGGCGATGCGGTCGCGCAGGGCCAGGAGGTCATCCTTCCCATCGGCCAAGCGCGTCACGCTCAAGGAGACGGATTCTCCCAAGATGGCTTGCACTTCTTCCTGATCCTGGCGAACCGCCGAGAGGATGGGCAGACGATGGGCGTTGGCTTGCGCTTCGACCTGCAGCAGAGCGGCGCTTTGCTCGCCGGCCCAGTCTTTCAGACTGCTGGCGATAGCCTGCTTTTCCACATCCACGTTTTGACCGAAGAGGGCGGTGTAGGACTGGCTGGCTCGGGCGAGGACGATCATCGGGATGGCTTCGACAGGGGTGAAGAGGGCTTGACGGAAGGTGATGTTGTTGGTCAGCACAGCGCGGCTCTGCAGGACGGCGTAGGAATCGTACCTCACCCCGGCATGGGTAATCTCCAAGCTGCCCGCCCGGAAGAGGAAAGCCACCGCCAGCTTCAACACATCCGTTTCCCAGCCGTAGCCGATGCCGCCGAAATGGCGCTCCAGTTCTTTCCCGAAGCAAGAATCACGATTGCCGTAGCTGTGCTCCCGCACCAGGTAACCCATCACTTCTTTGGCGATTTCTGCGTCGCTGTTCATCCGGTAGGAGGAGCCCTGCTGGGTGACCAGGTTTAATCCCTTGGGGCCGCTGTAGAACACTGCCGGCAACCCGGACAAGGAGGACGCTTTAAGAATGTCTTCCACTTCCTTCCCGGTAACGGGGACTGCGCCCATCTCCAGCTTGGGGTACAGGCGCGGGACGGCGTGGGTGAAGAAGGCTCGCATCGCCTCGGCCAGGCTGGCGCCCAGCGAGGAGGCGTCCTTTTCGGTTCCCGCGAAAGCCCCATAACCCTGCTCCATCGCTTTCTGCAGTTTGTCCCGCAAGCGGGCGGTCCAGCGGTTCAGCTCGACCTTCTCTGCTTCCAGGCAGGCTGCCTCTTCGCCCAGCAGCTTTTGCTGGCCCTGAAAGTTTTGGTATCTGTCGATCATCTGCTTGGAGGCAAAATGCTCACGCACCAGCGCATCGATCTCGGGACTCAGCGCGAAAGTCCAGTAGAGGAGATCCAGGTGCTCACGGCTCAGTTGGCGGGCTTTCCCCCGGGCCTCGTCCAGCGATTCCGGGTCATCGGCTGGGAGAAGGATCAAATTGACTTGCTCCCCTGGGCTCTCGCCGTTGGTGGCGACGCCCACGCGCAAGGTGCGCAGCTCTTTGTAGCGGTAAGTCTTCAGCTTTGGGTCCGCGAAGATCTCATTCAGCCGATCGCGCACGCTTTCCTTCCGCTCGCGAGGCTTGGGGCTGAAGTCCTTGCGCACTTCGCTCCACTTTCGTTCCACCGCCGTCTGCATCTTCCAGCCGTCTTCCCCCGGCCGCACGAACTGAGCCGCCTGCAATTTGCCCAAGGCTCTGTTCACTTCCTGCAGGGGCTTGGCCTGGCCCACTTGCTCGACCAGCAGGGCGGCGATATTGCCTTCGCTGCGAGGCAAGTCGCGACGGATGAATTCCATCAGGCACAGCGCCTTCATCACCCGCAAGGCCATGGGATCATCCGGCAGACTTTGGCTGACCGCGTACACATCTCGTTGCTGCTCGCTGGGGAGGGCGCCTTCCACCAGATCGTAGATGCGGTCCAAGGTCACCAACGCGCCGATTGGCTTGTGGGCGAAATCGGTGCGTGGGTTGACCAGCATCTCGTAGGTTTGCTTGATGATCGTCCGCGCGCTGCCGCCGGTGTGTTTGGGAGCGCCCGGCTGCAGGCGGATGCCGGACATGATGTCGATGGAAAGCTCGATGTAGTGAGGCAAATAGGGATAAAACTGGGCGAACTCCTCCACCTCCAGTTCGCTCTTGCGGCTGGTGCGCTCCAGGCGGCAGGCCAGGTTCAGTTGGCCCTCGCACTGGCTGAAGAGCGCACGAAGAGGAAGGAGGGCATCGGCCTTCTTGGAGAGGACGCGCTTGCCGGCCACTTCCTGAATGTCGGCTGGGTGCAGATCGATCTCATACTTGAAACGGTCGCGCATCTTGGCAATGAGAGTCTTCTTGTCCCCCAGGGCTGAGACCACCTCATCCAGCTTCTCCTGGGAGGTCACCAGCACCCACACCGGGCCGGGCGACAGGCGAGCTTTGACGCGGTTGCAGCTCTCCACGCCGAACAACTCCACGATCTTGCGCAGCTCCTCGACGCGGTCCGCGCTGCTGGAGACGTACTGGCCCACTTCATCAACGATGAAGGCCACGGTGGCGCCGGACGCGCGTCGCCCAGCCAGCTCAAAGGTCCGGCCCACCAGCGTTTCCGGGTCCAGGCGAATCTCCTTTCCCCTTTGGGCGGTAACGAAGGAGTCAGGCGTGGGGAAAGACTGGGGTTCCAGTTCGTAGAGGATGGCGCCGGCCCGATTCAGTGAGAACTTGGAGATGCGGCCCCGCTGCACCCACCCTCCCAGGCCTTCCTTGTCCTGGTTGCCGTAGCGGGCGTCGAAGAGTTCAATGAAAGCTTCCAGCTTCCCTTCCCGCTCCAGCGAGATCTCCAGCTCGGCCAGGCTGAAATCGGGGGCGTATCCCAGCTCGTCCAGGAGAGCGCTGTAGAAGATCGAAGAAAGGTTCTGCACCTTGGCGTCGGAGGTATATTTTCCCGCTTGAATATCGAACATCACCACGCGCGTGGGAAGCGTCCGGTTCAGGAAATCAACCAACTCGTCAATACGGGGATCCTTCATCTGCGCCTTGAACAGGGTGCCGGCGGACCGGCCGAGGACAGTGCGGTTTGACAAGACGTAGCCCAGGTTCTTGGCGAATGAGGATTTCCCCGAACCGAAGAAGCCCGAGACCCAGATGCCCACACCCTCATGCGGGTTGGTCTTGGCCTCGCTCATTGCTTTCAGCAACTCCGCATAGCCGGCTCGGATGCGATCGGTGGGCACATATTCGGTCAGCTCACGGTAGACGGCCTGCTCGTCCAGTTGGTCAACCTTGATCACTTCCTCGATCTTCAGCGAGAGGTCGCGGGCCAGTAAGTCCCCAATGATGTTCATCATTCTCCTCCATAGATTTTAATGCGATAACTCCCCATCGGCTCGTCTTGGTGATGGAGGCCGAGGTAGTTCAAAGAACCGGTCCATACCCCCGGGTAGAACAGCACGGTGGGAACGAGGATCCTTCCCATCAATTGCTCCAGCAACATCGAAACGCGGTAGCTGTGTGGGGCGAAGACGCCCGCCCGGGTGAGGAAGACGAGGTCTCTCATCGGCTCGTAGGCGGCCAACTCCGTTGCCAGGAGGTCGGGGAGCGGCTTCCACATCGGTTCACTGAGGTAGGTGTGAACTTGTTCCTCGGCTTCAGGAAAGCCAAATTCGCGTTCGCCTTGGAAGAGCGTCTCGATCCCTTCGCTATCCTCGATGGCCTTCCAATAAAGCGAAGCCAGCGAGAGCAGATGCACCCCTTTGCCCGTCTTCTGGCCTAGGCGGGTCGCCAAAGACTGAATCCGCCCGCGAACCTCCCATTCGCTTTCATCAGAGAGGGTAGGGTCATAGCGGAAGATGGCGAAGGGCAAGTCGCTATTGGTGGTAAAGGCGGGCGGCGTAGCTTGGAGATCCTCCTCCAACCTACGAAAACGTTCGGTTAAGGAAAACATGGGCATACTCCTCCAAGGATCGGGTTGGGAATTCCAGACGGACGGTGTTTCCCGCCACATAGTATTGCAGGTATCGCTGCTGGTGCGCTTCCAGGAGGAAGCGCTCGACCAGGTCAGGAACCAGGAAGAAGAGGCGCCACGCGGGGTGAGAGCATAGTTCCTTGCCGACGGCCCCTTGACGGTGGAGAAAGAAAGCAATGTAGGAGAAGGAAGCGAGGGGGAGGAAGGGGGTGACGATGCGCTTGTGGACGGTTCCCTCCAGCAGGCCGAAGTCACGCAAGGTAGCAAGGAGGCCAACGGCTGTACGATTGAGCGTCGTCTCATTCCACGGGGTCGCCGTCTTCCCTTGTTTTACCCATCCTCGAAGGGTTTCCGTCATCGAAGGGGTGTCGACCTGTTTCTGGCCTCGGGAGCGGAGATCCCAAAAGTACTGGCTGACCGTATCGTGCAGCAAGCGATCGGACTGGGCTGCATGAAAGAAGAGGATGCGGTCCAGGTCGAGAAGGGGGAAGTCCCCTTGGGCGAGGGTTACCAACGCGCGAGTGGTTTCCGGATCGGTAAAGTAACGGCAGCGAAGCGCTGTAAGAAACTGTTTGACCCAGGAACGAGAGGCCTTGCCGAACAGGTCGCCTTGCTGGAAACGATCCAAGTTTTGCTTCGCATCCTGGGAGAGATCCCATAGCGACAGCATCAGGCGGGTTTCATCCAGACATGCGCCGGCGCGGATGATCGCGCTGGTGTACTCAGTGCGGTTAGGAGAATGCATTCACGCGCCCCTCCATCTGTCGGACTTGCGATGTACCCCTTCCATTGATCCGTCGCAGCCCATGATTCTTACTCATTGTAACTGCGAAGGGGATGGGAGTAAACCGTTTTTGGCTCCTCGCTATCTTGTGTGGGTAGTCTCTGATCCTTTCCACTCCTTCTCTCCAGGGGGATAGAATAGACATAGATTTATCCCCGAAGAGGAAAGAGGAGAGAAGAAGATGCAAGACACCGAGCTGTTGCAGCAAGCCCTCGCTCTGGAATCCCCCTGGCAAGTCGACCGTTGCGCCTTTGATAACCCCAGCCAGCGGTTGGAGATCCACGTCACCTTCAACAAAGGAGGCCGCTTCCCTTGCCCCCAGTGCGGACAGTCGGGTTGCCCCGCTTACGACAGCCAGGAGAGAACCTGGCGTCACCTCAACTAAACAGCCTGCGGCAGCATGTCTTCTTCCACTTATCTGCATGTGCGCACTCCCCGCATCAGCTGCCCCCATTGTGGAGTCAAGGCGGTGGCGGTCCCCTGGGCCCGGGCTCGCTGCGGCTTCACCCTGCTCTTGGAGAAGGCGGCGATGACCCTCGCCAAGCACATGCCGGTCCTGGCCATCGCCCGTTTCCTGCAGGAACACGATACCCATCTCTGGCGGATCATCTCCTATTATGTGGAGGAAGCTCGAAAGAGAGAGGACTTCTCCCAGGTCTCCCAGATCGCCGTCGATGAGACCTCCTCCCGTCGCGGTCACCGCTACATCACTCTCATCGTGGACAGCCAAGAACGCCGCGTGCTCTTCGCCACTGAAGGGAAAGACGCCGGCACTATCCAGGCCTTCAAAGCAGACCTTCGGGCTCATCACGGGAAGGTCAAGAAGATCCAGGAGGTCTGCATGGATCTGTCTCCCGCTTTCCGGGAAGGAACAGCCAAGGCCTTCCCCCGCGCCAAGCGCACCTTCGACCGTTACCACACTGTTCGGTTGGTCAACGAAGCCTTGGACCAAGTTCGCCGGCAAGAGCAGAAAGTTCACCCGTAGGGGCGGGTTTGAAACCCGCCCCTACGAGGGAAGCCGCTACCTGTGGCTGAAGAACCCGGGAAACCTCAGCGGCCGCCAACAGGAAAAGCTGGATCAGTTCCGCAGCCAGTATCTGGAGACAGCCAAAGCCTACCAACTGAAGCTGGCTTTCCAGGATCTCTACCTGCAAACGGCAGACGATGCCGTCGCTTATCTCCGCCACTGGTGCGCCTGGGCCGCTCGCAGTGGACTGGAGCCTTTCCGTAAGCTGGCCAGGACCATTGATACCCATCGTCGAGGGATCCTCCGCTGGTTCCACTCCAAGATGACCAACGGCTTATTGGAAGGAATCAACAGCTTGGTCCAAGCAGCGAAAGCCAAGGCTCGAGGATACCGCAGCATCAAGAACCTGATCACCATGGTTTACCTCATCGCCGGCAAACTGGACTTCGGATGGGCATAAGAGGTACCCACATGAAACAGCGAGGAGCCGATCCTGGTTAATGACTCAGGGCGGCCTTTGCCAAGATTGCCAGGATACATAGGATGCATGCGAGGAATCACTTTGTGGGGAAAGCCATCGCGCCTGGTCCTTGTGAAGATGGAGTATGGAATACGCCATCAGCCGAGTCTGCAGCAGCTATTGCCGATGAATCCGGGTGAGAACGAAACAGCGAGAAATGGGAAAATCCGGGAAGCCGTGGAGTGCCATGATTACGATCGCCAATAGGTTATGCGGCACACCGGCCTAGACGACACGACTATCTGCCTGAAGATGAGAAACGCTAGAATCCAAGACCCGTTCCTAACTTATCTGTGCATTAGACCATTAGTTGTGATATAATATCATCGGTAAAGGTAAGAGAATAACTTGCAATGAATGTGATATTCTTATTAATGGTTCCAAGATAACGAGGATTACCCGTGAAAGGTTGTGAATTGCGATGAAACTGCTCTTGACGATGTCTGACGGTTTCCTGGTGAGCGCCCTCTTCCTAATAAAGCGGCGGGGCTGCTGATGGAATCCTGGTTCCGCCTCTACACCGGGATCTGCGCCGACCCCAAACTGCGCTACCTCCCCGTCTCTCAACGCTGGGCCTGGGTGGTGATTCTGGCCTTGGCCAAAGGGTCGCCGCAACCCGGCCGGCTGTTGCTCTGCGAGGGGCTGCCGCTGCGGTCCCGGGAACTCGCTGATCAGGCCAACATCACGCTGCAAGAAGCTGAGGAAGCCTTGGCCTCTTTCCTTCGGCAAGGAATGGTGACTGAGGAAGATAGCATCTATAGCGTGGTCCACTGGGCGAAGCGCCAGTACCTCTCTGACTGCTCCAGCGAACGGGTGCGCCGCTTCCGGCAGAAGGAAGCGGCGATGATCGCTCCTACTGCTGCTGCGGCGATGATCGCTCCTACTGCTGCTGCGGCGATGGTCTCTTCTCCTGCTGCGGCGACAATGATCTCTGCCCCGGAAGAAGCGCAGGTCTTTCCCCCTGCTGTAGTGGCAGAGCCGGAAGACGCCCCGCCCGTCCAAGCATGTGACTCCCCTTCCAGCGCTCCCGGTGAGACGGAGATGAAGCGTTTCAGTAACGTTACAGGTACGCCGGAGAAACGTTACGGGTACGATTCAGTAACGCCGGAGAGACGTTACAGAAACGTTTCTGTAACGCCCCCAGAGTACAGAGTACAGAGTACAGAAAAAGAAAAAGAAAAAGAAAAAGAAAAAGAAAAAGAAAAAGAAAAAGAAAACCCCTCCCCCCTAAATACGGGGGGTTCCCCTTTCGCCGTTGAACCAGGCGCTGACCTTTCCAGACCCGACCCCTTCGATGATTTTTGGCAGGCTTATCCTCGCCGTCTGGCCAAGGAAGCGGCTCGCAAGGCTTGGCGCGTCCGGCTGCGAGCGGGGGTTGATCCCCCATCGCTGCTGCGCTGTGCCGCTGCCTACGCCGAGGAGTGCTGGCGGCAGAGGCTGAGCGACGGGTCTGCCCTCAATGCGGGTCCCCCTATCAGGGCCCCTTCCTCGAAAAGCAGTGGTTCAGCGGCCCGGCTTGCTCGACCGCCTCACCCACAACCCCCGCCTGTTGGACCGAAACGGAGAGCTTCGCCGTTTCCGCCAGAGCCGGGCTCGCCAGAGACGGGAGCAGGCTTGAAGGGTGATCCGTGGAAGGCGACCGCGAGAGAGGAAAAGGCGAGTATCCTCGAGGCAGGGTTGCGCTAGGGTCCGGTTGGTCAGTGAACCGTGAGCAGGTTGGAGTTGGCCGAAGTTATGCTGCTTGCCGCTCTTCCGTGGGACCGATGCCATGACTCACAAGTCCAGGTCACCCAATGCTGAGGCGGTCAACTTTTCAATGAGCGAACACACCATGCTGTTCCGATTGATTCCGACACCCTGGTTGGAGCATAGTGAAACTGGTTTTTTTCTAGCACATTGCTGATCCTTCAGGCTAAGCTGGCGTTTTTCTATCTCAGCGATCCACGCCTTCTTTCAAGTTGATCTGATGGGTGTTGAGGATCAGGCGGTGGGGAGGTGCAACGAGAGCCGGCTGGGGTGGCATGTTAGGTGATTGGGATCGTACTTTTGACTTTCACCCTGTTTCAGCATAGAATAAATTTTCATGTTTGAATACATGTTGGACCAATGCCAGGGCGAAAGAGAGGACTGACCGATCGATGAGGCGGGACAACCCGATCTTGGAAGACAAAATACCACAACTCTTCAATTTTGAGAAGCACAAACCAATCCTTGAGATGCCTGACTTGCTGGATTTGCAGAAAAAATCCTTCCGTGATTTTATGGATCTGGGACTGCGCGCGATCTTCCAGGAGATCTTCCCGATCCGCGACCAGAACTACGTACTGGAGTACGTAAGCCACGATTTCCAGACGCCGAAGTATGACGTTCAGGAATGCAAGGACAAAGGGTTCAACTATGGGGGAGTCCTCAAGCTGCAAGCTCGCTTGCTCGTTAAGGACACCGGGGAAGCCAAGGAAGGAGTCGTGGTGATCGGGGAGCTGCCGAAGATGACGCCAACCGGCAGCTTTGTGATTAACGGCACCGAACGGGTAGTGGTTAGTCAGTTGATACGCTCGCCCGGCGTGTACTTCCCCCCTCCGCCGGAAAAGACCACAAATGTCAGAGGTTTTACCTGTACAGTGATCCCGGACCGCGGCACCTGGTTGGAGTTTGAGTTGGAAGAAGGCATTCTCACGCGCGAAGGTGGGATCTTCGTGAAAGTGGATAAACGCTCCAAGAAGATCCCGGTGACCATCCTGCTTAAAGCTCTTGGGTATAGTTCCAACCAAGAATTAGCTTTCTTGCTGCGTCAATTCCAGATGCGCTCTGTCTCTCTGACTGAGATAGTCATCCCAAGATCAACCCTCGATTTGGAGGCGCGGAAACAGCTCACGACAAAGCTCCAGGGGATTCGGCAGAAGGCATTGGATGCAAGCGCAGGGGAGGAAGGCGCATCGCTGGATTTCGCTGAGACAATCCACCGCTGGTTGAAGAGCCTCCCTCGGAAAGAGATCGATCTCCGGGGTGACACAGCGCTGCGAAACGCTGGAAAGCGATTTCAGGAAAAGTTGTTATTGCAGTTCAGCCGGCCGGAGAAGCTAATCTCCGAGGCGCTGTCGGAATTGACCGGGAAGTCGTTGGCCGATTCCATCCAGGATCCTCGATATGCCCGCCTGTTAGCCGAGACTGTGAGAGACCCCAATACGGGCATGGCGATTGCCGAAAGTGGCGCCGTGCTCAGCCAACGGTTGCTGCAGCAGCTTCGCCAGTCCGGCTTGGAAGAGGTCAGCCTGGTTGTCCCGCTTCGATCCCAGTTGGAGGGATATCTCAAGGAACTGACCCTGGCCGAGACCGTGAAAGACCCCATCAGCAGCCGCATCTTGGCTAAGGAAGGGGACATCTTAACCGAGCCGGTTCTCTTCAGCATGAACAAACTGGAGGCGGTTGCCATGCGCCTCTCCATGGCGCCTGGGATGGACTCTTTCCTGCGCGAGGGAACTCTTGCCGAGCGAGGCAAGACCTTGGGCGAAAAAGCCCTCTACCAGCTTTTCTTGGCTGGTACGGACTGGCTTTTACTGGATCTTCCACTCGTCAAGGGTGAGATCCCTTATCTGGCTGGGAAGGTTTTGGCAGAAGATGTCATCAATCCGCGGGGAGGGGAAACAGTAGCCAAGAAGGGAGAGACCCTCACCGAGGAAGAACTCAACAGGCTGGCCAAAGCCGGCGTGGAACACCTCGAGGTGGGCGTTTCTCTGCACCTGATGCTGGATCGTTTCCTGGCTGAGCTCTCCGCTCGCTTGGCCGGCAATGTGGTCGATGCGAATAATAAACTGGTGGGAACCAAAGGGCAGTTGCTGGATGGGACACTTATTCGAGTTTTGCTAGCCTCCGGGGTAGAACCGATCAGCCTGGCCTTTGCCCTCCCTGCTGAGATGCGCGCTTTCCTGGAGAAGAACACTGGTGCGATCCTCGAAGAGGATCTCGCTGACCCGCAAAGCGGAAACTTGCTGCTGCCTGCCGGTTCGGTTCTTGATGAGCCGGCCTGGCTGAAAGTGTTGCTTTCCGGCCCCCCGCGCTGCCGGGTGCTGGAGGCGCCATTGCCGCTCGAGGTAAGGGGAGCTCTGCAGGAGCTCACCGGCAAGATTCTGACCGAACCCGTCAGCGATCCGAGCAGTGGTGAAGTCCTAGCCGAGTGCGGGCAAATGCTCTCCGGTGAAAGATTGCTTCTCGCCTTGATCGCCGGCGTGAAGAGGTTTCAAGTGGTAGAAGAACCCCTCCCGGCAGAAACCGTGAACTTCCTGAAGGGTTTAGAGGGGGCTGTCCTGGCTGACTCGGTGATTGACCCTTCTTCTAATTCAGTCCTGGCTGAATCTGGGGAGGCGCTGGACAAAAACCTTCTCCTGCGCCTTGCCTTGGCTGGGGTTGAGGATCTGGAGATTGTGGAGAATGTCCTCGATCCGGACCTGGAGTCCACCTTCAAGCGGGACAGTTCGGCGAGTCAGGATGAGGCGCAGATCGAGTTGTATAAGCGGCTTCACCCCGGCGAACCGCCTACCCGCGATTCGGCTCGCGCCTTGGTCAAGAACCTCTTCCTGGATCCCAAGCGCAACGATCTCGGCGCGGTCGGCCGTTACAAGCTGAATAAGAAGCTGCATCCCTCCCAAGCGAACCACCCGGCACTGGGGGACCGCACCATTGCCAAGGAAGACATCCTCGAGATCGTACGCTACTTCCTGGGCTTGAAGAGCGGCGCCTCTGGAAGCGGTTACTACCTGGACGCCACCGTGCGGGCGCTGCTGCTGGAGGAATTTCGTCCGATGCCGGGTGAGATGATCTGCACCTTCCTGTGCTACGAGCAAGAGGGCGAGACGGCGCGCGTCTCCCTCGACCCGGGAGCCGGCCGCTATCTGCGCGACCAGGACCGGTTCCGCCTGAATCGGTTGGGAGAGTACTTTCAGGATTCTCTGACCCGCCGTTTCTTTCTGAAGAAGAACCTGGTCCCTTTCCAGAAAGGGTATGGGATCCTCTTGGCTCAGCAACTGGTCATGCTTCCCCCACGGGACTGCGATGAGATCGATCATCTCGGCAACCGCCGCGTGCGCACCGTCGGCGAGCTCCTCCAGAACCAGTTGCGGATGGGATTCGTGCGCATGGAGCGCAACATTCGCGACCGCATGACAACAGTTGCCCCGGAGGAAGCTGACCCCAAGGCGTTGATCAACCCTCGCCCAGTGGTGGCGGCCATCCGCGAGTTCTTCGGCAGCAGCCAGCTCTCCCAGTTCATGGATGAGACCAACCCGCTCTCCGCCCTCACCCACAAACGCCGCCTTTCCTCACTGGGACCCGGCGGTCTGAACCGGGAGCGAGCCGGCGTCGAAGTCCGCGACATCCATTACTCGCATTACGGCCGGGTCTGCCCGATCGAGACGCCGGAGGGACCCAACATCGGTCTCATCAACTCCTTGACCAACTATGGCCAGGTCAATGAATACGGTTTCCTGGTGACCCCCTATCGGAAAGTGATCGAGGGCAGAGTCACAGAGGAGATCGTCTACCTGACCGCCGATGAGGAGGAGAAGCTTCGCATCTCGGAAACCAACGTCTCTCTCGGAGAGAATCCTGAGATTCTGGGGGAAGCTGCAAAGGCCGAAGAACATCAACTTAACTCTGACTTAGCTCTAAACGAAGAATGCCGATCTGCTGTTGACAAGCAGATTGCCGGATATGTTGCCGAGATAAACGCGACGGAAAAAACAATTAGCGGTTTGAATGGGAATTTGTCTACTGCTCAAAATGATATCAAAACAAAAACTACTGAGGTTGCATCACTTGAGCCCCCGGCAGGGAGTTCTGAAGCGGAGCAAACGCTTTCTATTCTGAAGACGAACCAGCCAAAGATAAAGAAGTTGAAAGCGGATATTCAAAAAGCCGAGAAAATGGCCAAAGAATTATCCTCAAGCATCGACGAAAAGAACAAGATATTAGAGAACTTAAATGAAGAAAAAGCTAAGTCGGATAGCGACAAGGCGAAGTTGGAAGGAGAGCTTTCCACGCTGAATATCCAGACTAAGGATAATCAGACAGAGATTGCGTTACTTGAAAAGGATAATCAGACTGAGATTGCGTTACTTGAAAAGATTAAGAAGTTGAAAGGGGATATTCAAAAAGACGAGGAAGAGGCGAAAGAATTATCCAGTCGTCTCGATGAAAAGAACAAGGTATTAGAGAGCTTAAATGAAGAAAAAGCCAAGTTAGAGAGCGAGAAGCTGAAGTTAGAAGGCGATCTTTCCGCTCTGAAAATGCAGATTAAGGAGAACCAGACTGAGGTTGCATCACTTCAGCCCCCGGCAGGGAGTTCTGAAGCAGAGCAAACGCCTTCTATTCTGAAGACGAACCAGCCAAAGATAAAGAAGTTGAAAGCGGATATTCAAAAAGCCGAGAAAATGGCCAAAGAATTATCTAGTGGTATCGATAATAAGCAAAAGGAATTAGATAAGTTAGAGGAAGAAAAAACTAAGTTAGATAGCGAGAAGGTGAAATTGGAAGGCGAACTTTCCGCTCTGAATATCCAGACTAAAGATAAGCAGACAGAGATCGCATCACTTCAGCCCCCGGCAGGGAGTTCTGAAGCAGAGCAAACGCCTTCTATTCTGAAGACGAACCAGCCAAAAATTAAGAAGCTGAAAGCGGATATTCAAAAAGCCGAGAAAGAGGCGAAAGAATTATCCAGTCGTCTCGATGAAAAGAACAATGATCTAGCGAAGTTAGAGGAAGAAAAAACTAAGTTAGATAGCGAGAAGGTGAAATTGGAAGGCGAACTTTCCGCTCTGAAAATGCAGATTAAGGAGAACCAGACTGAGGTTGCATCACTTCAGCCCCCGGCAGGGAGTTCTGAAGCAGAGCAAACGCTTTCTATTCTGAAGACGAACCAGCCAAAGATAAAGAAGTTGAAAGCGGATATTCAAAAAGCCGAGAAAATGGCCAAAGAATTATCCTCAAGCATCGACGAAAAGAACAAGATTTTAGAGAACTTAAATGAGGAAAAAGCTAAGTCGGATAGCGACAAGGCGAAGTTGGAAGGAGAGCTTTCCACTCTGGAAATGCAGATAAAGGAGAGCAAGGAGAAGCAGCAACCAAAGATTGATGCGCGGGACGTTTTGGTCCGCCATGGAGAAGTCTTCGAGACGGTTCTCCCCTCCCAGGTGGATCTCATGGATATATCCCCGCGTCAGGTCTTCAGCATCTCGGCCTCTCTGATCCCCTTCCTCGAGCACGACGACCCGATCCGCGCCCTGATGGGCTGCAACATGCAACGCCAGGCTGTTCCCCTCCTCAAGCCGGAGCTGCCTTTGGTCGCTACCGGCCTGGAACCGCGCGTGGCTATCGACTCGGGTGAGGTAATTGTCGCCGAACACAAAGGTCTGGTGCGAAGCGTCACCGCTGATCGCATCGAAATCCAAACCGAACGCAGTGTTGACCGTTACCCTCTGAAGAAATACAACCGATCCAACCGGGCCACCTGCATTAACCAGCGTCCGATCGTGCGCAAGGGGCAGAAGGTGGAGGTTGGCGCCCCCTTGGCGGACGGCGCGGCCACCTCCCAAGGCGAGTTGTCTTTGGGGGCCAACGTGCTTGTCGCTTTCCTCCCCTGGGCTGGATACAACTACGAAGACGCCATTGTCCTCTCCGAGCGCATGGTTCGCGACGATGTGTACACCTCGATCCACATTGAAGAGTACGAGGTGGCCGCGCGCGACACCAAATTAGGGCCGGAGGAGATCACCCACGAGGTGCCCAACGTCTCTGAGGATATGCTGCGCAACCTCGATGAGGAGGGAGTGATTCGCATCGGCGCCGAAGTACGGGCAGGCGACATCCTGGTCGGCAAGATCACCCCCAAAGGGGAGACCGAACTCTCACCGGAGGAGCGCCTGCTGCGGGCTATCTTCGGGGAGAAAGCGCGGGAGGTGCGTGACACCTCCCTGCGTGTGCCGCACGGGGAGAAAGGCACCGTCGTCGGCGTGAAGGTCTTCTCCAAGGAGGCCGGAGACGAACTGCAGACGGGCGTATTGAAAAAGGTGAAGGTCTTCGTCGCCCAGAAGCGCAAAGTGATGGAGGGGGACAAGATGTCCGGTCGCCACGGTAACAAAGGGGTTGTCTCGATTGTCGTACCGCAGGCTGACATGCCCTTCCTTCCCGATGGCCGCCCCGTCGATGTGGTTCTTAACCCACTCGGAGTGCCCTCTCGCATGAACATCGGACAAATCCTCGAATTGCACCTGGGGTGGGCCGGGGAGACGGAAGGAAAGCGTTATTACACGCCTGTCTTTAGTGGAGCTTCTGAAGCGGATGTAATAGAAAAGCTGCGCGAGGCCGGCCTCCCGGAGACGGGCAAGACCGTTCTCTTCGATGGTCGCACCGGCGAGCCGTTCGATCGCGAGGTAGCGGTGGGAGTGATGTACATGATGAAACTGATTCACATGGTGGAGGATAAGCTTCACGCTCGCTCGATCGGTCCTTACTCGCTCGTCACTCAACAGCCGTTGGGCGGCAAGGCTCAGTTCGGCGGACAACGCTTCGGCGAGATGGAGGTCTGGGCCCTCGAGGGCTATGGAGCTGCCTCGGTGTTGCAGGAAATGCTGACGGTAAAATCGGACGACATCAGCGGACGCATTAAGACCTACGAGTCGATCGTGAAAGGGAAAGATGCATTGGCCTACAGCCTGCCGGAATCCTTCAAAGTGCTGATGAAAGAGTTGCAGGGACTGTGTCTTGATTTCAAGCTGATCTCTGAAAAAGCCGGTGAGATCACACTTAAGGAAAGCGACGAAGACCTTCGCAAGAAGGCCGACGAGATCGATTTAATCCTTAATGTACACCCGGAGAAGGACTCAAATGCTAGAAACGACGAGTAAGAAGATAGCCCCCGGCAACACGATAGCCCCCGGCAACACGATAGCCCCCGGCAACACGATAGCCCCCGGCAACACGATAGCCCCCGGCAGGGAGTTCTCTAATGTGAAAGACGCGTTCGATTTTAGACCCGAGTTCGATCACATCCAGATCAAGCTGGCCAAGCCGGAACAGATCCGTCTTTGGTCTCACGGCGAAGTGAGGAAAGCGGAAACGATCAATTATCGCACCCTCAAGCCAGAACCTGAGGGATTGTTCTGCGAGGTCATCTTTGGCCCGGAAAAAGACTATGAGTGTCATTGCGGAAAGTACAAGCGGATTCGCTACAAAGGCCAGATCTGTGAGCGTTGCCATGTCGAGGTAACCACCTCGCGCGTGCGCCGCGAGCGGATGGGGCACATCGAGCTGGCCGCCCCAGTGGCTCATGTCTGGTTCTTGCGCGGCATCCCCTCGCGCATCGCTCTCCTCTTGGATGTCCCCCTGCGCTCGCTGGAGCGTGTCGTCTACTTCGCCTGGCATATCGTCACCGATATCGGCAAAGGCGGTCTCACCTACGAGTGGAAGGGTAAAAACAAGGAGCTGGCCTACAAGCAACCGCTCCCGCCGGAAGAGTACGACGAATTGGTCAAGAAATATGGATCCAACGCTTTCCAGGTGGGGATGGGCGCCGAAGCAGTGAAGAAGCTGCTGACAGACATCAATCTGGACAAGCTGGCCGGTGAGCTCTACCGTGAGTTGGAGCGAGCCTCCGGCTCCAACCAACGCCGCGCCAAAGCAGCCAAGCGATTGGAGATCGTGGAGGCCTTCCGCAAGTCGGAACAACGGCCGGAGTGGATGATCATTGAAGCGCTGCCGGTAATTCCCCCGGATCTGCGCCCATTGGTCCCTCTCGATGGCGGCCGCTTCGCCACCAGTGATCTGAACGACCTCTACCGGCGGGTGATCAACCGCAACAACCGCCTTCGCAAGCTGATGGAAGTGAGCGCCCCGGATATCATCATCCGCAACGAGAAGCGCATGCTGCAGGAGGCGGTGGACGCCCTGATCGACAACGGACGGCGCTCTCGGCCCATCGTCGGCGCCGGCAACCGCCCGCTGCGCTCCCTCTCCGACATGCTGAAGGGGAAACAAGGGCGTTTCCGCCAAAACTTGCTGGGCAAGCGGGTCGACTATTCCGGCCGCTCGGTGATCGTCGTCGGCCCGGATCTGACCATCGACCAATGCGGCATCCCCAAAGAGATGGCCCTGGAGATGTTCAAACCCTTCGTCATGAAGAAGATCGTGGAGAAGGGCTACGTACACAACATCAAGAGCGCCAAGCGGATGATCGAGCGGCAGCGCCCGGAAGTCTGGGAGCTGCTGGAAGAGGTCATCAAGGGCCATCCGGTGTTGCTGAACCGGGCGCCCACCCTGCACCGCCTCGGCATCCAGGCCTTCGAGCCGGTGCTGGTGGAGGGGAAGGCGATCAAGATCCACCCCCTGGTCTGCACGGCCTTCAATGCCGACTTCGACGGAGACCAGATGGCCGTCCACGTCCCCCTTTCCTTAGCAGCCCAAGCCGAAGCGCGCATCCTGATGCTCTCCGCCTACAACCTCCTCTCCCCAGCCAACGGGAAACCCCTGGCCGGCCCGCAGCGCGACATTATCGTCGGCTGCTACTACTTGACCTTGGAGAAGGAAGGCGAGCTTGGGGAGGGAATGACCTTCTCTTCTCCCGAGGAAGCCATCCGGGCAGCCGAGATGAAAGTAGTCAGCCCTTTCTCCCCGATAAAAGTGCGCATCGACGGCCAGATCAAACCGACCACCGCCGGCCGCCTGATCTTCAACGAGACCGTGCGGCAGAGTTTGGGCGAGACCGGCGATAAGCTCCCCTTCTACAACCAGGAGATGCCCAAGCGCGAGCTGCAAAAGATGATCAGTTACATTTACCGCCACTTTGGTGTGACCAAGACGGCCAAGCTGCTGGACGCCTTGAAGAAGCTGGGCTTTGAGGCTTCCACTCAAGCCGGCATTACCATCGGCATTGATGACTTCAAGGTGCCTTCCGAGAAGAAGGGCATCCTCGCCAAAGCCGAGGAAGCTGTACGTGAAGTAGAGGAAGAGTACGCCACGGGCCTGCTCACCTTTGACGAACGATACCAGCGAGTAGTCACCATCTGGCAGGATGCCACCGACCAGATGGAGAAGAGCGCTCTCAGCAGTCTCGGGCGCTTTGACTCGGTCTTCATGCTGGCCAATTCCGGGGCACGCGGCGACCCCAAGCAGGTCCGCCAGATCGTCGGAATGCGCGGCCTGATGGCTGACCCCTCCGGCAAGATCATCGAATTCCCGATCAAGAGCAGCCTGCGAGACGGCTTGACCACGCTGGAATACTTCATCTCCACTCACGGCGCCCGCAAGGGGTTGGCCGACACGGCCATCAAGACAGCCGACGCCGGCTATCTGACCCGCCGCCTGGTTGATGTAGCTCAAGAGGTGGTAGTGCATGAGCTGGACTGCCGCACTACCCAGCTCCGCCCGCAGAAGCGCGGCACGCTGGTGGAGAAAACAATCGGCGAGCAAGCCTTGGGAAAATACCTGGCTGCTCCCGTATTTGACCCATCAAACGGGGACATGCTGGCTCTCGAAGGCGCTTATGTCGACCCGGAATTTTCGGAGCGATTGGACGCGCTGCAGGTGCCGGTCGTCTCGGTAGTCAACAAGCTGGATTTCGTCGAGATCGGCGATATCACCGAGGGGAAGAACGTCATTGAGACGATGGAAGAGCGCATCCTGGGCCGGGTAACGGCTGAGGATCTGATTTCCCCGCTCCCTCTGATCCTTCTCAAGAAGCCAGATGCCTCTATTGGCGAGCAAGCGCTTGGGACGGCCTTGTTGGCCGAGGATTTATGGGCGAAGGACATTTCAAAAACGACATTGGTAAGCGATAAGGTGAAGTTAGAGAGCGAGCTTTCCGCTCTGAAATTCAGGCTTCAGGATAAACAGACCGAGATCGCATCACTTGAAAAGGATAAACAGACCGAGAATGCATCACTTAATAAGGATAAGAATACTGAGAGCGCATTACTTGTAAAGATTGAGAAGTTGGAAGCGGCTGTTCAAAAAACCGATGAAGAGGCGAAGGAATTATCCAGTCGTCTCGATGAAAAGAATAAGGAATTAGAGAACTTAAATGAAGAAAAAGCCAAGTTAGATAGCGAGAAGGTAAAGATAGAAGGCGATCTTGCCGCTCTGGAAATGCAGAGTAAGGATAATCAGAATAATGTTAAATTGTTTGAAGACGAGCAAACACCTTCTATTCTGAAAACGAACCAGCCAAAGATTAAGAAGTTGAAAGCAGATATTCAAAAAGCCGAGAAAGAGACGAAGGAATTATCCAGTAGTATCGATGAAAAGAACAAGGAATTAGAGAGTCTAGATGTGGAAAAAACGAAGTTAGATAACGAAAAGGTGAAGATAGAAGGCGATCTTGTCACTCTCTTAAAAAAGATTGAGAAAAAGAGAGCTGAGATTGCATCACTTGAAAAAGATAAGAATACCAAGATGGCGTTACTTGAAAAGATTGAGAATTTGGAAGCGGATATTCAAAAAGCAGAGGAAGAGAAAAAAGAATTATCCAGCAGTATCGATGATACGAAAAAAGAATTGGCTGCCCCCCCACAGGAATTCGAATACAGAAGAGGGGCTTATCTGAACAGCGCCGCCTTGCAGTATCTAGAGAAGGAGGGGCGCCTCACGGTGCGCGCCTTCCCTTCTCTGGGGAAGAGGTCTCTCGGTCTCACCCTGGCTGCTCATCTGTACCCTCCCACAACGAAGAAGAAAAGAATCCTGGCCCATGCCGGAGACGCGATCTCCGACAAGTTGGCCGCAAGAATCGATGAGCTCGGGTTGGATTCGGTTCAGGTTTACGTAGAGGGAAGCATTGGCGCAGTCACTACGCTGCAGATGGGTGAAGATGCCGGGACGGTTGTTCGCCGAACCCTTCCAGTGGAGACTGCCAACTTCCTGCAAAGTCTGGAGGGAGCTGTCCTGGCTGACTCGGTCATCGACCCAGATTCTAATCTGATCCTGGCCGAAGCTGGAGATGTGCTGACCAAAGATCTTCTCAAGCGCATATTCAAGGCTGGGTTGGAGTATCTGGATGTGGTGGAGAGCGCCGCCGGGGAAGTTCCGTTGGAGCAGGCCGAAGGCTTGCAGTTGGCCGAGGATATCTATAGCCTGCAGATCATTGCCAAGCGAGACCAAGTGGTCGACGAAAAGCTTGCCCAAAAGATTGACGAGCTGGGAGTGGAATCCCTCTCTGTTTTCGAGATTCTCGTCCATGCCGATGAGGAGATCGGCGAGGAAGACGTCGAGGTCATCTCCAAGCTGCGCGACGCTAGTGGGGAACGGCTGGTGAAGAGCGTCAAGGTCCGTTCGGTGTTGACCTGCCATAGTCGCCACTCCGTCTGTGTGAAATGTTACGGCCGCGACTTGGCCACCGGCCGCCTGGTGACGGTGGGTGAAGCGGTAGGAACGGTAGCTGCCCAATCGATCGGCGAGCCGGGAACTCAGCTCACGCTGCGCACCTTCCACACCGGGGGCATCGCCGAGATTGACATTACCACCGGCTTGCCTCGTGTCGAAGAGCTCTTTGAAGCCCGTCGTCCGCGCGGCCAGGCCACCGTCACCGAAGTGGAAGGCAAAGTGAAGATCACTGACGGCAAGGAAGAACGGATCATTCAGGTCTCTAATCCGGAGACAAGGGAGAGCAAAGAGTACAAGGTTCCCTTCGGGGTTCGCTTGCGGGTTGCCACCGGCGATGAGGTGAGTATCGGAGAGCGTCTCAATGAAGGACCTCTCAACCCCAACGATGTGCTCCGTTTCAAAGGCCCCAAGGAATGCCAGCAGCACCTCCTGCAGGAGGTGCAAAAAGTCTACAAGTCTCAAGGCGTGGACATCAACGACAAGCATATCGAGTTGATCATTCACCAACTGCTGCGCAAGGTTCGCGTCGAAGACCCCGGAGACACCCGTTTCCTCCCCGGCGATCAGGTTGATCACGTCGAGATGGAGGAGGAGAACCGTCGCATGGATGTCCTGCACCTGCGCAAGGCCACTTTCCGCCGTGTCTTGCTAGGTGTCACCAAGGCAGCTTTGGCTACCGACTCCTTCCTCTCCGCCGCTGCTTTCCAAGAGACTACTCGCGTCCTCACCGAAGCTGCCGTGAAGGGGAAGATCGACCGATTGATCGGCCTTAAAGAGAACGTCATCATCGGCAGCTTGATCCCTGCTGGAACAGGTCTGGCGGTATACCGGGAGATGGCTCTCCGGAGCAGTGACGAGCCCGATGAGGAACTGCCGGGAGAAGGGCCGGATTTCTCGGCTTTCGATCGCATTCCCAACAGTGTACCGGAAGGCCCTCCTGTCGAGGTGGAGGAGCCCTCTCTCCAGGAGGCGGAGGAGTCTTCTGTTCTGGAGGCGGGGGATCAGGCATGAGCGTGTTGCCGTAGGGGCGACGCATGCGTCGCCCCTACGAGACGGCAAGGCTCGTCGCGTCAAATCATTTGACAAGGAGCGCTGGGCGAGATAATATACATCCTTGCTGTTCGCAGGGAGCCGCAAAACTCTCGATGGGCAGTCTTATCTGGGTAGGTTCAGGTTCGGTTGCGAGCAACCGCGTGAAGTCTTCGAGGCGAAGTGGTTTGCGCAAGCCTCCAGAGACGGAATCAGATCAGGATCCGAGTGATGCTTGCACGAGTGCAAGCAGAAAGGAGCGGTGTCTGTTTTCGAGAAGGAGTACGCTGCCCAAAAGGCAGACGACATCACGAGAATCCCAGGGTGACTGCGTAGTTGTGAAAGAGTCCGGACAAGCTCCTTGAGAGATCAGGGAGCTTTATTTATTCACGAAAGGATAGAAAATGCCAACGATTAACCAGTTAGTGCGGAAAGGGAGAGCTGCTAGCCGGACCAAGACCAAGTCGCCGGCTCTGTTGGGCGCTCCACAACGGCGTGGTGTGTGTACCAACGTGCGGACGACTACCCCGAAGAAGCCCAATTCGGCGCTGCGAAAGATCGCACGGGTCCGTTTAACGCACGGATCCGAAGTGACCGCCTACATTCCAGGTATCGGCCACAACCTGCAGGAGCATTCCGTCGTCCTGGTCCGAGGTGGACGCGTGAAGGATCTCCCGGGCATCAAGTACCATATTATCCGGGGAGCGTTAGATACCGCCGGAGTGCAGAATCGCCGCCGCAGCCGCTCATTGTATGGCGCCAAGAGGCCCAAAGCGGCCTCGCCGAAATAGGAGAAAAGAGAAGATGCCGAGAAAAGGGCCTGTCCCCAAGAGAGTGATCCTTCCAGACTCCCGCTACGACAGCGTCCTGGTGATGAAGTTGATCAACCGGGTGATGGAGCGTGGAAAAAAGAGTATTGCTGAAGGAATCGTCTACAATGCCTTAGAGCAAGTCGCCGAGAAGACCGGAAAACCCGCCGTGGAGTTGTTGCAGAGTGCAATAGACCGTTGCCGGCCGTTGGTCGAAGTTCGGCCGCGCCGTGTTGGTGGATCGACCTACCAAATTCCCATCGAGGTGGCTCCCGATCGAAGCCTCTCGCTGGGGCTGAAATGGATGGTGGCTGCTGCTCGTAAACGCGACGGCCAGAAGATGAAGGACCGCTTGGCAAGTGAGATCAGTGAGGCGATCCAGGGAATGGGCGGCGCGGTGAAGAAGCGCGATGAAGCCCACAAGATGGCCGAAGCGAACAAGGCTTTCGCTTCATACCGCTGGTAGGAACGGGTTTGAAACCTGCCCTTATGAAGGTGCATGCAACGCAGAGGGAAATCTAATCCTGGACACCCTGCCGGGGGCTGTCATGCTGCCGGGGGCTGTCATGCTGCCGGGGGCTGTCATGCTGCCGGGGGCTGTCATGCTGCCGGGGGCTGTCATGCTGCCGGGGGCTGTCATGCTGCCGGGGGCTGTCATGGTCATGCTGCCGGGGGCTGAAGAGATCATGGTTGAGCAGAGCAATCTCGCACAGATTCGGAATATTGGCATTGTGGCTCATATCGACGCTGGAAAAACGACGACTACTGAGCGAATCCTCTTTTATTCCGGCCGTATTCGCCGGCTGGGCGAAGTGGATGACGGGACTTCGACCATGGATTGGATGGTTCAGGAGAAAGAACGTGGAATCACTATTACTTCAGCCGTTACCACCACTTCTTGGCGGGATGCGCGAATCAACATTATCGATACCCCGGGACACGTCGATTTTACTGTCGAAGTAGAACGTTCCTTGCGCGTCCTCGACGGCGCACTGGTTCTGCTCTGTGCCGTAGGCGGCGTGCAGCCTCAGTCGGAGACGGTGTGGCGGCAGGCGGATCGATACCACGTCCCTAGGATCGTCTATATCAATAAAATGGACCGAACGGGGGCTGATTATTTCCGCGTCCTGCGGATGATGAAAGATCGCCTGGGAGCCCACCCTCTTCCTTTGCAGATTCCCATCGGGGCAGAGGATACTTTTCGCGGGGTGATCGATTTAGTTGAGCAGTGCGCTTATGTCTACTCGGACGATCTGGGCATCTCTTATGAGGTAGGCGAGATCCCCGAGGAATGCCGCGGGCTCGCTCAAGAATACCGGACCTTATTGCTGGAAAATATCGTCGACCTAGAAGAAGAGAGCCTGATGAAGTATCTTGATGGAACTGAGTTGACTCCCCTGGAGATCAAGGCCCTCGTCCGCAAAGGAACCCTGGAGGGTCGCTTTGTCCCAGTATTGGCTGGTTCCTCTTACCGCAACAAGGGGATTCAACCGATGCTTGATGCGATCGTCGACTACTTGCCTTCACCCCTCGATATCCCGCCGGTGTGCGGCATTAATCCAAAGACTGAGGCGCGAGAAGAACGCGCTCCCAATACGGATGCGGATCTTAGCGCCCTGGCCTTCAAGGTCATGACTGATCCTTTTGTCGGCAAGTTAACTTTCCTGCGCGTCTATTCCGGAGTGATGAAGAGTGGTTCTTACGTCCTCAACGCCACTAAAGGGGAGAAAGAGCGCATCGGACGTCTGATCCGTCTCCATGCCAACAAGCGAGAGGATATTGAGGAAATCGCCGCCGGCGATCTGGGGGCGATCGTCGGGTTGCGCTTGACGACGACCGGAGATACCCTCACTGATGTGGACGCGCCGTTGCTGTTGGAGGCAATCCGTTTCCCCATCCCGGTCATCTCGGTAGCCATCGAACCCAAGAGCAAGATCGACCAGGAGAAGCTGGATCTCTCCCTGTTCAAGTTGTCTGAGGAGGATCCGACTTTCAAAGTTCGCGTCGACGAGGAGACGGGGCAGACGATCATCTCTGGGATGGGAGAACTTCATCTGGAGATCATTGTCGACCGCTTGACGCGCGAGTTCCGCATCAGTGCCGACGTGGGAAAGCCGCAAGTCTCCTATCGGGAGACGATTACGCGCTCGGCTAAAGCCGAGGGCAAGCATATCCGCCAGACCGGAGGCCACGGGCAATACGGGCACGCCTGTCTCTTGGTCGAACCTAATGAACGCGGGGGAGGGTTCCTCTTCGAGAACAAGATCATCTCCGGAGCCATCCCGCGGGAGTACATCTCCTCGGTGGAGGCAGGGGTTCGCGGCGCCATGGAGTCGGGTGCGCTGGTTGGCTATCCACTCATCGACATCAAGGTGACCCTCTTTGACGGTTCTTTCCACCCGGTTGACTCCTCGGACATCGCCTTCCGCATCGCCGGCTCGAAGGCTTTCCGGGAAGCTGTTCGCAAAGCAGATCCGGTACTGTTGGAGCCGATCATGAAGGCTGAAGTGATCCTCCCGGAGGAGTATTTGGGCGATGTCCTGGGCGGGATTTCCGCTCGCCGGGGGCACATCGAAGGAATGGAGCGCAGCGGGAATACCCAGGTCATCCGAGCCAAAGTCCCGCTGGCAGAGATGTTTGGATATGCGACGGACCTTCGCTCCTTAACCCAAGGTCGAGGGACCCACACCATGGAGTTCCTCCGCTACGAGCCTGTGCCGAAATCGATCGGAGACCCGTTGGTGGAGTCGTTCGGATTACGTCGGCGAGATACAGATTAGTCAGTAAGAGTTCGATCGCGAGAAGGAGAGAGAATGGCGAAGCAAAAATTTGAACGCACCAAGCCCCACATCAATGTGGGCACCATCGGCCATATCGACCATGGCAAGACCACCCTCACCTCGGCTATCACCAAGTGCCTGGCCAAGGGCGGTTCCAAGACCAAGGCCCTGGA
>JAPLHV010000043.1 GCA_026389455.1 Coprothermobacterota bacterium
GGCGCTAACTTCAGGATATCATCCTCATTCTTGGGGAGACCCCGAATGCCAAGGCCGCCGTAGCCGACCCCCTCTCTCCGCCTGGGCCAAATCCCCCCCGGCCGGAAGATCATCATCGCCACCAGGGCTGCTCCGAAGAAAAGCAGGCGGAAGCTGGCGAACTGGCGGAAGATCTCGGGGAAGATGACGATCACCGCAGCCCCCAGGATGGTTCCCGGAATAGAGCCGAGGCCGCCCAAGAGGACGATGCAGAAGAGCAAGGTAGACTCCAGGAAGGTGAAGCTGTCCGGCGAGATGATCATCATCTTGGAGGCGTAAATGTTGCCGGCGATACCGGCGATGGCAGCCCCCAAGACGAAGGCCAGCAGCTTGTAGGAGCGGACGTCGATGCCCGTTGATTCGGCGGCGATCTCGTCCTCGCGGATATAGTTCCAGGCTCGGCCGACCCGCGACTTCTGCAGGTTGAGGAGGGCGATGATGACCAATCCGAGGATAATCCAGATGTAGTAATAGAACTGAGTGGAGGACTCGATGCTGAAGAAGCCGAAGCTCGGGTTGCCGATGCCGGTGATCCCGTTGGCGCCTTTGGTCAGCCCGCCGGGGTTGTTAATGATGGCCAGGCGGACGATCTCGCCGATGCCGATGGTGACAATGCAGAGGTAGTCTCCGCGAAGGTGGATCACCGGGGAAGTGACGAGGAAGGCGAAACCGCCGGCGACGATGGCGGAAAGAGGCATCAAAAGCAGGATAGGGATGTTGAATTGGGTGAAGAGGATGCCGGTGACATAAGCGCCGATGGCGTAGAAGGCAGTGTGGCCCAGATCGAAGAGGCCGACTTCGCCCAGGACGATGTTCAGGCTGAGGCCGAGGAGGGCGTAAATGCCGACGAAGAAAGCGACATCGATGATGTAATTGGAGGCGAAGGGGAGGAAAGGAAAGGCGATCAGGATCGCTCCCACAGCTAAGATAAGGATGAACCCCAGTTTGGGGTTGGCCTTCTTGGGCAGGTTCCTGGTCTGCCCGCTGGCGACGCGCTTGGCGATGGTTCCAGTTATGTCGGTCATGCCGCTAAACCTTCTCCGCCGTTTTCTCGCCGATCAGCCCGGTAGGGCGCCAGATCAGAACGAGGATCAGCACGAGGAAGATGAAGACATCCTTCCAGGCGCTGGAGACGTACCCGGCGAAGAGCGTTTCCAGGATTCCCAGCAGCAAGCCTCCGATCATCGCTCCGGGGATGTTGCCGATCCCCCCCAGGATGGTGGCGGTGAAGGCTTTCAGGCCGTAGACCCAACCCATATTGAAGATGATGCGACCGTAGTTGAGGCCGGTCATCACGCCGGCAATGCCGCCCAAGGCGGGACCCAGGGCAAAGACGAAAAAGATCACCTGGCGAAAGTTGATGCCCATCAAGGTGGCCGTGTCCTTGTCCAAGGCGGCGGCGCGGACGGCTGCGCCGAAGGTGGTCTTCTCTACCAACCAATAGATGAGGGCCATCAGGGCCAGGGCCAGCAGCAAGATGAAGAGCTGCAGGGCGGTGATGCGTATGTCCCCGATGGTGATGATCTCCTTGGGGACGGCGGTCATTGGGTAAGCTTGGAAGCGGGGGCCCCAGATGGCCATGATGCCGTTTTGGATGAAGATGGACATGCCCAGGGCGGAGACCACCAGGGGCAGCCGGCCCGCTTTGTAAACAGGGCGGTAGGCGATGCGTTCCAGCAGGATGCCGGCGACGGCGATCCCCAGAAAAGCGGCCAACATGGCCACCGCCATACCGCCCCAGACGCCAAAAGTAGCAGTCACCCAGCCCGCCCCGACGACCAGGACGGTGTAACCGAGGTAACTGCCAAGGGTAAAGAGGTCGCCGTGTGCAAAGTTAATCAGTTTCATCACCCCGTAGACCATGGAATATCCCAAGGCAACAAGGGCGTAGAAAGAGCCAATCGTAAGGCCGTTGAGGAGCTGCTCAAAGAAGACGCTCATGCGGGACCTCTCCTCCTATTCAGTGATTTGCGCTACCCGCCTTACTTGTACAGCGAGAGCTCGCCCTTATCGTCGTAGATATATGTGTAGTAAGGAATGTCCTTGCGATCTCCACGGTCGGTGAACAGCAAGGCGCCGGTGATGCCCTTGGCGTCGGTCATCGTGCGCATGGCTGCGGCGACCTTGTCCGGATCGGTCCCGCCGGCCTTGGTGATAGCAGCGCAGAGAGCGTTCAAGGCGTCGGCTGCATAGACAGCCCAGATGGAGCCGGGGATCTCATTGTACTTGGCCTTGTAGGCATCCAGGAACTGCGTGGATTCAGGGTAAGTGAGGAACTGGGGCATCGGCTCGTTCAACATGAGAGCGCCTTTGATAGCGTCGACGCCGGCGATCTTGACGAACTCGGGAGTGGGGACGGAGTTGTTGCCGACAAAGGTGCAGGTGATGCCCGCCTGGCGAGCTTGCTTGATGATCAGGCCGGCTTCGGGATAATAGGCAGTGAAGAACAAGAGGTCAGGGTTGAGCTGTTTGATCTTGGTGATGGCGGCGGAGTAGTCGTTCTCACCGGGGGTGATGGCGTCGTAGTAGACCACTTCGGTCGTGCCGGCATCGACGTAGGGCTTCAGGTATTTCATCGCGTCCTCGGCGACGCCTTTGCCGTAGTCCTGGTTGTCGTGCAAGATGGCGATCTTCTTGGCGCCCAGTGTCTCCACGGCCAGCTTGGCGAAGAACTCGGACTGGGTGTCGTCACGGCCGGCAGTGCGGAAGAAGTAGGGACGCAACTTATCCATGGTCAGGCTGACGGCGGTGCAGCCGTACCCAACGGAGACGACCTGGTTCTTGTCGTACAAGTCGGCGGCGGGAGCGGTGACGGAAGAGCCGTAGGAAGCGATGACTTCCTTGAGGCCCTGGGAGATCAGTTTCTGGGCTGCCAAAGCGCTGTCCTTCGGGTTGGAGGCGTCATCGGCGACGACGATCTCCACTTGTTTGCCCAAGACGCCACCCTTGGCGTTGATCAGAGCGGCCGCCACTTCCACGCACTGCTTGGCCCACTGGCCCTCAGCGGCGAAGTTGCCGGTGATGGGAGCTTGCAGGCCGATCTGGATGACCCCGCCGCCGGTTGGGGTCGGAGTGGGGGTCGGGGTTGCCGAGGTCGCCGTCGGCGAGGGAGTCGTCGTCGGGGTTGCGGGGCTGGCACAGCCAGCGAATAGAGACAAGACCAACACTGCGATTAGTCCTACCAGTAAAATCCTCTTCAATTTGTTTCCTCCTTCGATTTAATGCTATTCCAGACAATGACAATCAGACCCCTCGTTTTACTCGAGGGCAGGCGCTTTGATGCCTTTCACCTCTCCGTACCTCACCACCTTTCACGTATATTGGCTGTATTGTATTCCGAATAAGGCTATGGGGACAGAGCAGAAATGGGGACAGATTTCAAATCTGTCCCCATTTCTCTCATATCTACTTCTCTCATATCTACGGGTCGAGGGCAAGGTCCGAATTGACCGGAGGTCCGAATTGACCGGAGGTCCGAACTGACCGGAGGTCCGAACTGACCGGAGGTCCGAACTGACCGGAGGTCAATAACCGCTGGTCTGATCGATCAGCCCGCGGCGTCTGGCCAGCCCGTCGAACCGGCGAAAGAGCAGGATACTGGCAAATCCCCACAGGGCAGTAACTCCGGCGAGGAGAAAGAAGAGGCCCCAGTTGGTGAACCCGGCCAAACTCCCGCTGAAGGAGCTGCCCAGCATGGCCCGGCGCATCAGCTCCAACCAGTAGGTCAATGGGAAGAGATAGGAGATTGCCTGGATCCAAAAGGGCAGCACATCCAGGGGAAAGACCGCGCCGCACACCAAATAGAGCACCCCGGCTACCCCCTCGGAGATTGCCCAGGCGTGGCGGGCCAGCAACAAACAAGTCCCGGCGAGAAGGAACCCCATAAAGATCAGTGCCAGCAAACCGACCAAGAAGGAGGGGAGCAGCAACCCCCAGTTTACTTGGCCCCAGGAGAGCTGGATGCCCAAGGGCCAGATCCCGATCAGCAGGGTGATCACTACCGAGATGGAAGTGGTAATGATGTTGGCCATCCCTCTCCCGAAGAGGAAGAGGAGGATCTGCAAAGGAGAGATGTAGATGTATTTCAACATCTCGTAGTGCTCGCGGTCGTCGATGATGGCGTAGGAGATGCCCATCATGACGCGGGCGACATACATAAAAAAAGCGTTTCCTACGAACATGTGGGCGAAATAGGGGTTGGAGGTGGAACCCTGAACCACCACCAGGTACATAAAGACCAGAATGAAGGCGCCAGCCAGCGGCCGGATCAAGGTGTAGATGGCGAAGATGAAGGGGTCGGCCCAGTTGCTCTCGATCTTCCAACCGAGGATCGAAGCGGTGCGGAATTGCCGCCATAAACGCTGCCAGAGAGGCAGCGCTCCGGGAGGCGCGGCAGAGAGAACTACTGCCATCGCAGCGTCAGACTCCCTTCGATGCGTGCGGCTTTCTCCATTCGCGCCAGGGAGAGCTTAGCCAGCCAGAGGAAGAAGGGGCAAAGGGCCAGTAAGATCAGGCACTCCACCCAGGGGGAGAGAAAACCAAGGGTCGGGTCGGAGGAGAACATCAGTTGTCGCATCGCGTCCAGACCGAGGGTCAGGGGGATCAGGGAAGCCGCTCCGGCCACCCAGGCGCCCAGGCTCTTCACCGGGAAATAGAAACCGGAGAAGAGATAGACCGGCTCTTGCAGCAGGTTGGACATGTGCCAAGCTTCCCGCCCGTACATCAGGAAAAGGGAAGCCAGCAGCATCCCCATCCCATAAAGGGAGATAAGGGTGAGGAAAAAGACAGCGATCACCAGCCAGAT
>JAPLHV010000099.1 GCA_026389455.1 Coprothermobacterota bacterium
ATGATTTTAATCTTTTCCATGATCGCCTCGTTTCGGTCCGCGCGAGTAGACCCCGCCTCGGCGGGGGCTGACTTGCAGCCCTTGTGGATTTGTCGAACAAAAAAAGCGGAGCTTGGAGGGCCGTCCTTGCCGGGGCAGCGCTGCCAAGATCTTCTATAATTTGACGAGAAGGTGAATGACGAGAGTTGCAAAACCGTCCAACAACACCAGAGCTTTTCCTGTTCTCGTCTGCCCTCGGTTTTTCCGCTGGTTGGCTCTGGAATAATAGGGATACCACGCAGTCATGGGACAAACCTACATATTGACCGGAGGTCATATATGTCCCCATGACTGCTAATTATTCCGGCTGCTTGTTAGTGAAACAATAGGGTGCGCTGTCGCATCGCCGCTACATCACCATGCAGGTCATGGTGGCCACGACCCCTTCGATCTGGTGAACCTTTGAGGTCACCAAACTAGACATCACCGCCGGGTCATCGGTCTCCACGACAGCGATAACGTCGTAGGGTCCGGTCACCACATCGGCGATCTTAACCTCCGTAAAAGCCAGCAAGGAGGCCTGTACGTGCGGGATGGAACCCACTTCGGCATCAATCAGAATGTACGCTTTCATACGTCATCCCCTCCTTTCCAAGTGCGTTATTGTACCATAAAACTCCCTGCCGGGAGCTATCAAGCTGCCGGGGGCTATCAACCTGCCGGGGGCTGTCAAGTGATTAAGTGGTTTAGTGATTAAGTGGTTTAGTGATTTAGTAACTACTTACCTACTTAACTACTTGATTGCTTAATCAAGGCGTCAAGCGCTTGATATCTCTGGGAAAAAGAGCCGCCTGGCGGATGTTCTCCAGGTCCAACAACTTGGAGGTCAACCGTTCGGCGCCGATGGCCAAACCGCCGTGGGGAGGCATGCCGTGCTTAAACGGTTCCAGGTAGAAAGCGAAGTCCTCCGGGTCCAGGCCGCGGTTCTTAATGCTGGCGACCAGCATGGCGTGTTCGTGAATGCGTTGCCCACCGGTAGTCACCTCCATCCCGCGGAAGAGCAGGTCGAAACTTTTTGTCGCGCCGGGGCGCTCCCGGTCCGGCATGGCATACATCGGACGCACCGAGATGGGGTAGCGAGTGACGAAGAGGAATTCCGAGCCCAGCTTCTCCGCGGAGTGCTGACAAAGCAAACGCTCGCTTTCCGGGTCCAGGTCGTCCTCCTCGCTCAATTCCTTGCCGAAGCGTTGGCGCAAGACTTCCTTGGCCTCTGCCAGGGTGATTTGAGGCAACTCCGCCTGGGGAGCCGGGATCCTGGCGCCAAGCAAAGCAATCTCCTCGGCGCAGGTCTCTTCGAGGCGCCCCATCAGGGTCGCCAGAAAGCCCATCTCCATGCGCATGACATCTTCTTCGCTTTCGATGAAACCCATCTCCAGATCCAGGCTGAGGTACTCGTTGATGTGGCGCGAAGTATAGTGAGGCTCGGCCCGGTAGACATGACCCACCTCGAAGACTCGGCCGAAGACGCCGATCATCATCTGCTTATAAAACTGGGGGCTTTGGGCAAGATAGGCTCTAGTGCCCATGTATTCGATGGGAAAGAGGTTGGCGCCGCCTTCAGTGCCCGCGGCGACGATCTTGGAGGTGAAGATCTCGGTAAATCCCTGCCCGCGCAGGTAACTGCGGAAGCATTCGACCAGCTCTCCCTCGATGCGGAAGACGGCTCGTTCCTTGGGGTGACGCAAGGAGAGGGAGCGGTGGTCAAGGATGGCGTCCAGCTTCACCTCCAGGGCCTTCTTGTTTAAATCGAAGGGGGGCGGCTCGAGGGCTGGCGAGAGCGCTTCAATGGAGGTCACGCGCAACTCAGCGCCGCTGGATGAGCGGGGCTCGCCGACCACCCGGCCGGTAACCCGCACAGCGCTCTCCAGATTCAACCCCTCCACCAAGCGCGGATCCTCCAGCACCGTCTGAACCACGCCGCGGCCGTCTCGCACCAATAGGAAGGCGAAGTTGCCCATGGCTCGAACACGGTGAACCCAACCATCGAGGGTTACCTCTTGGCCGATGTGTCCTCCCAGCGTCTGGGCCGTGACTTGGATCACCGGCCAACCGCCTCGCGCAAGGCTTTCGCCATGTCTGTGCGTTCCCAGGGGAATTCCCCATCGTCGCGGCCGAAGTGCCCGTAGGCGGCGGTCTGCTTGTAGATCGGCTTCAGCAAGCCGAGGCGCTCGATGATCGCTCGTGGCCGCAAGTCAAAGGTGGCTTGGATCGCTTGCAGCAGCTCATCGTCCGGGACTTTGGCTGAATCGAAGCTATTGATGAAGACGGAGACTGGGTGAGCCACGCCGATAGCGTAGGCTACCTGGATCTCGAAAGAGTCGGCCAGACCCGATGCCACTACGTTCTTGGCGATATAGCGAGCCATGTAGGCGCCGGAGCGGTCTACTTTGGTGGGATCCTTGCCGGAGAAGCAACCCCCGCCGTGGGCGCCTCGGCCGCCGTAGGTATCTTGAATGATCTTGCGCCCGGTCAGGCCGACATCAGCCACCGGCCCCCCGATGACGAAGCGTCCGGTGGGATTGACCATAATCCTCGTCTTCTTGTCCAGGAGGTGGGCTGGGATCACGTTGCGGATCACCCGCTCTTCGATATCCTGAGCAATGCGGGGGTGTTTCACATCCTCATCGTGCTGGGTGGAGACGATCACCGTATGCACCCGCAGAGGCTCTCCGTCCTTGTATTCCACCGTCACCTGGGTTTTGCCGTCGGGCCGCAGGTAGGGAATGTTGCGCGACTTGCGCATGCGGGCCAGTTGGAAGGAGAGGCGGTGGGCCAGGAAGATAGGCAGCGGCATCATCTCGGGGGTCTCGTTGCAAGCGAAGCCGACCATCATCCCGGAGTCGCCCGCGCCGACGCGATCAAAGGGATCGCAAGTCCCTTCCTCACGGCATTCCAGGGCGCTGTTCACTCCCTGGGCGATATCCGGGGACTGCTTGTCCAGGGCGATCATGACGGCGCAGGTGTTGCCGTCGAAGCCCAACTCAGGGCGATCATAGCCGATCGCCTTGACTGTCTCGCGGGCTACCGTGGGATAGTCGACGATGGCCGATGTGGTGATCTCTCCAGCCACCAGCACAAAGCCGGTGGAGACCATCACCTCGCAAGCTACGCGCGCCGCCTCATCTTGGCGCAGAATCTCGTCGAGGATGGCATCCGAGATCTGATCGGCGATCTTGTCGGGGTGGCCTTCGGTGACCGATTCAGAGGTGAAGAGGTATTTCTTTTGTTTCATGCCGGCAATCTCCCATTCTGAAAGTGACGGAGCAAAGAAAGAAGAGTGGCTTCTCTCCCCTCGCTTCTCGCTTCAAAGTTAGCAGCTCCCCGCTTTCGCGGGGGCAAGCAAAGCGTAGCGCAAACGCGCGATGGGAGCAAGAAAGCCGGGTTCCAACATGCAGCAATGGGGACAGATTTGAAATCTGTCCCCATTGCTGCAGAAATCTGCCCCATCATGGCATTTGGCAGCATGCTCCGATATTTGACGGCAGGCGTGAAAACCTGCTACAAAAATGCAAAGCGTAGAAGGGAAAGGAGTAAGCTTCTCCCCTGCCCCAGAGAGGATGCCAAACGGTGCGAGGCCTCCGGCAAAGTGAAGCTGAACGTCGTTCCCGGAGCTGAGCGCCGAATCCATTAAGCGCCTCCGCCGGCTGCGTTATCGCCAAGAGAGCCCCTCGGAAAACGAGGGGGAATGAAGGTGGGACCACGGACCTCCGTCCTTTGATGGAGGTTTTTTGTTTCCACTCTCCCTGCAATGTAGGCTTGCCCCCTGTCACCCCCGCTAAAACGGAGGGAAAGCGGGGGGTCCGGGATAGCCGGAGGAAAGAGGATTGATATGGAACTGCCACCTGCATACGACCCGAAAGACGTCGAGGGGCGGATCTACCGCTTCTGGTTAGACGGCGGGCACTTCAACGCCGAGATCGACCCGTCCCGCCAACCGACCGTCATCTCTATGCCCCCACCCAACGTTTACGGATCTCTGCACATGGGGCACGGCTTCAATCTAACCTTGCAGGATCTTCTCACCCGTTGGTGGCGAATGCAGGGCAAGGCCTCCCTCTGGGCGCCGGGTCTCGACCACGCCGGGTTGGCCTTTCAGAACGCCGTTGAAAAAGAGCTGCACAAGGAGGGCTTGACCCGTTTTGACCTGGGCAGGGAGAAGTTTCTGGAACGCTGTTGGTCTTGGAAGGAAGAACAGGCCGGCTATGTGCTGGAGCAGCTTTACCGGATGGGGGCTTCCGCTGATTGGCGGCGTCTGCGTTTCACCATGGACGAGGGGTACCAGCGCGCTGTGCGCCGGCAGTTCGTGGCTCTCTTTGAGGAGGGCTTGGTTTACCGCGGCACTAGGATCGCCAACTGGTGCCCAGGCTGTCTGACAGCCCTGGCCGATATTGAGGTAGAGCATGAAGAGGAAGAGAGCTTTCTCTGGTATGTGCGCTATCCGGCAGCCGACGGGGAGGGATCCATCACAGTGGCCACCACGCGGCCGGAGACCATGCTGGGCGACACCGCTGTGGCCGTACACCCGCAGGATCCACGTTACCAGGGGTGGATCGGTCGCACCTTGACGCTCCCCCTGCTGGGTCGCACGATCCCGGTGGTAGCCGACGAGGCCGTCGAACAGGACTTCGGCACAGGAGCCGTCAAGGTGACCCCTGCTCACGACCCCACCGACTATGAGATCGGCCGGCGCCACAGTTTGGAGAAGATCCTGGTAATCGACGAGGCCGGCCGCATGAACGAGCAGGCTGGCCCTTACCAGGGCCTTAGTCGTGAGGAGGCGCGTTCGAGAATCGTCGAGCAGTTGCGTCAAGAGGGCCTCTTGGAGCGAGAGGCGCCCTACCGTCACGCTGTGGGCCATTGCTACCGCTGTCATCAGGCGATCGAGCCGATCCTCTCCACGCAATGGTATTGCCGCATGGATAGTATGGCCAAACCGGCCATGGAGGCGGTTCGCTCTGGACAGGTAGAGTTTATCCCACAGCGCTGGACCAAAATCTACATGGACTGGATGGAAAACATCCAGCCTTGGTGCATCTCCCGCCAGATCTGGTGGGGGCACCGCATCCCGGTTTGGTATTGCGCGGATTGCGGGGCTGTCTTTGCTGCCGGCGAGGATCCCGACTGTTGTGTCCGTTGCGGCTCGAGCCGGATCGAGCAGGATCCCGACGCACTGGACACCTGGTTCTCCTCCAACCTCTGGCCTTTCGCCATCCTCGGCTGGCCGGAAGAGACCGCCGAGCAGGCCTTCTTCCTGCCCAACGAGACGCTCTCAACTGGTTACGACATCATCTTTTTCTGGGTGGCGCGGATGATCATGGCCTCCCTCCGCTTCAAAGGGGAGATCCCCTTCCGCAAGGTCTACATTCACGGCTTGATCAGGGATGGCAAGGGGCGGAAGATGTCGCGTTCGCTGGGCAACGTCATCGATCCGCTGGAGAAGGTGCAGCAGTACGGCGCCGACGCCTTCCGCTTTTCCATGGCCGCAGCGGCCACCCTGGGCGGGCAGGACATCCCCATGGGCGAGGAGCGTTTCGAGCGAGGGCGCAACTTCACCAACAAGCTATGGAACGCTGCCCGTTTCGCCCTCCAAAATCTGGAGGGGATGCAACCAGACCAACGTAACGATTGGCATGAAAGGCATGCTGAACAGCCCGCGGCAGGGGCGGGTTTGAAACCCGCCCCTACACAGACCGCGGCAGCGCGTTCTGCCGAGGGGCTTCCTCACCGCTTCATCCTCTCCCGCCTGCAGCGGATCATCGCTTCCACCACCGCTTCCTTGCAGCAGTACAACTTCGCCGAGGCCACGCACAACCTGGAGGAGTTCTTCTGGGGTGATTTCTGCGACTGGTACCTGGAGATGTGCAAGACCGACCTCTTCCAGCCGGGGCGAGACAAAGCCGGCGCGCAGCGCGTGCTGTATGAGACACTGGAAAAGATCCTTCGCCTGCTCCACCCGATACTGCCCTTCATCACCGAAGAGCTCTGGCAAAAGTTGCCGGGTAAGGAAGGACAGGCCTTGATCACAGCTCCCTGGCCGATAGCCGACTCGCGTCTGCTGGATCCCGCAGCCGAGGAGGAGATGGGCTTGATTCAGGAGCTGGCGCACTCCGTGCGCAACCTGCGGGCCGAGGGGCAGGTTCCTCCCGGCGAGAAGACGCCCGTCGTCGTGGTCGCCACAGAAGAGACGCAAAGGACGCTGCGCCGGGTGGAGACCTATCTCTGCCCGTTGGCTCGCATCAGTGAGTTGCGCTTGCCCTCGAGCATTGCTGCGGAGCTGGGCGGGGAGGAAGCGCGGCCTCAGTCTTCCCTTTCTGCGGTGGCTCATGGCATGGAAATCTATCTCCCCTTGGGTCCCCTTGGGTGAGGAGAAAGCCCAGAACGTAGCCCGAAAATTGGAGAAAGAGCTGGAGAAGGTCCGCGCTCAACTGGTCAAAACCGCGGAACGACTGTCCAGCGAGGAGTTCCTCCGTCGAGCCCCGTCCGAGGTGGTCGAAAAACAGCGGACGGTGCAAGCGGAGATGGTTTTCCAGGCCGACCGCTTGAGCCGCTTGGTGAAAGCGTTGCGCAACTGATGGATTACGAGCGGGCCTTGGCCTTCTTGGAATCGCCGGCTCGTTTTTCCCCGCGGTTGGGGTTGGCCCGCATCGAACGCCTATTAGAACTGCTGGGGAACCCCCAAAGGTCTTTCCCCTCAGCGCTGATCGCCGGCACCTCGGGCAAGGGTTCGTCTTGCCGCCTGATCGCCTCCGTCCTCAGCGCTGCCGGTTTCCACACTGGGTTGCTCTCCAAACCTCACCTGCAGAGCTACCGCGAGCGCGTGGAGATCGACGGGCAGCGGATCTCCAAGTCCTCTCTGGCCGCCATCGTCGAACGCATCGTGCCTCTAGCCCAAGAGCTGGCCGGGACGCCTTTGGGCGCCCCCACCTATTTCGAGATGGGAGTGGCGCTAGCCTTCTCCTACTTCGCCCAGGAGCGGGTGGAGCTGGCAGTGGTGGAAGTCGGCCTCGGCGGCCGCCTGGATGCCACCAATG
>JAPLHV010000127.1 GCA_026389455.1 Coprothermobacterota bacterium
CGCGACCTCGCTGGAGGGAGTGGTTCCGATGGGGAGCGGATTAGAAATTGAGATCGAACGCTCGCAGACAGTGCTGGTGGCTGCAACAGCCGGCATGGTGATCGAGTGGGCCGTGGGATTGGGGGTGATCGCCCTGATCGTGCTGATGCTCAGCGGCTGGTTTGACATCCGCATCCTGTCGGTTTTTGCCGCGCTTCTCTTCGGGCTTTTCAGCTTGCGCAATTCTCTCCCCGGGACGCCGCCCATCGGCGCCTACAGCGACTATCTGGCTTTCCTGTGGGTGGAGGGGATCGTTGTTGTCGCTCTATTGGTCGGGATCGTCCAGAACATCCGCAAGAAACCATAGTCGGGGTCACATCTTCATATGACATCAAATTTCTGGTTCTTTCCATGTCTAGAAACAAGGTCTCTGAATCATCAAGGCTGACGACAACAAGTCAACTTGCGGCAGCTCGATAGCCCCCGGCAGCTCGATAGCCCCCGGCAGGGTGTCCTGGAGAATGAGGCAGCGCTATGCCGAGAGTGCCCGTGCGTGGGCGGGTTTGAAACCCGCCCCTACGAGGGCCACTCCGGCGTAAACCACATCGGGGTCGATGAGACCTCAAGAGTACAAGGGCTTGACTATCCCAGGGCCGACAAGACTCTTTAGATCATCATCACTTTGATTACAGTGAAGCTGGACTGAACAGCCTGCGGCAGCATGTCTTCTCCTGCCGCAGGCTGGTAGGTTACCCACTTGAAATGAAAAGGAACCTTGGAAGGCAAACTGAAGCCGAGCAGATGAAAGCAGTCGCAGCATGGATTGAAATTCATCAAGAGGAACTGATCGCCGATTGGGATCTCGCGAGTGAAGGTCAGTCCATCTTTAAGATTGAACCTTTGCGGTAGGGGCAACTGAACATGAATCCGAGAGTAAGAGCAGTCAGGCCCAGCGATCATTATACACTGACACTGACTTTTGAAAATGGCGAGGTGAAACGTTTCGATGTAAAGCCATATTTAGACATCGGGATATTTCAGGCGTTGAAGGATTTGAGCGTCTTCAATTCAGTCAGGTCTTACTTGGGGAGTGTCCAATGGCAGGATGGGCAAGATTTTTGTCCCGATCTGTTGTACAAGGATAGTTTGCCTCTGCTTGAGGAATAAGGGAATAAGGGGACAGATTTATTTTCCCACCTCTCTCGGCTTTCCCGGCCATCGAGATTCCACCCGTCTTTCCAGTTTCTTCTCGATTTCCTCCAGGAGGATCCTTCTCACTTCACCAAGGAAGGTAATCAGGGGTCACATCTTCATATGACAGCAAATTTCTGGTTCTTTCTCAAACTGAGTGGGTACAGAACAGCCTGCGGCAGCATGTCTACAGAACAGCCTGCGGCAGCATGTCTAGAAACAAGGTCTCTGAATCATCAAGGCTGACGACAACAAGTCAACTTGCGGCAGCTCGATAGCCCCCGGCAGCTCGATAGCCCCCGGCAAGGTGTTCTGGAGAGTGAGGTCGCACTTTGCTGAGACAGCCCGTGCGTGGGCGGGTTTGAAACCCGCCCCTACGAGGGCCACTCCGGTGTAAACCATATCGGGGTCGATGAGACCTCAAGAGTACAAGGGCTTGACTATCCCTGGGACCGCCGCACTGGGGCGCCACGGTTCCATCCCAGGGCCGACAAGACTCTTTAGATCATCATCACTTTGATTACAGTGAAGCTGGACTGAACAGCCTGCGGCAGCATGTCTTCTCCTGCCGCAGGCTGGTAGGTTACCCACTTGAAATGAAAAGGAACCAATAAATAAATCTGTCCCCTCTATTTAAATAAATCTGTCCCCTTTATGTGATAACTGTCCCACCACGGAGGGCTTCCTCGAACTCGGCTTTCAACTGGGGCAAGAGGGTTGCCCCCTTGAAGCTGAGCGGGATGGGCGCCAGACGCAGGTAGTCGGGCCGCTCGCCGTGCGGCACTCGCCGGCAGGCCAGGTCCAGGAATTCCTTCTCCAAGCGGGGGGCGAAGGCTGCCGCTTCAGGGGACAGCTCGATGGTGACGCAGCAGGAGTCGTCGTGCTCGCTGGTTACGCGCAACCCGATCACGGCCAGCTTGAACTGGCCGGAGGGGAGGTCGAACTCCTCTTCCACGATCCGCGAGAGGTCATCGCCGACCTGCTCGTAGGCGTAGTTGGCGCCGCCTCGGATGAGCAGAGCCGAGTCGCGGCTAAGCCAGTAGAAGTCGGGACGGCCGTTGGCTCCCGGCAGGGTGAAGCCGATGTCGCGCAGTCCGGT
>JAPLHV010000254.1 GCA_026389455.1 Coprothermobacterota bacterium
CCCCTTCCTCAGGTGGGAGGAGCCTTGGACGCTTTGACCGATGATGCGCCAGCCGCCGCCCCCCCCTTCCATAGCCATCAGCTCACCACTCTACATCTGAACCCGGTGTGGCGCTTGGCAGAGGTTCTGGGGAAACCGGATCCGGAACCGGAACGGGAATAGGCGCTACTAATGCGGGTTCCATTCCAAATACAGGAGATTTGGCAATTCATGAAATTGTACGCCACTGAGCATCGATCTCCTTTTAAGGTCATCAACCGTTTCAATAAGAGCATCATTCAGGTTACTGGAGAAATGCTCCACCGAGTTACTAAGGCATTCTCAATACACGGTGTAAGCATAGCCTTGTTTAGCCGTGGAAGTCGATATTTTCCCAAGGTATAAAGAAGACCATTTGCAGACCCGACAAATATCGTCCCGTCTCAGGCGACGGCTGGAAGAAACAGGCCCGATACTCCGGCTTGAACCTCCATCGCAGCTTGAGATTGGCCAGTCCGTCAAAAGAGGAACATCCGATATGCCGGAGATCGTAGCGGAACGCCGGCCTTGGGGAGGGATGCGTCTGTGAGGGAAGGATTGTCTGTTTTGTTCTCCGCAGGAAGCGGCCGCCACCTTTTTTGGTTGGCTGATGCCCAGACTCAGTTACCCCACGATCTCTTCGGCCGTTTCAAGCATGAAGTTCACGCTCCGGAGCATTATGCTTGAATCTCCCCCTCCACCTTGCCGAAATGAATTTTTATGCCTTTAATAAAGGGAGCGGTTTTTCCAGGCGGCACATCCTTCATTGTGCCATCCGCAAGAGCGAGCACCCACTTCTCCTTGGAAAGGTTCCGCAAACCCCAACGATTTGGTTCTGTAGGATGCTGTACAACCTCTGCCACTGGCTTAGAGAAGTCATACATTTTTTTCTCATCTATGTGGTGGGGGAATAATTGGGTCTTGTAATTCAGCATCACCACCTTCGGGTTCCTTTTTTTGACGTCGCCGAAGCGAATTCGCGGGGGGAATGTCACCTCTTTTTTGCAGTTCCAACAAGGAATAGGTTTATGTTGAGCGATCATGGTTTCGCGATCGTAGAAATTCTCTTGTCCGCAATGTGAGCAGTAGAAGATGGAATCCCGCAAACGGATCATGTCGCCGCGCCAGACTGTCTCTCCGACACGGCTGTTAGGATCGTAAAGACCTTTTGAAAAAGCTTCCACGAAACGATTTTTTAAGAAAGCCGGGTAAATCCCCCAAAAAATGATCGGATTGTCCTGTTCTCCCGGAACAGGCCTGTTCGTTTGGTTGCTGGGGTCGAAGATGAAAACCGGGTGTGTCCCATAGAGTTTTTTCATGGCTGCTGGATTGAAACAGTGAATGCCTTGTTCCAGTTTCCCGTGCAGCGGATGATGGATGAAAAACATCAGGAATAGCAATACAGCTAGGGAATGCAGGTCTGTCTGCGTGCTTGGAAGTTTCTCCCCGCGCACGATTTCAGGCGCCATGAAAGACTGTGTTCCCGCAATCGGTCCCGGTCGCCCGTCCACATCCACGTTATCGTTGTCGCAGATGCATACCTCGCCGGATTGTGGGTCAAGGAAGATGTTTCCCCAGTTGATATCACGGTAGCAGAAGCCCTTTGAATGCAGTTGAAAATAGCTGTGGCTGGTTTCAAACCCAGCCGTCGCCAAGCCTCGAAAGCTTAGATTGATCTTTTTTTTCAATAGATCGACGATCCCCTTGAAGTTGGAGCGGCGGAGGGGCATCACATAGCCGAATGACGGATTTCCCTGGAGCGAGGCCAGTCCCATCGGCCACAGAAAGCGATTGCTGGGCGCGCCTGCTTGAATGGCTTTCAACAATCTTTCCTGCAATCGACGGTCTTGCGCAATGTACTCTGGGAAAAACCATTTCAGAGCTATTGCATTCTTACCCATCGTGGCCCGATACACCTCGCCTTGAGTGCCAGCCCCCAGGAATTGATCGACCTCAATTGCAACACCAAGATTGGTTGTTTGAATCTTTTGTCCCCGTCTTAACAGTTCAGCCAATTATCCCTCCAGGTTGGTCGGCGCTTCCGTCTGTTTTTTCCTGAGCATCGCGTTGTTTGCTTCTATCCATCGCTAATCCCAACGGGATGCGGTTGATCGCCATTCCCAAAGTAATGTCGTCCCCGCTGCCCTTGCGGGATGTTTCCTCCAGGAATCCCTGCAGTTTCTGCTGGACCGCTTCTATCCCTTCCGACCGGATCATCCGCAGGTAGTCCGGTCCCGTCTGGAGAAAACCTTCCTCGCTGGCGTATGAATTGGAATAGCCGTCCGTGGAAATCAACACCAGAGCCGGCGGCGCCTGGCGGAACGGGATCAGTTCGACGTGAGTCCCCATCCCCTAACTGCATGCAGAGCAAGTAGGTCTCGGTGACGGCGGCCAGCAGCAGAGTCGCGCCATAGGCCAGGAACGGATCATTCTCGATGGCCGAGCGGGCTTCTTCCCCCACCTTCTCCCTCAGGAAATCCCACTCTTCCTGGCGGAAGGGATTCTCTGCCAGGTGTTTCTCCACCTCTTGCCGCCAAGAACGGACCAGACCTTCCGACAAGCGATCCTCGGCGGTGTGTTTGATCAGGGACAGATTGTTGGGATCGAAGGGGCAGTCCAGGAACTCCATCAGCAGATGGCTGCCGGTCTCCACCGCCAGCCTTGCTCCCACATCGCTGCGGAAGCAACGCCTGTCGCCGTGCCCGTCGGAAACAGCCAGCGCCAAGGGCGGCCCGACTCCCGCTGCCGGCAGCCAAGC
>JAPLHV010000083.1 GCA_026389455.1 Coprothermobacterota bacterium
ACACCCTGCCGGGGGCTGTTAACACCCTGCCGGGGGCTTTTAAGAAGCAGCGCCGAACCCTTTTCATGGCGACACCGCCACGAAGGGATTCACTTTGCCCACTTCACTAGCCGGGAGGGTGAGGATGGGAATGGGCAGGTAGCGGTCGCGGATGGACTGATCGATGGAAGTGTTGAAGGTTACTGTCTTGGTCCAGCGTGCAAGCACGGTAGGATCCGCCTCGAAAGTCAGGTTCGGACCGTAGAGAAACTCGTTGACCGGGTCCAGCGCGTGAGGGTCCATATAGATCAGCAGCGACGCGCTGACCACCACGACCAACAGCACAAGCAGGAAGACGGTCCCCGGGTTGAACTTGCTCTTCTTGAGCCGATGGCTAGGCGTTGCTTTCTTCGCTTTGAAGAGGCTCATTACGGGGCGGCTCCCTGCTTCAGGTACATCGAACAATCAACCGTTACCGTCACATCCTCACCCCCGGCCATAGAGATGGCATTCACTTGGAGGATGTTGGGAAAGTTAAGTAAGCTCTTCAGGAAGGCCAACACTCGGAAGTAGTTGCCTTGAGCGGTCAACTGAAAATTGGAGACCGTGTCCTCGCCGATCTGGGTGGGCGGCGTGGGATCCGGCAACACATTCAGGGTCAGTCCCTGCTGCTTGTAGAGTTGCTCCACTTGGACCAGCAGCTTCAGCTTGTCCAGCGTTGCCGGCAAGACTTTGTTCAAGACATCCTGGCGCTCCAAGTACAAGGACGCAGTGGTAGTAAAGAGCAGATCATAGCGGGATAGCTCCTGCAAGTTGGCTAATCGGACCGAATCTGTCGCAACCTGGCTGCGCAGCTCCTGATTCTGGTCCCAAAGGGGTTGAAAGAAGAAGGAATAGGCGACATAGGCCACCACCATCATCAGGACGATGAAAAGAATCGGCATCAACAGCTTGCTGTTGCCCTTCATGGCGTGGCTGTGACCACCTGGCAGGAGATGGTGAAGGGCCAACTGTTCTCGGCTTGGCTGATGCTGTCCATTTGCACTTGCTGGTAGCTGGGGGAAGCGGACAATTGGTTGAAGAAGCCGACTCCCGTCACCAAAGAGGGGGCTTCACCCTGCACGGTCATTCGGCCGGTGGCGTCGACTGCCACCGAGATCAGGTGGACCTGAGTGGGAACCTGGCGGGCCAGGTCGACCAAAACCGTGCTCCAGTCCTTTTGCCTGTTCAGCAGGCCGGAGATATAGCGTTCCTGCACCAGGGTTTGCTTCTCCATCCGGTCCAAATCGGCCAGTTTCTTCTCCAAAGGAAGGTACGCTGCGATCTTATTCTTAACTTGGTCTAGTTGGGCTTGGGTTCCCGTCGCCATCCCCTGGAGGGCAAAATCCGCCAATACCAAGACCAGTACCAAGGCCAATAAAGCCAATATGTAACCACGCGCCTGCGAGCCGAGCAGGCCCTTCCTGGCTGGTAGTAGGTTGATCTCCAGGAATGGCATCGTTACACCAGCAGGGCAGCCTCCATATTAAGAAAGGTGTGAGGCGGGAAGTGCCGTTCGTCGCCGTGCAAGGCAAGCCCGGCAGGGAGGTTGATCATCGGCAGCAACTCCGGGATCTGTGTTCTCTCGCCGGCCAGGAATTGGCTCATCGGCGCCCAATAGCTGACTTCCACTCCCAATGCCTCTTTCAAATAGACGTCCATGCCGCGCATCGCAGCTCCCCCGCCGCTGAGCAGGATTTTCATCTCCTGGTAAATATTGGCGCGGCTTTGAAAGTAGTCAACGGAACGCTCCAGCTCCTGGACCAGCTCTTTCAAGACAGGTCCCATCGACTTGTAAATGAGGTTGAAGGGCTCGAACTGCGCTTCATCCGCAACCAGGGTAGCCTTGGTCCGTTTCAACTTCTCCGCTTCCTCGAAGGGCAATCCCAAACTCTTGGAGATAGCATTGGTGAAGGATCCACCGGCAATTGGAATCGCCCGCACCAGGTAAAGGGTGCTGTTGGCGATAAAGAGGATCTGTGTCTGGTTCGCCCCCATCTCGATCATAAAAGTAGTGTTGGAACCGGCCAAATCATTGCTGGTGGCGAAGAGCAGGCGCAACAAAGCCAGGTAGGGGACTTCGATGGCAACCGGGGTCAGCTTGGCCAGCTTGCACAGGCGCACCAGCGAATCGATGATGTGGCGGGGAGCGGCGGCAGCCAACACCTGGACGTTTTCCTCTTTCTCTTGAAGGAACTGGTACTGAATGAACATTTCCTCCACCGGGAGGGGCAGGAATTTTTCCATCTCCCACTTCACCAGCTCGTCCAAAGAGGCGCCGGGAGGGGCTTTGACCCAGACCTGTTTGAGGATCACCTGTTGAGGTGGCAAGGTAAGGACAACGGATCGGCTGGAGAAGTATTTCCCCCAGGATGCGGCCAAGCTGGTGGCAATCACATCCGGCAAGACCACATTCCCGTCAGCAAAGCTCTCGGCGGGCGTCGGGAGGAGCATGGCGTTACGCAGGCCAACTTTGGTTCCGGCTGTTTGAAACTGCACAGCCTTCAGGTTCGCTGAGCCGATATCCAATCCCACGACGCTGCCAGACCCAAGTAGTCCCACGCACGCCTCTTCCTTTCCTTAAGGTTGGCTCCTATTATAACATGGCGGCCCCTCATAAACGGTCCCGCCGCATAAATTCTTCACTTGATCCCACCCAAGAGCGAGAAGTAAGGCAGGAAGAGAGCAAGCATGATGAAGGCGATGATCCCGCCCATGAATACCAGCATTAGCGGTTCCAGGGTGGCGGTGAGGTTATTCACCACATAGTCCACTTCCTGGTCGTAGAAGTCGGCGACTTTGTTCAACATCTGCTCTAATTGACCGGATTCCTCACCGGCAGTGGTCATCTGAATAACCAGGGAGGGAAAAAGCTTGCTTTGCCCCATCTGGACGGCAATTCGATCCCCCCCTTGCACCCCGTGGCGAATGCGCAGGATCTCGTCCTCGTAGACAGCGTTATCCACCGCCCGGGCGGTGATCTCCAGCGCTTGCAGCAGAGGAACGCCGGCCTTGATCAGCGTGCTTAGGGTGCGGGTGAAACGAGAGAGAGCGCTCTTCTGGTTGAGCGGACCGAGAACCGGTACTTTGAGGGTAAACCGGTTAAACTCGATGCGCCCCCGGGGTGACTTCAAATAGCGGGAGAAGAGATAGAAAGCCCCCCCGAAGACCAGCAGCAGAGCCCACCAATATCCCAACAGTAAACTGGAGAAGCCCATCAACATTCGCGTCGGCAAAGGGAGGTCAATGTTCATCGTGTTCAGCATCCCGGCGAAAGTCGGCACCACGGTAGTCACCAAGAGGATGATCACGCCCAAGGAGAGAACCAGCAGGATTCCCGGGTACATCAAGGCGTTCTTGATCTTCCCGCGCAAGGCCAGGTCTTTCTCGCCGAAGTCAGCCAGGCGCTCCAGCGTCTCCTCGAGGTTGCCCCCCAACTCCCCGGCGGCGATCATTTGGGTATAGAGATTAGAGAAGACATTGGGGTAGCGGAGCATGCTGGCTGAGAGGCTGAGGCCGGATTCGATATCTCGCCGGATGCTTTGGATGACCTGCTTGAAGTATTTATTAGTTGCTTGGTCATCCAGGACGCTGAGACACCGTGTGGCTGAGATGCCGGAGCGCAGCATGGTGCCGAATTGACGGGTGAAGAGAGCCAAATCCTTAATCCCAACCTTGTCCGCGGTCAGCTTCAAGCTAAGAAAGCTGCTGCTCTTCTTGGGCGCCAAAGTGAGGATGGTCAGACCCTGCAAGCGCAGGCGGCCGGCGGCCGAACGTGAGTCGCTCGCCTCAATGGAACCCTTGGCCAAAGCGCCCCTGCCATCTCGTGCCTGGTACTCAAACTGAGGCATTATCGCTCTCCATTTTAGTGGTTTAGTGATCAAGTAGTTTAAACTAATTACTAATTAAAAATTTGTAATTAGTAATTATCCTACCGCAACCCCACCCGCGGTTTCTGGAACAAGTCGGGCCTGGCAAAGCGGTTGAAGTCGTCCAAGTCAAAGACATGCAGAACCGCCTCTTCGTAGGTGATGACGCCCCGCCGGTAGAGATCCTTCAAGGAAGAGTCCATGGTCTGCATCCCCAGCTCGCCGCCCATCTGGATGACGGTGGGGATCTGGTGGGTCTTGGCGTCGCGGATCATGTTGCGCACCGCCGGGGTGGTAATCAGCAGCTCGGCTGCGACGACCCTGCTCAAGCCGTCGGCTGTGGGCAGCAGGCGTTGCGAGAGGATCCCCTCCAGGCTGGCCGACATCTGAAGACGGATCTGCGACTGTTGATGGGGGGGGAAGGCGTCAATGACGCGGTCCACCGACTGAGCGGCTGAGTTGGTGTGCAGGGTGGCGAAGACCAGGTGGCCGGTCTCGGAGGCGGTCAGGGCGATGGCCATCGTCTCCAGATCCCGCATCTCCCCAACCAGGATCACATCGGGGTCTTCCCGCAAGGCGGAGCGCAGGGCATCGGCGAAGGAGAAGGTGTCCGAGCCCACTTCGCGTTGGTTGACGATGGCTTTGTTGTGGCGGTGGAGGTATTCGATGGGATCCTCGATGGTGAGGATGTGGCAGGGGCGGGTCTCGTTGATCACCCCGATCATGGCTGCCAGGGTGGTGGACTTGCCGGAGCCGGTGGGGCCGGTCACCAGTACCAGCCCCTTCTCTTTCTTCAAGAGCCTGGCCACGGCGGCCGGCAGGCCCAGGTCAGCCAACTTGGGCACTTGGAAGGGGATCCGGCGGACAGCCGCTCCGATCGCCCCCCGTTGTTTGAAGATATTGATGCGGAAGCGAGACAACCCAGGGATCCCCACCGAGAAATCCAGCTCCCACTTCGCTTCGAACTTGGCCCGTTGGTCGTCGGTGAGGCTGGAGAGGACCAGGCGCGCCACTTCGTCCCGGCTGAGGACGGGCATCTCCTGGTGCGCCAGCAAGCCGTTGATGCGCAGCACCGGAGGCACGCCGACCGTCAGGTGCAGGTCGGAGGCATTCTTCTCCGCGGCCAGGCGAAGCAGATCAATGAGTTCCATCAGATTTGCGCCGTAGCCACGACGCGCAGCACTTCTTCCATAGTGGTGATCCCCTCCAATACTTTGAACCAGCCGTCCTCCAGCAAGGTCTGCATTCCGACCTTCTTCGCCTGTTCCTTCAACTGGGAGGAGGAAGCCCGCTGCAGGATCAGCTCTTTGAGCCCTTCTTCCACATACATCACCTCTTGCAAGGCAGTGCGTCCGGTGTAGCCCTTCCCTTGGCAATGCTCGCAGCCGGTGCCACGGTACAGTTTGATCTCGATCCCGTCGGGAACCTCCAGGCCCAGTGTACGCAGCGACTTCAGCGAGTCGGGATGGGGAGTGTATTCCAGCTTGCAATAAGGGCAGATCTTGCGCACCAGGCGCTGTGCGGTGACCCCGATCAGGGAGGAGGCGATGAGGAAGGGCTCGATGCCCATATCGATCAATCGCGTCACCGCCGAGGAAGCATCGTTGGTGTGCAGGGTGGAGAGCACCAAGTGACCGGTGAGGGCGGCGTTGATGGCGATCTCTGCCGTCTGTGAGTCGCGGATCTCGCCGACCATGATAATATCCGGATCCTGACGGAGGAAAGAACGCAGAGAGTTGGCGAAGGTGAGGCCGGCCTTGGGGTTGACCATCACCTGATTGACTCCAGTCATCTGGTACTCTACCGGGTCTTCCACGGTGATCAGATTCTTATCCGGCGAGTTCAACTGGCGCAGGATGGCATAGAGGGTGGTGGTCTTGCCGGAGCCGGTGGGGCCGGTGATGAGGATCATCCCGTAGGGCTGGTGGATCACCCGCTCGAAGACCGATTGCGCTTCCGGGAAGAAGCCCAGCGCCTGCAGGCTGAGCATCGTGCTGCTCTTGTCGAGGATGCGCAGAACCACCTTCTCGCCGAAGATGGTAGGCAGAGTGGAGACGCGCAGGTCGATCTCCCGGCCATCGACGGTGAGGGGGATGCGGCCGTCCTGCGGCAAGCGGCGCTCGGCGATGTCCATCTGGGCCATGATCTTGATGCGAGAGGTGATCGCTGGTTGGATATTGCGCGGGATGAATCGGACGTTGTGCAATAGGCCGTCCAGCCGGTAGCGCACCGCCAGATCCCCCTTGCGCGGTTCGATGTGGATGTCCGTGGCCTTCTCGCGCACCGCCTGGGTGATCACCATATTGACCAGGCGAATGATCGGGGCCTGATCTGCGGCTGCCGCCAAGTTGTCGCTGGAGAGCTCTTCTTCCTTCTGTTCCGTGCTGATCTGGCTGCCGGCGAATTGGTCCAGCGCGTCCTTGACGGTGCGATCCACGCCGAAGAGCTTATCCAAGCCGGCCGAGATGCCGGACTCGGTAGCCACCCGCGGCTCGATCAAGTAGCCGGTGACCAGACGAATATGATCCAGTGAAAAGACATCCAAGGGATCGGCCATGGCCAGTACCAGCCTGTTCCCGTCTCGCTCCAGGGGGATCACCTTGTAGCGCCGGCAGAGATCCTCCGGCACCATCCGGGCGACCTCCAGGTTGAGGTTGGCGCTCAGCAAGTCTATGTATGGGATGTTCCACTGGGCGGAGACGGCCTGGGCCAACTGGTCCTCGCTGATGATCCCCATGTTGATCAGGATCTTCCCCAGCAACTCCTTCTCGGCAGGCCGATTGGTGCGCGTCGCCGCGGCCACTTCGATCGCTTTCTGCAACTGCTCAGGGGTGGCAAAACCCATCTCTACGAGGATTTCGCCGATCTTCTTGCGCGGCATCTAGTCGTCCTTTCCCAACAATCCCTCAATCCGCAGCTTCATCTCGCTGGGGCTCTGGGCTGCCGCAACGACTTCGTTCCGGCTGATCAAGCCTTGCGCATAGAGTTGATAGATGGATTGGTCAAAGGTGCGCATCCCGTCGAAGGATCCCTTCTTCAGGGCGCCCTGGATCGAGGGCAATTGACCGTTGCGGATCAGGTCTCGCACATAGGGCGTGTTCACCAACACTTCACAAGCCAGCAGCATCCCATCACAGGACACCCCGCCGGGGGCTGTTGAGTTTCGGGGGAGAAGAACCTGCGAGACCACCACCCGCAAGTTCAGGGAGATCTCCAGGTAAGCCTGGTTCTGGTGATTGCTCGGGAAGAAGGAAACGATCCGCTCCAAGGCCTGAGTGACGTTGTTGGAGTGCAGCGTGGCCAAGACCAGATGGCCGGTCTCGGCGAAGTGCAGGGCGGAGGAGACGGTCTCCTCATCGCGCAGCTCACCGATGACAATAACATCCGGGGCTTGACGCAGGGCATCCTTCAGCCCATCCGTCCAACTGCCGACATCCATCCCCAATTCGCGCTGGCTGATCAGCGAGAGATCGTCCTCATAAAGATACTCGATGGGATCCTCCAAAGTGACAATGTGGCCGGGACGGGAGTGGTTGCGGTGATCTACCATGGCCGCCAGGGTGGTTGACTTGCCCATCCCCGTGGCCCCGGTGATCAGAACCAAGCCGCGACGCTCCAGCGCCACCTCCTTGAGAAAGAGGGGAAGGCGAAGCGCTTCAAAGGAAGGGATCACAGACTTGACCTGGCGCATGACACATGCCGTGGTCCCTCGCTGCTGGTAGATATTGACGCGGAAACGTCCCAACTCCGGTTTCCAGTAAGCCAAGTTGACCTGCCGATCCACCTTGAAATGTTCCAGGTGGTCGTTGTCCATCATCCCCATGGCGATGGTCTCGGTCTCGCGAGGGGTCAGGGGCTGGTCAGTGAGTGCATGAAACTGTCCATATATGCGTAAAATCGGGGGCGAGTAAGCCTTGATGTAAAGATCAGAGGCGTTTCGCTCCTTGGCGACGGCCAGCCATTCGTCCAGATGCATGGTCATTATGATCTCCCCTATTCTACTCCCACTGAAGCCGAGTGGCGCAAGCTGTCTTTTAAAGTAATTAAGTAGGTAAGTAATTAAGTAATTAAGTAATTAAGTAATTACTAAACTACTAGACCACTTAATCACTAAACCACTAAACCACTTAATCACTAGACCACTTAACCACGAAACCACTTAATCACTTGATAGCCCCCGGCAGGGTGTTACCAGAAAAGATGGTCGCCCAGTTGCATCTTCTCCCGCACCTCGGCCATTGTTAGAGCGGCAGTCCTCCGTGCTTTGCCGCATCCATAGCTCAGCAGTTCAGC
>JAPLHV010000187.1 GCA_026389455.1 Coprothermobacterota bacterium
GAGTCTGCATCAAATGTGGAGGGATTGTCACTTTGGAGGAGGCGCCTCTCTTTAGCGGCGCACTCGTCGCTGCATTCATTCTCGTTTGTCCCAATTGTGGCCGGGTAAAGTTAAGCCAGACGAAGGAGAAGAATGATATTTCGGATGACCGCTGATTTCACTTTTGAGGCTGATAACATCGGCCACGCTTTTCAATGCCTGAGCGAGCATTTCTTGTCACTGGAGTTAGATATTGATGACGCGCAGTTAGTGATGGAAGGAAAGAACGACATACAACAAGTGAGGGAGCGAGGGCTGACGGGGTGAATCAACGAAGCGGAGGGACTGAAAAGGCGAGTGGTCTCTTGGTCCGGCAGACAGGCAAGCGTTGCCCCCACTGCCACAGAGTGAAGCCCTTGGAGGCCTTCTACGTGAAGCGCAAGGGCCACCTCGCCAGTTGGTGCAAGGACTGCATGATCTCCACCAGCCACAAAGGGAGGGGAACTGGCTACCGGAGGGTGGGGTTGAAGAGGCGTGTCAAGAGGCGTCGGCCGGTGCTGGCAGAGGAAGAGCGCCTGCCTCCACCGCCTATCGCTCCTCTTCGTCTGGTGGATGGACGCTGCGCCTATGCCTACCCGCGGGCAAGGTGTACTGAAGGAATCAGCATCTAATGGGGACAGATTTGAAATCTGTTCCCATTAGATGTGGAGGGAACCTGCGCTAAGCCGCGCTGCCTCTGCTGCCCCTGGTTGGCTAAGGCATGGGAGCATTAGGGTGGACGATGGGAAAGAGAAAATACCACTTGAGGCGGCGCCGAAGAAGATGAGAGAAAGCAGCTTGGGGCAGCGGCATCGGGAAAAGGCTGGACTATCCCGCATTGGGCCGGCCGCAGCGGCCCAGATCCATCGCAACAGCGTCTATCTTGTTGAGAGCGGTCGCTCGAAGCCGAGCTGCCGAGGGAACCGCTCTGGCCCGAGCCGTAAGGGCACGGCATGCCGTACTCTTACAGAAGACCGCGCCCTGGTGAAGGAAACGGCCCGCCGGGTGTGGGTGTACCTGGTTTCCACCTACTCCTGGAAGGAGGCGTGGTTCATGATCTGGCAACACTTGTCAGTGGAAAGGACGCCACCCGCCTCTACGGACTGGCCGGTCTGAAGGGAAAAGGCCGAGTTGGAACATCGTCAAGAGTGACAGCGAAACTCATGAATAATGCTGGCTAAAATCATCTCCTCGGCAAGCTCTCAAGCCCTTTCCATCGGGCATGCGAACACCGAAGCAGAAGGAAATTGGTTGGGCGTTCTCCGTTGCTCCACCCATGGAGAGCGGTGGAAGTGAGCGAACGGTGATGGCTCCACCGGGAAGCTCTACGCGATCAGAATATTTGGGATATAAGAGCCTGTCGAACAACTCTCGGAATATCTAATCAGCCCAGTTTCCAAGCCAATTACAGCCATCTGACCAACTGCTATGGGGACAGATTTGACCTGCGATCCGAGTTGACCGAAGGTCTATTCGGACCGGAGGTCTATTCGGAAAACTGTCCCCAAAGCAGTGAGCCGACCCTCGCAATCACGTCTGTAGCTTCAATACTTGATTGCCCGGGGCAGCTCCTTGGCCTGCCGGATCCAACCTTCTACTTGGTTCAGGGTCGGCAGGCGGCGGACTAGCTTTTTAGTCTCGTTGACAGCGGTCATTTTCTCCAGCAGGTGGTCGGCCTTTCGCTGGGCCAACTCCGGGATGGTGTCCACCCCCGCCTCCTCCAGCAGGTCGGCGTACTCCGAGCCGACTCCCTTTACCCGGAAGAGGTCGACGTGGTTCACCCATTCCAGGATCAGCGCGACGCTGATGCCCGACTGGGCGGCGATCTCCTTGCGACCCTTGGGGGAGGCGCCTTTCTCCAGCAGCTCATCGGTAGTGTCGATCCCCGCCTCTTTCAGCTTTAACGCGTAGGACTCTCCCACGCCCTCGATCTCCTTCAGATTGGCCATCTCCTTGCTCCTTTTCCTTGACCCTGTTTTTTTCCGGCCTGTGACCGGTCTACCCCTATAACAGCGAAACTGGGCTGATCAATTGCGTTCTATCGAAAGATGCGGAGTCGCTACAGGATCAGCCTACACAACTCTATTCTACTGCCGGTTACTGACTTCATTGTACCAGGGGCGACGGGCGCCATTCGCCGCTCGCCCGATTACAAAGGGGGCGGATTTCCGGATAGACCTCCGGTCCGAGTTGACCGGAGGTCTATCCGGACCGGAGGTCAAATCTGTCCTCTCTGCTTTCTTATCCTACCGCTTCACCTCCAGGACGTCAGGAGCTACCTCTTCTTCCTTCTCCAAGGCAAGGCTGATGTGGGTCCATCGCTCCAATGCCTCCTGTAGCATCTCCTCCAACTGGGACAGACGGCGCAGGGCGGCCGGGTAGGCCACCTGGTCGGCATGGAGGGTCGGCGAGCAGGCTTGCTCGGTGAGCGCTGCCTTTTCTTCCTCCAGGGTGGCAATCTCCTCCTCCAACGTCTCCCGTTCGCGCTTCAACGGCCCCAGGCGACGTTGGCGTTCCTGAAGGGCGAGGGCCTTGGCGCGGCGCTCTTCCTTGCGGGCAGCGGGGGATCCTTCTTGGGCAGGGCGCCCTGCCGGGGACTGTCTACTTGCCGGGGGCTGTCTAGCTGCCGGGGGCTGTCTAGCTGCCGGGGGCTGTCTACTTGCTCGGGGCTGTCTACTTGCCGCAGGATGTCCACTTGCCAAAGGCTGTTGAGCCGACATCCGGCCGGCCTCCTCTTTCTTCCAAAGGTAGTACTCGTAATCCCCGTCATAGCGGAAGAGGCGACCTCCCTCCACCTCCAGCACCATGTTGGCCACACTGTCAATGAAGGCGCGGTCGTGGCAGATCATGATCAGGGTTCCCTGATACTCTTGCAATGCCTCCTCCAACACCTGGCGAGCCTGGATATCCAGGTGGTTGGTCGGCTCGTCGAGGATCAGGAAATTAGCCGGTCGCGCCAACATGCGGGCTAGCGCCACCCGCGCTCTCTCCCCCCCGGAAAGCACGGCCACCGGCTTGGTGGCCTCCTCCTCGCTGAAGAGGAAAGCGCCGGCCAAGCGGCGCACTTCCAGCGGCAGCAACTCCGGAGCGACTCCGCTGATCTCCCCCAGTACACTGCGCTGTGGGTTGAGGACGTCCAGTTGGTGCTGGGCATAGTAGTAAAAGGAGACCCCCCCGCCCAATCGCCGCATTCCCTCCTGGATCGGCTCCACTCCAGCCAGAACCTTCAGCAGGGTCGACTTGCCGGCTCCATTGCGCCCCACCACGGCGATCTTCTGCCCACGCTGAATGGTCAGGTCCAGACCGCGGAAGACGATCTGCGATCCATAGGCTTTGGTTACGTCGGCTAATTCGGCCACCTTCAGGGCGGAACGAGTCGGTTGAGGGAAGCGCAGGCGGAAGCGAGGCGTCGATTCCTGGGGCAGCTCGATGCGCTCGATACGGTCCAGCATCTTGATGCGGCTCTGCACCTGTTTGGAGAGGGTGCCGGACTTGTAACGGAAGCGTTCGATGAAGCGCTCATACTGGCTGATCTTGCGCTGTTGGTTCAAGTAGCGGGCCTCCAGCAGCTCCAGCTCCTTGGTCTTTTGCTCCAAGTACGCATCGTAATTGCCGGTGTAGCTGTGGAAGGTCTGCTCGCGGATCTCCACCACCCGCTCGGCGATGTGGTTAGTGAAGTGCTGGTCGTGCGAGACCACCAGCACCGTTCCTTTGTACTCGCGCAGGAAAACCTCCAGCCAACCGATGGTCTCCAGGTCCAGGTGATTGGTCGGCTCGTCCAGAAGCAGCAGGTCGGGCTGGCGCAAGAGCAGCTTGGCTAGGGAGATGCGCATCATCCACCCCCCGGAGAAGGTGCGCACCGGGCGGTTGTGCTGCTCGGGGGGGAAACCCAGGCCGGTGAGGATGGTTTTCGCCCGCAGCTCTACCTCGCCCCCTCCGGCCGACTCGAATTTCTCCCGTAATGTGCCATACAGGTACAGCAAAGCGGAGTTCGCGGGGCGCTCGGCCAAGGAAGCGGCAATCTCCTCCAATTGCGCTTCCAGGGTAGCGATCTCAGGCCGCCCAGCCAGGACTTCTTCCAGCACGGTGACGCCGGCTGTTTCAGTGACGTCCTGTTTCAGGTAGCCGATCTGCGTCCCCGGCGCGATCACCACCTGGCCTCCGTCCAAGGGTTCCTCCCCGGCCAAGATTCGCAGCAAGGTGGTCTTACCGGAGCCGTTTGGCCCTACCAAGGCGATTCTTTCCAGAGGGGCGACGTGCAGGCTGGCCTCCTCGAAGAGGATCAGGCCGACGAAGCGTTTATCGATCGAAGCAAGCTGTAACATCAATAGGTACCCGGGAGAAGATAGCGGGGGCAGCCTACTTTGGCAAATCGCCCTGCCGGGGGCTGTCTAGCTGCCGGGGGCTGTCTAGCTGCCGCGGGTCAGGGTATCCTTGGGCATCGTGCGCAATTCCCGGCGAAGCTTCACCCCTTATCTGCTGGTCTTGGCCGCGGTTCTCCTTTACGGGATACAAGCGCCGTTTGCCAAGGTTCTACTGGAAGGGGCCGAACCGATCCCCGTCTCCGCCCTCCTTTACTTGGGAGCCGGTTTGGGGATCTACGGCTTTCGCCTGCTGCTGCGGCTGGGAGGTGTCCGCCATGAGGAAGCGCGGCTAAGCTGGCGAGATTGGCCCTGGCTGTTGCCCTCTATCCTGATCGGCGGCGTCTTGGCGCCGATCCTGCTGATGACCGGCTTGCGCCAAACGCCGGCAGCCACCGCCTCACTGTTGCTGAATTTCGAGGGGGCGGCCACCGCTTTGTTGGGAGCTTGGGTTTTCAGCGAGGCGGTAGGGCGACGCACCTGGTGGGCGGTGGGTTTCCTCACCGCTGGAAGCGCGCTCCTGTCGCTGCAGTTAGGCGCCGCCTGGGGGATTTCACTGGGGGCGCTGGCCATCCTGGCAGCTTGTCTGCTGTGGGGCGCCGACAACCACCTGGCTCGTTACCTCTCGGCCAAGGATCCCCTCTCTTTGGTCAGCTTCCGCGGAGTGGCGGCTGGAAGCCTCACCCTCCTCCTGGCCTTCTTCTTAGACCAGAAGCTGCCCAGTTGGCCGATCATCCTGGGAGCCTTAGGCTTGGGTTTCATCAGCTACGGTCTTGCATTGGCGTTCTTCGTGCGGGCGATGCGCGACCTGGGGGCGACCCGGGCAACGGCTTTTTTCAGTCTATCCCCTTTTGTTGGCATGTTGTTTTCCTTCGCCATCTTCCGGGAAATGCCTGGCCTGCTCTTCTTCGCCTCGTTGCCCTTCATGATCGTCGGCGCCATTCTATTAACCAGCGAGCAGCACGTTCACCATCATCAACACCAAGCATCCGCCCACGAACACCGCCACCGCCATGACGATGAACACCATCTTCACTCTCATCCGGAGGGTGAGCCGGCGCCTCATGCAGCTCACTCCCACCGGCATAGCCACGTCGCCTTAGCCCACGAACACCCCCATAACCCTGACCTGCACCATCGCCACCGACACGACCGAGGCGGAATATTCTAGCGCCAGCTCACCAGGATCGACTCCCGGCGGAAGAGGGAGACAGCCAAGCGCAGAAAGAGAAAGTCGAGGAGGGCGAAGCCGGCTGAGACGGCCAGCAGTGCCCAGGGGGAGAGCGGCAGGACCCCAAGTACCTGTGCGGCCACCAGGGCTAACAAGGGAAGCACTTCCACCAGGGCGAAATTTTGAGCCCCCTTGGAGTCAGCGGCCCGAGAGGAGCCGATCACCCCCAGGAGGAAGCTGAGGAGGGTAACCAGAGGAGCCAACAGCAGCAGGGAGACCAGCCAGGAAGGGGTCAATGTAAAACCGAGCAGGGAGGAAGGGCCGATCACAGCGATCCCCGCCAGGCAAAGGGCAGCGCTGACCCAAGTCATCAGCACGGCCGGCAGAGCCCCGGCCAGCGCTTTCCCCAGCAGCAGCTCGCCGGTGCGCACGGGTGTGGCCAAGAGCGGCTCCAGGGTCCGCGTCTGTTTCTCCTCGATAATGCTGAAGGTGGAAAGCATGTTGGCCACCATCATCGGGATCAGCAGCAGGGGGGAGGCGGCGAGGACGTCGGGGCTGACCAGACGCGAGACGAGGAAGATCACGAAGAGGATCTGGGCAACGATCACCACAGGGATTAGGGTTACCATTAATAGCGAGCTGGCGCTGGTCAGCAAGCCCCTCCACTCTTTCCAGAGGACGTTGCGCAAGCGTAGTCCGCTTTTCATCGCTTTCCCCTCTCTTTGTCGACCACCGGCGCGGGCTTGTTCGGTTCATCAGCCAGCAAGGACAGGTAGATCTCCTCCAGGGAGTGCTGCTCCTCGAAGACGCTGCGGATGGCGGCGCCTTCCTCGACCAGAGCCGAGATCAACAAGGGGCGATCCCGCTCGAAGTCCAAGAGGTGAACGGTCAAGCGGTTTCCCTCCAAGCTGATATCCTGCACGCCGGATACTCTCCGGGCAGCTTCCAGCAGCGTCAGACTGGGATTCTCCAATTCCACCAGCAAGGTTCGCCGGAAGAGCCGGGCGCGCAGAGCTGCGGGAGTATCCAGGGCTACCAAGCGGGTGCGGAAGAGAGCGATGCGGTCGGAACACTCTTCGGCCTCCTCCAGGTTGTGGCTGCAAAGGAAGATGGTGCGACCCTCTTCTTTCAGTTGTCCGATCAAGGCGCGCACATCTCGGGCTGCCTCGGGATCCAAGCCGGCGGTAGGCTCGTCCAGAAAGAGCGCCTCGGGAGCGTGCAAGAGGGCACGAGCAAGGGCCAGGCGCTGCTTCATTCCCTTGGAAAAGCTCCCTACTCGGTCACGACGTCGGTCCCAGAGGCCCATCGAGCGCAGCAGCCGGTCGACGCTCTCCTGGGCGGAGATCGGGTAGAAGCGGGCGAAGAAGAGCAGGTTGTCGCGGGCGCTCATCCACTCGTAGAAGCCGGGAGCCTCGGTGAGCAGACCGATGCGCTCGTGCAGAAGCTCCGGTTGGCGATCCACTTCCAAGCCACAGACTGTGGCCCGGCCTCCAGAGGGGGCGATCATGCCGGCCAGGATGCGGGTGGTGGTGGTCTTTCCCGCGCCGTTGGGGCCCAGGAAGGCCAGCACTTCACCTTTTGATACCTGCAAGGAGAGGTCCTCCACGGCTAGGCGCGTGCCGAAGACCTTGCGCAACCCCACCGTTTCGATCGCCCAATCCGAGG
>JAPLHV010000085.1 GCA_026389455.1 Coprothermobacterota bacterium
GAGGGGGCGCTCTGGTATACTATCTCGATTTCACACGCGGCCGGATGGGGGCGCGGTGGCCTTAGTCAGGCTTCGTCCCCAGTGGAGGGTCGCGGCGGAAAAACCGATTGGAGGATGTAAATGGCAGTTGTTAGCATGAAGAGCCTGCTTGAGGCAGGCGTCCACTTCGGGCATCAGACCCGGCGGTGGAACCCCAAGATGAGGAAGTTCATCTTCACCGAGCGCAATGGGATCTACATCATCGATCTTCAACTCACCGTGCAACGCTTGGACCACGCCTACGCTTTCGTCAAGTCCGTGTCTGCGGAAGGCAAATCGATCCTCTTCGTGGGCACTAAGAAGCAAGCCCAGGAAGCGGTTCGAAGTGAGGCGGAGCGCTGTGGCATGTTCTTCGTCAATGAGCGATGGTTGGGTGGCACGCTGACCAACTTCAAGACCATCAAGGGCCGCCTGGAGCGATTGGAAGAGCTGGAGCGGATGGAAAGGGACGGAATCATGAACCGTCTCCCGCGTAAGGAAGTTTCCTCCTTGAACCGCGAAAAGACTAAACTAGTGCGCTTCTTGGGAGGCATCCGCGGGATGACTGAACTGCCTGCTGCTATCTTTGTTACGGACACGCGCAAGGATCAAAATGCGGTGTTGGAAGCCAACATACTGAATATCCCAGTGGTCGCGGTTTTGGATACCAACTGTGACCCCGACCAAATCAACTACCCGATCCCGGGCAACGATGACGCCATCCGCGCGATCAAGCTGATGACATCGAAGATGGCCGACGCAGTCATTGAAGGTCGCGAGGGTACCGAGTTCGCACCCCCCGCACCTGTTGCGCAGGAGGAAGAGGAAGAAGAAGAGGAGGAGGAAGTAGAAGCCGAGAGGAAGCTTCCTGCCGTATTGGAAGTATTAGAGGAGGAAGCGAAGTACCTCGACACCATCGATCTTGAAGAAGAGAAATTCGATCGTTAAGACGTTAGGAAGGAGTATCGAGGTGGAGATCACGGCCAGCATGGTCAACAAACTGCGCCAAAAGACCGGCGCTGGAATGATGGATTGCAAAAATGCCCTCAAGGAATCTGAGGGTGAAATGGAAAAGGCTATTGAGTTGCTGCGAACTAAAGGATTGGCAAGCGCCGCTAAAAAGCTTGGACGAGAGGCCAAGAGCGGCCAGGTCATCTCTTACATTCATCACGACTCCCGTTTGGGTGTTCTTCTCGAGTTGAACTGCGAAACCGACTTCGTTGCTCGCACCAACGAGTTCAAGGAATTGGGGAACGAGATCTGCTTACAGATCGCCGCCGAAGCGCCCATCTTTGTTTCCCGAGAACAGGTTCCTGCTGAATTGATCGAAAAAGAGAAGGTCATCTACCGCGAGCTGGCCATCGTGGAAGGCAAGCCTGAGGCCGCGGTGGAGAAGATTATCGCCTCTAAGGTGGAGAACTTCTACCGCACCAACTGCTTACTGGAGATGCAGAACGTGAGGGATTCCAGCCAGACCATCGGCAGCCTGGTTGCCTTGATGATCGCCAAGGTCGGCGAGAACATTCGTGTGCGTCGTTTCGCGCGCTTCCGTTTGGGAGAAGAGATTTAGACCGATGAACTATCGCCGAATCCTGCTGAAGCTCTCCGGGGAAGCGTTGCAAGGGGCTCTGGACCACGGCATCGATCCAGATTTTTTAGATCGAGTTAGCGATGAGCTGAAGGACATCATTTCCCTGCCCTGTCAGGTGGCCATTACTGTCGGTGGCGGCAACATCTGGCGGGGCGGAACGATGGCTGAGCAAGTAGGGATTGACCGCGCTACCGCCGACTATATGGGCATGTTGGCTACGGTCATGAACGCTCTGGCCCTGCAGGCCACCCTGGAGCGCATCGGCGTCCCCACGCGGGTGCAGACGGCGATCGATATGCACAAGATCGCCGAGCCGTACATCCGGCGCCGAGCCATCCGTCATCTGGAAAAGGGGCGTGTGGTAATCTTCGCCGCCGGCACTGGAAGCCCTTTCTTTACTTCAGACTCGGCCGCTGCCTTGCGTGCGATCGAGATCGAGGCTGAAGTTCTGCTTCGTGGCACGCAAGTGGAAGGCATCTTCGATGCGGACCCCAAGATTTGCAGTGAGGCCCGCCTCTACCGTCAGATGACCTATACGGAATTCCTCAGCAAGGATTTAAGAGCAATGGATGCGACCGCCGTGGCGCTCTGCCGAGAGCATAAGATGCCGATTGTGGTCTTCAATCTAAACGATCCGGCCAATATCCGGCGAGCCGTCACGGGGGAACAGATCGGTACGATCGTGAAGGAGGATTGAGATGATCGAAGAGATCCTGCACCAAACCGAAGAACGGATGGAGAAGAGCATCGGGGCTTTGCTGCGAGAGTTTCAGACTCTCCGTGCCGGGAAAGCCTCGCCAAGTTTCCTGGATAAGGTAACAGTCCCTTACTACGGAGCGCCGATGGCACTGAGTCAAGTTGCAACGATCACTTCCCCGGAGCCCCGCCTGTTGGTGATCCAACCGTGGGAGCAGTCCCTGCTGAAAGAAGTGGAGAAGGCCATTCTCAAAGCAAACCTAGGGGTTACACCTCAGAACGACGGGCGGGTAGTGCGAGTCGCTTTCCCCCCCCTGACCCAAGAACGACGCCGCGAGCTGGCCAAGATGGCGAAGAAGATGGCAGAGGATAGCAAGGTAGAGTTACGCACCCACCGGCGCGTGGCCAACGAGGAATTAAGGAAACTGGAAGACGCCGGCAAGATCTCCGAAGACGAGCAGAAAAACACCCTGGAGAAAGTACAGAAGCTGTTGGATCGCCACATTGAGAAGGTGGAGGACGCGCTGGCCAAGAAAGAACAGCAGATCCTCGAGGTATAGGGGGGGACTCTTTGAAGTCTGCTGAAGAGCTGCGAACCTACTGCGGGCGCTTTTGGGATGAAGTGAAGGGTGAGTTGGCGCAAGAAGGCGAGGTAGTTGTGGCCGTAGAGCTGCTTCAACCGCCCTTCCCAGTGGAGCCTATCGGCTCGGTCCGACTGATCCTCTTGCGACGTACGAGCGCTGGACTTACTGCGCTGGTATGCCATGAGAATTATCGCTCACCCCATCGCGAGCCGCGCAGCGAAGAGCCTTGGCAGAGAGTGCAAGACCGATGAGCGACGGCGTGGCGCCTGCCCATTTGGCGATCCTGGTCGAAAGAGATCACGATACGGGCGCAAAAGGGGAGATGACCGTTGTTCGCTCTGCGAGCAGATTGGCTCTTGTAGCTGAGGTTTTCTACCGAGCAGGGTGCCGGCAGGTCAGTTGTTTTTTCCCCGAATCTTCCTCCGAGGAGCCCTTCCAAAGAGCCTTGAAGTCTCTCGCTGGAGGGGGCGTAACCCTCCGTTTCCTGCGGAGTGATCGGATGGAGCCGGTCGAGGCGCCCGTGCTGAACATCGGGTTTGACTACAGCGAGAAAGAGATGCTGCTGGAATTGGTTCGTCATTTCCAAGGGGAGCAGTTCCTCGAAGAAACGGTCAGCGAATACTTCAGCGAACGGAATTGGACCGAGCCCGACTTGGTGATCTTGACCGGTGGGAGCCACACCATCGGGTCTGCGCTGACCTGGTCGATCGCTTACAGCGAGCTCTTCTTTTCGTCATTGCCTTGGCTGGAGTTCACACCACTCGAGGCAGAACGCGCCTTGACCGAGTTCCAACAACGTAAGCGGCGTTTCGGCCGGCTCTAACCTTGGATCATCTCCGCCAAAGAACCCTCTCCGCGCTCGTCCTCTTACCGGTGGTTCTCGCTTGCAGCTACCTGGGGGGATGGTTCTTTTGGGCTCTTCTCTTGTTCTTTGGAGGGTTTGCACTCTGGGAGCTAAGCGGCCTTTACGCCGTTCCTCTCCCGGATCGTCGCGCTTCTCTTCTCCTCTTGTCGGCCATCTTCCTTTGCTCAAGCCCAATCTTTTCCCTTCCGTTGGAGGGGATCGCCCTCTTATTGCTCTTCGCCGGAGCGACCTATTTCCTTCTCGCGGCGAAGGGGGGAAACCGCACGCGCATCGCCTCTCTTTTCTTTGGTCTGCTCTACATCGGCCTCCCCCTCCGTTGGCTCTTCCTCTTGCGGCAATGGCCGGATGGCCTCTACTATTTCTTGCTCTTCCTGGTCGGAACCCTCCTCTGTGATGTTGTCGCCTACTTTGCCGGCCATTGGTGGGGAAGGCGCAAGATATTCCCCCAGATCAGCCCGGGGAAGACCCTGGCGGGAACCCTGGCCGGTTTCTTCGGTGGAGTCGGCGGAGTCTTGGCAGTGGGTCTGCTCTTCGGGGCGCCTCTCCTTCCTCTCCTCCCGCTGGGGCTCCTGATCAGCCTCTTCAGCCTGCTGGGTGATCTCTTTGAATCGATGCTCAAGCGCGACGCCGGCGTCAAAGACTCCTCGAATGCGATCCCTGGCCACGGCGGTTTCCTGGACCGGTTGGACAGCCTCCTGTTCACTGCACCCTTGGTCTATTTCTATGGTATCTTTATCCTATCACTGTAAGGAGAACATTCGTTGCTGACGATTTGGAACATTCTACTGGCGATCCTCGTTCTGGGTGTATTGATTTTTGTACACGAGATGGGCCATTTTCTCTTTGCCAAAAGATTCCGTGTGCCGGTGGAAGCATTCGCCTTGGGCTTCGGCCCAGCCATCTTCTCTTTCAAGAGGAGGGAGACCGTTTATCGCCTGAATGTCTTCCCTTTGGGCGGCTACGCCAAGATCGTCGGCATGGAAGGGGACGAGGAAGACCCACGCGGCTTCTACGCCCAGTCCAAATCGCGCCGTTTTCTGATCCTGGCCGGAGGGGTTCTCTTCAACTTGGTCTTCGCCTGGGTTCTGATCTTGATCGTCTCGCTCTTTTCCCCCACCGCGGCCAACGACACCGTCGTTGGGGAGATCCTGCCCGGCTACCCGGCTCAAGCAGCAGGCTTGCAGACTGGGGATAAGATCCTTTCCATTAACGGCAACGCAGTGGAGACGTGGGACCAGGAGCGAAGCCTGATCGAACAATCATCAAAAGATGGCAATCCCCTGCAGCTTCAACTGGACAGAGGAGGTCAATTGTTGACCTTTTCTGTTACCCCCACCTACCCAACGGCAGAGAACCGATGGATGCTGGGCCTCGGTCCTCGTGCGGTTCGCCTCCCCGCGGGGGAAGCCTTCGTCCAGTCTTTTGTACAGTATTGGCGACTGATTTCCCTGGTTTTTCTCTCACTTGGGATGCTGATCACCGGGCAAGCCAGCATCGCTGATCTGACCGGGCCGGTCGGGATCGTCCAGGTTACCGCACAGTTCTCGCAGAGCGGTTTCCTCAGCTTGCTTTGGTTTACCTCCTTCCTCTCGATCAACCTCGGCGTCTTGAACTTACTGCCGATCCCCGCTTTCGACGGCGGGCGCATTATTTTCCTCTTGATCGAAGCCATCACGGGGCGCCGGGTGAACCGGCGAGTGGAAGAGATGATTCACACAGTAGGGTTCTTCCTCATCATCGGCCTCTTCCTTTACATCACCTTCCAGGACATTCGCCGCCTATGGTAAGCGCCCGCCGAGTACTAGTTGGCTCGGTGGCGGTGGGCGGGGGAGCGCCGATCTCCGTCCAAAGTATGTTGAAGTGCGACCCGCATGACGCCAAAACCTCTTTGAGGCAACTGAAGCGGCTTCAGCGGTGCGGGTGCCAGATCGTGCGCATGGCTGTTCCGGACCAGAACTCGATCCCCGTCTTGGCTGAGCTGGTCAAACGCAGCTCTATCCCCCTGGTGGCCGATATCCACTTCCAACCCCTTCTGGCCCTTCTGGCCATCGACGCGGGCGTGGCAAAAGTGCGCATCAATCCAGGCAATATGACCCGTTCTGGGCAAATCCAAGTGTTACGTCAGGCGTCGCAGGCCGGCATTCCCCTGCGAGCCGGATTGAACAGCGGTTCGCTGCCGAAGGGTTTGCTTGCCTTGGACTTGCCCGGGCAGTTGGTAGAAGGAGCGGAGCGTTTTCTCCACCTGGCCCGTGAGGTCGGTTTCGAACAACTGATCTTTTCCCTCAAGGCCAGCCATGCTTCCGACACGATCGAGGCTAACCGGCGTTTCGCTCAGCGCTACGAGTACCCCTTGCACATCGGTTTAACTGAAGCCGGTCCACTTCCGGAGGGCTTGGTTCACTCAGCGCTGGCTTGCCAACCGCTCTTGGCTGAGGGAATCGGTGATACGCTGCGCATCTCCTTGTCGGCTCCGCCGGAGATAGAAGTACTGGCAGCCTTGGCTCTATTGGAGGGGATGAGTTTGCGTCCCTCCCGACTGCGGCTGGTGTCCTGCCCTACCTGCGGGCGTACGCGCCAACCGCTGGCGCCGCTCTTGTCCGCAGTTCGCAAATTGTCCCCGGAGATTCAGCGACCCCTGACAGTGGCGGTAATGGGTTGTGAAGTGAACGGTCCCGGTGAGGCTGCTGCGGCAGACCTTGGCTTGATCTGGATGGGGGGGAAAATAGGCCTTTTCCGGGATGGCGCTTTGATACGGACGGTCGAACGGAAGGGACTGCTGCATGCCCTCCGCCAGGAGATCGCTCGCTTGCCATGAAAGTCGCCTGCCTGATTCCCGCCTGGAACGAAGAGAGGACGGTCGCGCAGGTGGTTCGGATCTGCCTCGATTGTCCGCTGGTTGAGGAAGTCGTGGTTATCTCCGACGGCTCCACCGATGGCACTGCCCAGGAAGCTGCCCAAGCCGGCGCTCGCGTGATCGTCCGGGAACAGAATGGAGGGAAGGACCGCGCTCTTCAAGATGGCGTAATGGCGACTGCAGCCGGCTTGCTGGTGTTGCTCGATGCTGATTTGTTGGGGCTGCGACCCGAGCATATCTCTGCTTTGATTGAACCGGTTGTTGCCGGCCGAGCCCAGACCACGCTCGGCGTCTTCCGCTGCGGGGGTTGGCAGACCGACCTCAGCCAGAACTTGACCCCCTTCTTGAACGGTCAGCGTTGCCTCACGAGGCAACTCTGGCTGGACGCGATCACCCCCCATCTTGGGGTAGGCTATGGCCTGGAGACCATCTTAAGCAGGCATATCCGCACCTATGGCATCCGGCTGGAGCGGGTGCCGATGGAGGGAGTGGGGCAATTGCGCAAGGAACAGAAGATCGGTTGGTGGCGAGGGCTGCTCTGGCGCATGCGAATGTACCGTGAGATCCTCGCCGCCTTAGGTTTGCGTCGGCCCAAGTCACCCGCGCGCGGCATGGGGACAGATTTGAAATCTGTCCCCACCCAGGAGAATGTCCCTCCTCCTGAGGAAAGCTGTCCCGCGGCCAGTCGTCCACGCGGCAGCTAGGGCTTTCTCCCGCAACCAAGAAAGGAAGAATCGTGCTGAAGGGTTTCGCCTTGCGTTCCATCTTCGATCTACGAGGCTGGATTTTGCCCCCTTGCCCGCTGGTGCTCCCTACGGCGGAATTTTTTTCCAATCGCCTGAGCATACCGGGGGAAGAAGAACTGGCACGGTTTTTTCGTCGAGTCAGCGAGAAGGGAGTGGGTTCGCCCTTGATCCTCACACTCTTCGATGGGAAGGCCGCCTCCGGGAATCCCCTTCCACCAGAGATCGCTCCCCGCGCAGGCGAGGATGGCTTCCATTATTGGCGGGCACTCCCACTGGTCTTGCAACGACAACTGCGAGGCTGGTTGGCTGCGTCGTTCTTCGCAAAGTCGTGGATTCTGGTTCCCAACCTGCGTCGCTTCGGCGAGTGCGCTTTTTTCAAAGAGGCTCTTGACGAAGCCTGCGATTCATTGTTTCAACAAGGCGCGCCCTTTGACCGTTATGCCAAGTTCGGCTTTCTCTTGGATAGCTTGAGCGGCTTGGAGGCGATGGCTGAAGTTCCCGCCTATGATTTTCTCCTGCTCGACTTGGACCGCTTGGCCTGCCAATGGTTGGGGCTTTCTTCCCCCGTCCAGCTCTCTTCTTACTTGCCTTTAGGGGGAGAAGAGCTGAACTGGTTGCGGCTACGCCTCGACTGGATCCCCTTTGCCGAGCGCTGGGTGGGGGCAGTGACACGCTACCCTACGGCATGGCCGGACTTGGACCACTTCTCCTTCCAGGTTCTTTTCGAAGCGCGTGGTTTAGAGAGCTAGACCCGCATGCGGATCGGGTTATAATTACACCATGCAAGATGAATCGCCACTCAATAACACGCATTCTGTCAACCCGCGGCAGCAAGACAGCCAGCGGCAGCAAGACAGCATGCAGCAGCATGTCCCTGTACCACTCGATCAGCTCAGGCGAGCGGCCGAGATGTTCGGTGGTTTTGCCGAACAGACGCACATGGACGCCAATGTAGCCCTCTCTTTGGCCGAACTGCTCCGCCAGTTTGGAGGAGAGCATGCTGTGATGTCATTTTCCATCGAAGCGGAGAGGAGAATTCGTCTTTTCACGCTATCGGTTGGTGAACGTTGTGACCAGATCATCCGCAGCGAACGGGAAAGTACGTCCATCTTTTCCGATCAAAAAGGGGGGGTGGTCGAGGAAGCAGACGATGCCATCAGGACTTGCTACGAGGAATTGTTCCCCGGTTTTCAGCTCTCCTCGTTACTGCATGTACCGCTCGTCTTTCAAGGGAGGGCGATCGGCGCGCTCCAGCTTCTTTCCTCTCTAAAGGATGCCTTCCGCTTGGTGCAGTTGGAAGCGCTGAAGCCAATCGCTTCCGCGTGGGCGCTGATGTGGGAAAGGGAGCGCTTGATGCAGGAGAGCCGGCGAAGCCTGGAGCGGTTGCGTTCCTTCATCAATATGTCGCGCCAGGTAAACTCTTCGCTCGACTTGGATGATTCCCTTCGTTCTCTCTCTCAAGCCGCCAAACAGATCCTGGGGATGGAAAAGACAGCCATCCTGTTGCTGGAAGAACGCTTTAAACTAGCCCTCAAGAGCGGCATCTCGATGCGAACGGCCGAGGAACTGCTGCACCTCTTGAACGATACGATGGAGCGCTTCTTCCATCAACGAAAACCGTTGGTTCTGCACCTTGCCGACCTCATGCCTAATATGGAAGAGCGGGAATGCACTGAATTGATACTCCTGCCGATGCTGTACCAGGAAAAGGTCAAAGGGGTCTTTGCCATTTTCCTGACAAGCTACCAACACCTGGTTCCCGAAGAGCTGCTGTTCATCCAAACTTTAGCAAATCAATCCGCTTTGGCAGTAGAGAACGCTACCCTCTTCCAGGAGGTGCAACAGCGTGCCCAAGAGTTCTCCACCCTCTTTGAGATCGCCCAAACATTGACCGGTTCACTTGGGACCAAAGCCATTGTCGACCACATCCTGGCCGCAGCCCAAACACTCATCGGAGCAGAGCGGGGGTTTGTCTTTCAACGGGTGGGAGACTCCCAGGAGATGGAGTGCATCATGGCTAGCGGGCCTTACTCCAAGCAAATCCTGGGCAAGCGATTGCGGTTGGGCGAGGGCATCACCGGCTTCGTCGCCCAGACCGGCATCGGTGAACGGATCGATGATACGACCCATGACCCTCACGTTTTGCACATTAGCGACACCCCTGAAGAGCCTGAATCGATGATTGTCGTTCCCCTTAAGCGGAAGGATCAGGTATTCGGTGTGATGACGCTATCTCGTGTTGGGGTCCGACCGTTCCGGGAGGATGATTTCCGGTTGATCGGCATCTTTTCCACCTTCGCCGCAGCCACCATGGAAAATACTCGTTTGTATGACGAAGCAGCGCAAATGGCGATCACCGATTACTTGACCGGCCTCTACAACTACCGCTACTTCTTCAAGCGATTGGATGAAGAGCTCTCTTACAGCCGCCGGCATGGACAGAAACTCTCGATCGTGATCATCGATCTGGACCGCTTCAAGCAGTACAACGACACCTACGGTCATCAAGAAGGCGACCACTTGCTGGCTCGCGTGGGCGACGCGTTGCGCGCTTCCATCCGACTCTCCGATGTAGCCTTCCGCTACGGCGGGGACGAGTTTTCGATCATCTTTCCAGACACTGAAAGAAGGGAAGCACAAGTGGTCATCGATCGCCTTTCCGAGCGATTTCACGGCATGTTGCCGCAAAACAGCCTCGTCCAGGTGAGGCCATCCTTCGGCGTAGCCACTTTTCCGACCGATGCCACCGATGGGGAAGCCATCTTCCGCCTCGCTGACCAACGGATGTATGCTATGAAAGAGGGCCGCCGCTAGTTGTCCACTCGCGACAGCTTGATAGGACACCCTGCCGGGGGCTTGTCCAGCTTGATAGGACACCCTGCCGGGGGCTTGTCTAGCTTGATAGCTCGCGGCAGCGTGATACCCCACGGCAGCTAGATAGCTCGCGGCAGCGTGTCTCTTAATGGCAAACTAACGGTTTGCGCAACCCCCATCGGCAACCTGGGGGATGTGTCTTTTCGCTTGCTGGAGGCGCTGCGCGCTTCTGACCTGATCCTCGCCGAAGATACCCGGCGGACTCGCAAACTTTTGGCTCATTTCGACGTGCATGTCCCTCTGGTTTGCCTGGAAAAGTACCGGGAAGCTGCGATGCGGCCCTGGGTAGAGGAAAAACTGCAGCTCGGGCAGCAGATCGCCCTTCTCTCCGATGCCGGCACTCCCGGCCTGGCTGATCCCGGACAACAATTGATCCCGGCTTTGATCCAAGCCGGGTACGAAGTCGACTACGTCCCAGGCCCCTCTGCCATCTTGGCAGCCCTGATCCTCTCCGGATTGCCCATGCACTCCTTTCTCTTCCATGCCTTTCCCCCAGCCAAGGCCGGTCCGCGCCGCCGCCTCTTCCTTTCCTTGGCGTCACTCAAGATGACGCTCATTTTCTTCGAGTCGCCGTTTCGCCTGCACTCCTCATTGGAGGACATGCAAGCAGCTTTCGGGGACAGGCTGGCGGCGATCTGCCGCGAGATGACCAAACGATACCAGGAGATTTGGCGGGGGACCCTCTCTTGTTTGCAGGAGCGTCTGGCTCTCCGCAAGACGCCGCCTCTAGGAGAGGTAACGGTGGTGGTGGCCGGCGCAGCTAAATAACCCGTGGCAGCGTGTAATTTGACAGTCGAAGGAAGCCAATGCTAGTGTGAATCCTGGGTCGCGAGTAGCAGCTCAGAATGATGAACTTTAGGTTGGAGAGGAGGCCGTAAGAAATGAGAATCATCGTCAAAGGTAAGAACGTAGAAGTGACCGATGCCCTGCGCAACTATGTCTTGAAGAAAGTGCAGCGAGTGGATCGCTATTTTAATAACATTCAAGACGGACTGGTCTCTCTCAGCATGGAGCGGGGGCGTTTCAAAGCAGAGACCACGATGCAGGTCTCCGGAGCGATCCTCCGCGCTGAGGAACAAGAATCCGACATGTACGCCGCCATCGATAAGATGGCCGAAAAGCTGGAGAGGCAAGTCAAACGGCATAAGGAGAAAATCACCTCCAAAGCGAAAATGCCAATGGAGGAGGCCTTCCGAGCCGCCATGCCGCCGGCCCCACCGGAAGAACAGCCCGCCATCGTGAGGACCAAACGCTTCAACTTGAAGCCGATGGAGCCGGAAGAAGCGGTCGAGCAGATGGAATTGATCGGCCATGCCTTCTTTGTTTTCCGCAATTCCGCCAACAGACAAGTCACAGTAGTCTACAAGCGGAGGGACGGCAACTACGGGCTGATCGAACCGGAAATGGATTGAACATGCTGCCGCAGGCTATGATGCTGCCGCAGGCTATGATGCTGCCGCAGGTTGAGTAGCAGATGGCTAATTTTCTGGCGAGCCTCTTCTCCTCCAACGAACGGGAGGTAAGAAGACTTTCTCGCTTTGTCACACAGATCAACGTTGAGGGGCTGAAATTGGCCGGGTTCCGCCTGGAAGATGCTCCGGACTGCACAGCGCGCTTCCGGGAACGTTTGGCAGCGGGGGAGACGCTGGATGACCTATTGCCGGAGGTTTTCGCCCTGGTGCGCGAAGTAGCCAGCCTTACCATTGGTCTGCGCCCTTACGATGTGCAGTTCCTTGGGGGGATCGTCTTGCACGAAGGAAAGACCGCCGAGATGAAGACTGGGGAAGGGAAGACTCTGGTAGCCACATTGCCCGCCTACCTCAATGCGCTGGAGGGCAAGGGCGTTCACATCGTCACCGTCAACGACTACCTGGCCAAGCGCGACCGGCAGTGGATGGGACCCATCTATGAGGCTTTGGGGATGCGTTGCGGGTTGATCCGTCATGACGCCACCTATCAAGAGCGCAAAGACGCCTACGCTGCCGATATCACCTTCGGCACCAATAACGAGTATGGCTTCGACTACTTACGCGACAACATGGCCATCGACCCGGCGCAAACCGTGCAGCGCCCCTTGCATTACGCCATCGTCGACGAGGTTGACTCGATCTTGGTGGATGAGGCGCGGACTCCCTTGATTATCTCCGGGCCGGCTGAGGAATCCACCGACCTCTATTACAAGACGGCTCAACTTGCCCGCCGATTGCTCCCCGACGAAGATTACAGCACCGACGAAAAAGCGCGCACCGCCACCCTAACCGCCGAGGGAGCGCACAAGGCGGAGCGCTATTTCGGCTTGGAGAATCTCTACGCCAGCCAGAACGTGCAGCATCATCGCCATCTCTCGGTCGCCCTGCGAGCTCTTCATCTCTTCAAGAACGAGGTCGACTACATCGTCAAGGAGGGAGAGGTGATCATCGTCGACGAGTTCACCGGGCGGTTGATGTTCGGTCGGCGCTACTCAGATGGTTTGCACCAGGCCATCGAGGCCAAGGAGGGGCTGCGCGTTCGTCAGGAGAACCAGACGCTGGCCACCATCACTTTCCAAAACTTCTTCCGCATGTACGGTAAGTTGGCTGGGATGACCGGCACCGCTGTCACCGAGGAAGAAGAGCTGCGCGCGATTTACAATCTTTCGGTAGTGGCAATCCCCACACACCGGCCGATGATTCGCACCGATGCTGCCGACGTGATCTTCAAGACAGAGAAAGCCAAGTATAATGCCATTGTGGCGGAGATTGTCGAGTTGCACGGAAAGGGGCGACCCGTCCTGGTAGGAACTCGCTCTATCGAGAAATCCGAGACGTTGAGCCGGCTGTTGTCGAAAAAAGGCATTCCCCATCAGGTTCTGAATGCCAAATACCACGAGAAAGAGGCCGAGATTATCGCCTTGGCTGGGCAGAAAAACGCTGTGACGATCGCTACCAACATGGCCGGGCGCGGTGTGGACATCGTCCTGCAAGATGGCGTAGCTAACCTTGGCGGGTTGCACATCCTCGGCACCGAGCGCCACGAGGCGCGCCGCATCGACAACCAACTGCGCGGCCGTTCCGGACGGCAGGGAGACATGGGTTCGAGTCGTTTCTTTCTATCCCTGGATGACGAACTGTTGCGGCTCTTCGGCGGGGAAACGATCTCCCGACTGATGGAGCGAATGAAGGTTCCCGAGGACATGCCGATTGAGAATATACTCCTCTCCAAGGCTATCGAGAACGCCCAAAGGAAGGTAGAGGCGCGTAACTTTGAAATCCGCAAGGACTTGCTGGAATATGACAATGTACTGAACACGCAAAGGGAAACGATCTATCGCGAGCGCCGGAAAGTGCTCGACCAAGCTGATCTCAGCGAGCATCTTCAGGAGATGATTCAAGGCGCCATCAAAGAGGCTGCCGGCCAACACCTTCCCGAACACTCGTCCCCCGATCAGTGGGATGTAGAAGGTTTTTGGAAAGCTTTCGCCCAGTTGACCGGGCAGAGCCTGCGCCCCAAAGATGAGGACTTAAATCGCCGCGAGATGGTGGAGTGGGCTACCGAGCAGGCGCTTGCTCTCTATCAAGCCAAGGAGCAGGACGTCGGCAGCGAGATGATGCGTCAAGTCGAGCGGTACATTATTCTGCGCGTGGTGGACAGTAAGTGGAACGACCAGCTTTACAACTTGGACTACCTCAAAGAGGGGATCGGGTTGCGTGCCTACGGGCAGAAATCCCCGCTGGTGGAGTACCAATTGGAGTCTTTCCAGATGTTCCAGACCATGTTGGCCTCTATCCGAGAAGATGCTGTCAAGTTCCTCTTTCGCGCCCAAGTGAAACCGCAAGCGCAAACAGCTCCCACGCCGGCGCCGCAACGCGCCGGCGGCCCGGCTGCATTGCGACACGTCGGCAGCAAGCCCATGCCCGCATCGGCCGGAACCAGCCCCCTACCGGCGCCCCAGGCTGGAAGCAAGAGTGGAAACACGACGTACACTCATCGCGAGGGCAGCTCCCAGTCTGCTTTTACCAATACTGCCAGTACTGCTCACCCCTCCTCTCCCACTCGAAAGGGAGGAGAAAACACCGGTCAAACTGCTGATATGAGCAAGGTTGGGCGCAATGATCCCTGCCCCTGCGGAAGCGGCATGAAGTTCAAGAAATGTCACGGGAAAGACCAGTAGACCTGGCTTTCTTACGCCAAGAAGTGCAGCTCTTGAGCGCAGCCTTCCGGCAACTGACCGGCGCTTTCAATCCGGAAAGCCTGGCATCTCAGAAGGCAGAACTGGAGAAGACGAGTTCTCAGGGTAACTTCTGGCAAAGCGAAGGCCATACCCAGGTGTTGCAAGGGATAACTCGTTTGGAGGAATCTCTCGCCCTTCATCAACGCTTGGCCCACGAGATTGAAGAGACAGAAACATGGTTGCACTTGATGGACGAGGAGGACATCACGCCTCTTTTGTCCGATTTGGAAGAGCATCTTGCCCTTTGGAAAAAGTTGAACCGCGAGATGGAGGAAACCCTTTATCTGAACGGCCCGTACGACTTCTCCGATGCCATCCTTTCCGTACATGCCGGCGCCGGAGGAACTGACGCTCAGGACTGGGCTGAGATGCTGGTGCGGATGTTCCTGCGTTGGGCGGAGGAGAGCCGCTTCAAGGCTGAAGTGGTCGATCTCTCTCCGGGGGAAGAAGCAGGCATCAAGTCTTCTACCATCCTAATCAAGGGCAGCAAAGCGTATGGACTGCTGCGCAATGAGAAAGGGGTTCACCGGCTGGTGCGCATCTCCCCATTCGACGGGAACCACCGACGGCATACCTCTTTTGCTTTGGTTGAAGTGATTCCGGAGATCGAGAGCCAGGTGGTGCAGATCAACCCGGACGACTTGCGCATCGATACTTTCCGCTCTTCAGGCCACGGCGGGCAGAACCTGCAGAAGACCGACTCGGCCGTTCGCATCACTCATTTTCCAAGCGGAATCGTCGTCTGTTGTCAAAACGAGCGGTCACAACTGCAAAACAAAGCTACAGCGATGAAGATCCTGCAATCCCGGTTGGCTGTATTGGCCGGCGAGGAAGAGCGGAAGAAGCTCGATGAGCTGCGCGGGGAATTCCTCACGGCTGCTTGGGGCAACCAAATCCGATCGTACGTGCTGCACCCCTACACAATGGTAAAGGATCACCGAACCGGGTATGAGGTTGGGGACGCGATGCGTGTACTAAACGGTGACATCACTCCCTTCATCTGGGAGAATCTGCGGCATGAGAAAAGAACGCAGGCTTAGTTTGAAAGAGGAAAAAGGCTGCATGACAGCCCCCGGCAGCTTGACAGCCCCCGGCAGCTTGATAGCCCCCGGCAGGGTGTCCTGGCTGGTTTTCCTCCTTCTGGCCTGTTTGCTGGTAGGCGCAGTTCTGTGGGTGGGTCAGACTTCCGCGCAAACCGGGCAACCCGGGACTGCCGAGGATCCGATCATCACCAAGAGTTACTTAGACCAGTTCCTGACACCTCAGGTCGTCGAGCTGCCGGCCGGCCACTCCATCATCGGCCAGGCCGGAACCCAGTTCATTCTGCGGGTAGGCTCGGCCTATTGTTTGGCCGACCCCGCCATCACCATGGGAGGGCTCTCCGACGTCACCGGGGGGATCGACGTAAGGCATCAGGAGGCGGTCCAAAGCAACCACCTGCTCATCGTTCCGCGCTCGGACGGGCGCGGCCTGCTGGCTCAGACCGATATCGTGCTCCTGGTGTGGGGACTCTACCAGAGGCCGGGAGACTGATGGCGCCCGGATTAGGCATCGCCATCGTCGAATTGCAGAATGTCTCCAAAGTCTTTCCTCCCAATCTGGTCGCCTTGGATCAAATCAACTTGACCGTGGAGAAAGGGGATATGATCTTCATCACCGGACCCTCCGGCGCCGGTAAGTCCACTTTGTTGGAGCTTCTCTACCGCGCCGAGATCCCTACTCAAGGGCGGGTGGTGGTGGACGGGAGAGACCTGGCTCGACTGAAACACAAACAGATCCCCTTCCTGCGGCGCACCATCGGCACCGTCTTCCAAGATTACAAGTTGCTCCCTCGACGCACCGTGGCCGAGAATGTGCTCTTCAGTCTGGAAGTAATCGGTGTCTCCGAGCGGGAAGCGAAGAAGCGCATGCGCTACGTCTTGGAGCTGGTCAACCTCATCGATAAGGCCAACCTTTTCCCCTCTGAGCTCTCCGGGGGCGAGCAGCAACGGGTCAGCATCGCCCGCGCGCTGGCCAACAACCCACCCCTCTTCCTGGCCGACGAGCCTACCGGGAACTTGGACTGGGCCACTTCCTGGGAGTTGATGGAGCTGCTCAAACAAGTCAACCTGCAAGGGACTACGGTCATCATGGCCACCCACAACGAAGATATCGTACGCAAGGTAGGATGTCACACCGTGATCCTGGAGCGGGGTAAAATCGTATCGGAAACTGCTGATGCCAAACAGAATACGCAGCCGCCCCTATCGTGAACGGGGGAGCCCGATCCGGCTCTCGCGCAAGATTCTTGTGGAAACTTGGCTAAATGTCCGCCGCAACGGCGTTTACTCGGTTGCGTGCATCGCGGTGGCGGGGATCTCGCTCTTGGTCTTCGGCATCTTCCTGCTTCTGGACGGCAGCGTGAACAACCTCGTGCGCAACTTCGAGGAGAGAGTCGGCGTCTCAGCATACCTCAAGGAAACCGTCACTCCGTCTCAAGCTGCCGCTTTGCAGGCCACGATTGTTACCTGGCCGCAGGTGGAGTCGGTCAACTATGTCTCTCAAGAGGAAGCGATGGAAGCCCTCATGCGTGACTTGGCCGGTTTCGAGGACGTCCTCACCAGCTTGATGGTGAACCCCTTGCCGGCTTCTTTGGAGATCAAGCCGAAGAACCCGCAGGTCACCGCCGTCCTGGTCGCTCAACTGAAGACGATCCCGGAGATCGACGAAGTGCAGTACGACGCGGCCATCGTCAACAACCTCATTGCCTTCGCTAGCTATTTCCGCATCGCCGGTATCCTCATCTCGCTCCTCTTTGTGGCCAGCACCTGGTTTCTGCTCTCCTCTTCAATACGGATGACCGTCTATGCACGCAAGGAAGAGATCGAGATTATGAAACTGGTCGGAGCTACAGACAGTTATATCCGCTACCCTTTCATCATCGAAGGGATCTTCTACGGGTTGATCGGGGCAATCACCGCCAGCATTCTTCTGGTGCCTGTGCGCTCCGTCTTGGTGGCCAGTCTGCAGCAGCTCAGTTTTATGTCGGCAATGGCGCCGGACAGCAGCTACCAGATTTGGATTATCTTGGTGTTGGTGGCGGTGGGTTCCTTCCTTGGAGCCATTTCCGCTAACCTCAGCATAAGGAGGTTCTTGCACGTATGAACAGAAAAGCCTACGGCAGCATGTTAACCCGCGGCAGCTTGACAGCTCGCGGCAGCGTGTCCTGGCGGATTCTCCTCTCCACAGTCCTTATTTTACTTGTCCTCAGCCTCTTCAGCGGCGGCCTACCGGCCGTCGGTACCGAGGTCGAGGATCTGAAGGCCGAGCTGGAGGATTACAAAGCACAACTTTCCGAAGTGCAAGCTAGGCTGGATCAAACCAGCAGCTACCACAGCGACCTGCTCAATGAATTGGATACGATGAATGCGCAGATGTATGGGTTGGAAGCGGACTTCTCCTTCTACCAGGGAAAGATGGGAGATGTTACGCTCAACATCGAACAAATCTCCGGCAGCATCGTCTCCAAAGACGCGGAAGTGAAGGTGATCGCTAAAGAGTTGGAAGAAAGCCAAGCTATCTTGGCTCAAAGGATAGCCACTCTCTATAAGCTAAACCGCGGCAAGTACTTGCAGATCCTTCTCTCCTCCAGCGACTTTCAGCAATTCGGCGCTCGCCTCACTTATTTTCAGCGAGTCTTCCGCGAAGATCAGTCTTTGCTTCAGCAAACCAAGGAATTGATCGGCCAGATGAATGTGCAACGGAATCAACTGCAGGAACAGAATGAGTTGCTCAAGTCTCAACGCGAGCAGTACGCTTATCTCCAAGAGCAGACCGCCCAAGCCCAACAGCAGTTGGATTTGGAGATGGCGCCGAAGAAAGCTGATCTGGTTACGAAGGCAGAGGAGCAAGCTGCTCTGGAGGGCGAGAAGTCCGAGCTGGTCCAGAAGATCGAGGCAGACCAAGCCTACATCGCCGAGCTGCTCAGCACTCATACGTTTGTCTATACCGGAGAAACCGGCTCTTCTGGTTTGGCTTGGCCAATCGGAGGATCCATCACTTCCTATTTCGGTTGGCGCGACTGGGGGGATTTCCATCGAGGCATCGATATCGGCGCATCGTACGGTTCACCGATTGCTGCTGCGGCCGGTGGCGTGGTGGTCACAGCGGATTACCTGGGAACGTACGGTAACATCGTTATCCTCGACCACCTCAACGGCATCTCCACCGTCTACGCCCACCTCTCCGGTTTCGCCGTCGATACCGGCGAAGAAGTGGAGCAGGGACAAGTAGTCGGCTGGATCGGCCTCACCGGGTTGACCACAGGCCCGCATCTCCACTTCGAAGTGAGGGTCTCAGGTGACTTTGTCAACCCCTTGGATTGGCTCCCCTAATGGGCGGTGAGCGATGAACCAGGCAATTCGTCTCCGCACTCTGGTGACCGGGCTGTTGCTGGCGCTGGTCTGCTTCGTGCTCGGTTACTATCTTTCTCCGGCTATCCAGCCGGCCCTTGCACCGCCGCAGAATCTTCAGTTCACGAACGATGAATGGCAGCTCTTCGACGAAGTTAACGCGAAGATCCGCGATGAGTTCCTAGAGAAGGACGTCAGCACCAGCACACTCATGAACGGTGTTTTGGGGGGAATGGTCGGCTCCTTGGGCGATCCCTACAGCCAGTACCTGGATCCTTCCTCGTATTCCGATTGGACCTCCGAGATCAGCGGCACATACGGTGGAATCGGAATGGAACTAGGGGCCAAGGACGATCGCCCAACGGTGATCTCGGTCTTCCCAGATTCCCCTGCCGAGAAAGCGGGCATCCGCTCGGGAGATCATTTTGTGAAGGTGGATGAGACAATGGTGGAAGGTCTCACCATCACCCAAATCGCTCAAAAGGTGAAGGGTCCGATCGGAACGGAAGTAAAACTTTTGATGGAGCGAGGCGGTGAAATACTTACATTCATCCTCAGCCGCGCCCAAATCACGGTGCAGTCCGTTTCCGGGAAGATGCTGCAGGATGGGGTCGGGATGATCCGGCTGCTTGGTTTCAAAGAACAGACGGCCGATGATTTTGGCAGCACATTGGAGCAACTCTCCCGCCAAGGGATGAGTAAACTTCTCCTCGACCTCCGCCAGAACCCCGGCGGACTTCTCTCCTCCGTGATTGACGTGGCCAGTTATCTGGTTCCTGCCAACGAATCCATCGTCATTCTGGAGGATCGCGATGGCAACAAGCGCGTCTCCCATTCCACGCCTTTCACCCCTAAGTTCCAGCTTCCCATCGTTGTCCTGATCGACGGGGGCACGGCCAGTGCGGCGGAGATCCTGGCCGGCGCTTTGCGCGATCACAACCTGGCGACGCTGGTAGGCGAGCGCTCCTTCGGCAAGGGGATCGTCCAAACCTCTTTCCAGCTCTCCCAGGGAAGCGCGCTGGTCCTCACCACCGCTCGTTACTTAACCCCTTCCGGGGAGTCTATCCACAAGAAAGGGATCTCGCCGAACATCGAGGTGATACCCACCGCGCAGGATATCACAGACGGAAAGGATCCGGCCTTTGAGCGAGGACTTTCCACCCTCTTGAGCGCTGCAACCCCCTGAACTTTGACAAGACAGCCTATAGCTAGACAGCTCGCGGCAGCGCGTTTGATCCAAGAGAACCGAGACCAGGTCATCCTGATGGCCATCGACCCACCGCAACGCGACCCGTATGAGACGCTTCATCTCTTGAGCGAGCTGAAGGAATTGGTTGTTTCAGCCGGTGGCGAGGCGCTGGAGATCGTGACGCAGCGCCGCGAAAAACCGGATGCGCGAACCTATCTCGGCCAAGGGAAGGTCGAAGAGCTAAAGGAGATGGTCAAGGAGCGCGGGGCGACTCTCGTCGTCTGTGATGACGAGCTCAGCGCAAGCCAACTGCGGAATCTGGAGGAAAAGCTGCAGGTACGGGTCATCGACCGCAGCCAGGTGATCCTGGACATTTTCGCCCGTCGGGCGCAGTCCAAGGAAGGCAAGATCCAGGTGGAGCTTGCCCAGTTGCAATATCTGCTGCCGCGATTAGTCGGCAGTCAGCGGCAGCTCTCCCGGCTAGGCGGAGGGATCGGTACGCGTGGCCCCGGGGAGACCAAGCTGGAGGTCGATCGCCGCTTGATGCGCACGCGTATCCATCGGCTGAAAGGCGACCTGGAGAAAGTGAAGAAGAACCGTTCCCTGATCCGAGCTAACCGCCGAAAGAAGGATTTCTTCATGGTCAGCCTGCTGGGGTACACCAACGCTGGGAAATCCTCCCTCTTTCAGGCCTTAACCGGCAGCGAGACATTTATCTCTTCCAGGCTTTTTTCCACCCTCGACCCCAAGGTCCGCTTGCTCAAGGGGACATCTGATATCCTCCTGTCCGATACCGTCGGCTTGATTCGGAAGATTCCCCACCATCTTTTCACAGCTTTTCGCGCTACCTTGGAAGAGTCTCAGGATGCGGATTTGATTTGGCTGGTGGTGGACGGTTCAGATCCCAAAGCGCTGGAGCATATCGCTGTGGCCCGCGAGGTGATAGCCACCCTAGGCTTGCACGATCGACCTCTCTGGACCCTCGTCAACAAGTTGGACTTGACAACCCCCGGCAGCTTGACAACCCCCGGCAGCTTGACAGCCCCCGGAAGGGTGTCCTTAGATGCCGCAGGCTATGCGCCTTGGCTGACGCTTCTTCTCCGGGCCAATTCCCCATCCCTGGCCGTCTCTGCTACGCGGGGCGACCACCTCGAAGAGCTCTCTGCTCTTGTGCTGGCGGAACGTAACCGCCAGAGAAAAGAACGATGGGAGAAAACGCTGGAAACCTCTCTACCGGATGTTTGATAAAAGCTTGACCCGGCTGGCTGAAGAGGCTGAAGCCGAGTCACAGGAAGAGTTTCGCCGCCTTGAGAACCAACGCCGCCTGGTCTTCACTCGAGTGCTGGAGGCGTTTCACCGTGTTGGCATCGACGAGGCGCATCTCAAGGGTTCTTCTGGCTATGGCATCGGTGATCTCGGCCGGCAAGCGCTGGAAAGCGTTTTCGCTCAGGCAATGGAAGCGGAGGATGCCTTGGTGCGGGGACAATTCGTCTCTGGAACTCATGTCCTGGCTTGTGCGCTGCGCGCGCTGTTGCAGGGGAGCAAGCGGGTTGTTTGTTGGTATGGGGAACCCTACGATTCGCTCCAACCGACCTTTTCCTGGCTGGCCGCCCAGGGAGTAGAGGTTATCATTTTAAAAGCCGCAGATGTCGAGATCCCCCCGGCCGATGTCTTTTTTTTGCAACGTTCCCGTGGTTACCGGCTCCTCCCCGGCCCGACGGAGGAAGAGCTCCGTCGAGATCTTGGCAAGCTGCGGGAGCGAATGCCCGAGGCTTGCCTGTTGGTCGACAATTGCTACGGAGAGTTCGTTCGTCCGCACGAACCCACTGCGTACGGGGCTGACTTGCTGTGCGGCTCGCTGATTAAAAACCCGGGTGGCGGTCTGGCGCTCACGGGTGGGTATCTGGCGGGGAATGTCGAAACCGTCGCGCGAGTGGCTGAGCAGCTCTACGCGCCAGGTTTGGGGAAAGAACTGGGGGCTACCGAAGGATTTCTCCGCCCATTCTTCCAGGGTTTATTTCTAGCGCCTCTGGTGGTCTGTGAAGCTTTGAAGGGATCAGTATTCGCTTCTCGTTTCTTTGCCGGTCTTGGCTTTCAGGTTTCACCCCAAGCAGGGGAGGAGCGCAATGATTCCATTCAGACGATCTTGCTGGAGACCCCCCAGCGGGTTCTGGCTTTCGCTCGTGGGATTCAGCGGGCCGGACCGGTGGATTCCAGCGCAACCCCTGTTCCGTGCCATATGCCGGGATACGATGATCCAATCGTCATGGCGGCTGGGACATTCATCAGCGGCGCGACCTCGGAGCTTAGCTGCGACGCCCCAATGGTTCCTCCCTACGCTGTCTATCTGCAGGGGGGTTTGGGCTTCGACCACGTCTACATCGGCGCTTTGGAAGCGGCCCAGTCAATGCAGGAGCAAGGTTTGCTGCCGTAGGATTGTTTACGATCCGGCAAGGGCGACGAAAGGACAGTGCGATGAGTTGTCAAGAGGCCGATCCCAATCCTCAACCCTGACCGATGCCTCTGACAGACTGAGACCGTAAGGGCGGGTTTCAAACCCTCCCAATAATCGTTCGGATGCTCATCATAGCGGCGCCCAAAACACCGGCGCGGTTACCCAGATCGGAAGGGAGCACTTCCACTTGTCGCAACGGGTAATCCATGGTGTGCAGGGTTAAGGTGTCTTGGATCTTCTCCCACATCAAATCGAGGGCGGCGGACATCCCGCCTCCTAGGATGATTCGCTGCGGATTCAACAACCCGACCAAGCAAGAGAGAGCGAGGCCGGTGTAAAAAGCGGAGACCTCAAAGACCTCAAGAGCCAACCGGTCTCCCTCCCGCGCAGCTTCGGCGATCCGGACAGCGTTGATTTCCTCGGTCGGGAGGCTGGCCAATTTCGAGTGGCGACCTCTTCCCAAGGCATATAGGAAAGAGCGTCGGATGGCTGTGCCCGAAGCCAATGCCTCATAACAACCCTGTTTGCCGCAACCGCATTGCGGCCCGAAACGTTCCAGGGTCAAGTGGCCGATCTCCCCGGCAGCATTCCCGGCCCCGCGCAGCAATTTGCCCTCATGCACGATGGCCCCGCCGATGCCGGTCCCAAGAGTGACCAGGACAAAGTCACGCACTCTCAACCCTTGCCCGAAATAAAGCTCCCCAAGGGCGGCTGCTTTGACATCGTTCTCGATCAAAGTAGGAATGCCGTAGCGCCTTTCCACCACTCTGCCGAGAGGGTAGTCGCGCGGGAAGGCGATGTTTGGTGAGACCGCTGCGATCTGAAGGATAGGGTCTACCGGCCCAGCGCAGCCGATCCCGATCGAGGCGACTTCCCCCGCGGCTAGCAGGCTGTCGATGACAGTAAAGAGGTTCCCCAGCACCTCTTCCTCGCATGAGCCGTTGCCGGTAGCCGCGTCAGCCTCAGCCAAAACTCGCCCTTCTTCGTCCATGCAGATCCCTTTGATTCTGGTGCCGCCTATGTCGATCCCCAGTCCGAGCAGACTCATGCCCGCACCCTCTCCTTAGAGTGGCGGTGGGCGATGGTCACATCGAGCGGAGGGCATTCCCAAGGCGGGGCCTTACAGAGGGAGAGGGCGGCGCCGATCGGTTGGATCCCGGAGAAGAGCCTGGGCGCGTACAGGGACGTGCTGCCTCCAAAGTGAACAGCGCTTCCGCCTGGTCGCCGCAATAACTCACCAGAGAGACCGGAACGCACCCGTCGCAAAAGGCGGTCAGCCCGTCTATCCTCCAGAATGGTTGCCTTCGATTCCATGTTCCAAGTTCTCCTTTTCGCGATGGCGCTAGTGTAGCAAATACACCCCGCCAAGGAGAGAGAGATTGGAGAACCCATGGAAAACCCCGGAAAGTGGCTGCTAGTTGGTGGCTCGAGTCAAAAGAAGGAAAGCTTGGAGGGCACGGAAGGTTTCCGGCATGTTCTCCCCCTGAAAGAATAGCCGGCGGCCGTCCAAGCGCTGCGAGCCGGGGAGGAGTTCGGCAAAATCGGCCTTGCTAGATTGCGAAAAGACAATCTCTAACTTAATCGGCGGAGTTAGGCAATAGGGGCGGAAACGGACCGCTTCTTCCACCGCGCGACGCGCCTTCTGGCGGATCTCTTCGCGAACCAGCAGCGGGTGCCGGCAGATGGCAGCGAAACGGCCAACAGCCCGTTTGGCGGCCACTGTCTCCACATCTGTAAGGAGGACGCGCGCCTGAGCAACCGTTGCCTCGTCTCCGGAGACCAGGGCGACCGGTACCCCATAGAAGCCGCAGAGGGCGGCATTGATCCCCGTTTCACTCATCGCCTGCCCGTTGAGGGAGACGGAGAAGACCGAGCTAGATGAGTAGGAGTGGTCGCAAATGGCTTGGTTGCTTCCCACAGCCCCATGGTAACCGAGGAAAAAAGCCAGGTCGAACCCGGATTCCACGCCCTGGACCATCGATAGCGGCTTGGTGTTGCCGGAAAGAAGAGAAGCGCGGGGGTTCAGTTCCTCGATGGGTAGGTTGCGCATCGAAGCGTGCGAGTCGTTGACCAGGATCTCATCAGTGCCTCCCAATAGAGCGCCATCGATCGCCGCGTTGACTTCGCGCACCATCAAAATGACGCTGCGGGCATATTCCGGGTGAGAATCGGTGACTTGCTCCCAAGAAACGATCCCGGAGATCCCTTCCATGTCAGCGGAAATGTAAACTTTCACTGGGTTCCTCCTATCCCCACAGCAGCTTAAACAGCGCAAAGAGGCCGAAAGCCCAGCAGTAGGCGCTGAACCAGAGCAATCGACTTCTCTTCAGGAATCGCAGGAAGAAACGGATGCAAAGGATGCCCACGCCGAAAGAGACGACAATCCCGAGGAGCATCAGCCATCCGGAGAGATCACCCAAGGGGACGGTGAAGATCTCCAGGAGAAAGGCCCCCAAAAGAGCCGGTATCGCCAGGAGGAAGGCAAAACGTGCCGCGTCTTCTCGTTTCAGGCCGAAGAACATGCCCGTGGACAAAGTCGTCCCGGAACGAGAGATGCCAGGAAGCAAGGCGATTGCCTGGGAGATGCCGATCACCAGGGCGCTGCCGCTGTTCAATTGGCCGATGACTTTCCGAGGCGTGGCGAAGATGTCCGCCAAGGCCAGGTATACTCCCGTCACCAAGAGAAAGATGGCGGAGGGAATGGCCGAGGCGAAAGCAGCCTCGATTTCCTTCTTAAAGAGCAGAGCCGCCACAACCACGGGAATGGTGCCCAAGATGATCCACCAAACCATCCGCACATAGATTCTCTCTTCCTCGCTGAACGAGTGGCGCCTGTTCAAGGAGTAGAATAATGCTTTCACTAGAAGGATAATATCTCTCCTAAAAAAGACGAGTAATGCCAAGAGTGTTCCGAAATGCATGGCCACATCAAGCGTCACCGGCGCGAGTGGCCATCCCAACAAGGTCGGGACGAGCACCAGATGGGCGGAGGAAGAAACGGGGAGAAACTCGGTCAGGCCTTGGATAACTGACATAACGAGCACTTGAAGGATAGTCATGTTGCGCTTTCTTCCCCTTTCTCATCTCGAGCTAGCCGGCTCTTGCGGGGTCGAGCCGCTTTTTTAGGAAGGATGTCCTTGTCCGCATCGACCCGGTCAACTGTCGGAGTCCTCTTGCTTACTGAACCACCCACAGCCGTTCTCTTTCGCACGGTTTTCTTGGCCGGGGGCGTCTTGACGACCGCTTGGCTGGAAACGTTCTTACTGGGGCGAGGTTTGGAAGGGGTACTTGTTTTGCGACGCACCGCCTTCCGTTTTGGCGGGGCCAAGGTTGCGCTCTTGTCCTCCTCGCCGGTTGCTTTTTCCTTCTCCTTACGAACATAGCCGGGGCGATCTGTGAGGAACTCAAAGATCACCTTTTCTTCCTGCAGCGCTAAGATGGCGCGGAAGGGCTTCCCGGCGCGCGAACGGAAACCGAAAAGCGGGCCAACACGCCCTTTGCTGAGCAATTCAGTGGCTTGTCCTCGGGTCAAGGTCTTGCCGGCAACCCGTTTCCAGATAGCAAACTTGCACCCCTGCTCTTTCCAGTTGGAACAGGAGTAAGCCATCTTCGTCTCCCGGATCTCCCCGGCGCAGAGAGGGCAATTCCCCAGCGGCTCGTTGACCGTGGCGCGGAAGGCTTCCACCTCCTTGGCTTCTTTCACTTTCTCCACCACTTCTCGGGTTAGGCGAACGATCTCTTCCATGAAGTGCGAAGAGGGTGTCCGGCCCTTTTCTATCTGCAACAACTGATGTTCCCAATTCCCAGTCAACTCGGGAGAGGCCAACTCAGGGATTTGGATCTTCTCGATCACCCGGATCAACTCGATCCCTTTCGTCGTCGGGATGATGGCTTTATTCTCACGCTGAACGAATTCTACATCGATCAAACGCTCGATGATCGCCGCTCGGGTGGCGGAGGTTCCCAACCCCCGTTCCTTCATCGCCTCTCGCAACTCCTCATCATCAAGGAGCTTACCCGCTCCCTCCATGGCTGACAGCAAGGTGGCGTCGTTGTAGCGGGGTGGGGGGGCCGTCTGTTTTTCTTCCAACTTGGTCTCGACTACCTGCACCGCTTCTCCTTCGAAGAGATCGGGCAGCAATTCTTCCCGGTTGGGGCGCTCGTAGACTTTCAGCCACCCGATATCTTTCAATTTGCGCCCCTCGGTGCGGAACTTCTCCCCCTCCACTTCGGTCAGCAAACGAGTGTTCTCCCAACGGGCAGCCGGGTAGAAAGCAGCCAGGAAACGGCGCACGATCAAATCAAATATTCGCATTTCTTCCGGTTTCAAGCCGGTCAGCTTCGGTTTGGAGAGGGTGGGGATGATGGCGTGGTGATCGGTGATGCGGGCATCGTCCACCAACCGCTTCCCGATCGGCAACTTGCCAAGGGAGAGCAGCTCTCGCGCGAACTCTTCCCACTCTTCGCAGGCAAGGTTGGAGATCACGCCTGGCAATTGGGGGATCATGTCTGAGCTAAGGTATTGGCAATCGGTGCGCGGGTAAGTGATCATTTTATGCTTCTCGTAAAGGCTCTGGGCGATATCCAAGGTTCGCTTCGCGAAGTAGCCGAAACGGCGGTTTGCCTCCCGCTGCAATTCGGCCAAATCAAAGAGCAGGGGAGGCTGTTGGATGCTCTCCTTGCGCTCCAAGGAGGTGATCAACCCCGGCTTATCCCTCACCTTGATCTCTAAATCTGCTCCCTCTTGGCGGAGAGTAAAACGATCGCTGCCTCGCGTGAACCATTTGCCCTGGTATCGGCCGTCCGCCGCAGCAAATGTAGCGAAGAGCTCGAAGTAGGTTTCTGGGAGAAAAGCTTGAATCTCCAACTCTCGATGGACGAGGATGGCCAGGGTTGGCGTCTGAACGCGCCCCACCGACAGAAGCATGCCGAAGCGGCGGGTAAAGGCGCGAGTGGCGTTGATCCCCACCAGCCAATCCGACTCCGAACGGCATCTTGCCGATGCTGCCAGGAGTTCCATCTCTGCGCCGGGCCGCAACTGCTGGAAGCCGGTGCGAATGGCCGTATCAGTCATGGAAGAAAGCCATAGGCGCCGGATCGGTTTTTTACACCCAGCCTCTTCATAGATGTAGCGGAAGATCAGTTCGCCTTCCCTCCCAGCATCGCAAGCGTTGATCACTTCGCTCACTTCTTTCCGCTTTAATAGGCTGGCGATCGCTTTGAAGCGAGCAGCAGTCTTGGGGATGACCTTCAGTTGGAATCGCTCAGGGATAATCGGCAGCCGCTCTAACAACCAGAATCGGTACTTCTTGTCATAGTCGTCCGGCTCGGCCAAGGTGACCAGGTGCCCAACCGCCCAAGTGATGATGGCACTCTCGGACTCCAGGCAGTCTTCTCTTTTGCTGAATCCACCCATGCTCTTGGCGATGTCCCGCGCGACGCTCGGCTTTTCAGTGATAATTAAAGTTTTCCCGTTTGGCATCGGCGGCATTGTAGGGGAAGGCGTATCATTGCACAAGTAGGAGCCCTTTTGTTAGGATCGTTATGTACGTAACTGAATCGAATAGGAGGTTAGCTGAATGTCAAAAGACAACGATGGCGGGTTTTTCCTGGGTCTTATCCTAGGCGGCCTTATTGGTGCGGGCCTAGCCCTTCTTTACGCGCCAAAATCCGGCGAAGAGACACGTGAGTATTTGCGAGAGAAAGCCTTAGAACTGAAGGAGAAGGTTCCGGAGGCTTTCAAGGAGGGAGTCGAGAAGGGCAAAACAGCGGTTATGGAGGGGCTGGAGAAAGGAAAAGCGCTCGTTACGGAGAGCTTTGAAAAGACCAAGACCCTGTTGGAGGAGAAAAAGACCGAGCTGAAGGAAGGTTAAGCGAGACCATCCGGCCAATGCCGGGTTGACCATAGGGCAGAGCGCTGCGCTCTGCCCTTTTTTATCTGCAGGGAGAGATGAGCAACCCTGCATTCTGTGTGATCGGGGCAGAGAATGGGGGTTTGGCGATGGTCGGGCGCTTGTTTAGCGGCGCCGCGCTGGTTGAAGATTGCGGTTCTTTCTTATACCGTTTCCGGGGCATCGCCTTTCCTGGGACCGCCGCACCCCAGTGCGGCATCTGCAGTGACAAGAGGAGAAAAGGGGACAGATTTATTTATTGATCCGTAGACTGCTCTAACGGGGACAGATGACTGGCGGCCCGTCTTAAGAGTAGCGAAGGATCGGATCTTGTGGACGAAATCGAGAAGATGGTGGAAAGACGGGTAGGGAAAATAAATCTGTCCCCTTTTTCACCCCCCCACCTCCAGCCACAGCTCCTTCGGCCCTGCCAGCGGCGCTCCTCCCGGCCCCGACCAGAGGAAGGCCCGCAGCCTGTGGCTTCCCGCCTCCAGCCCTCCCGGGCAGAAGAGCGTTGCGCTGACCTCCTGCCCCGCCCCCAAGCTCACCCAGGAGGCCGCCCCCAGGTAAGCCCCGTCTCCCATCAC
>JAPLHV010000224.1 GCA_026389455.1 Coprothermobacterota bacterium
TCCCCGGTGGCCTTCAGGTTGCCGGCCTGGCTGGGGTGGTCGTCCCCGCTGGGGTAGGCATTGACGTTCCCCCCGCCAAGAGCGGCATGCTGCACCGCCCCTTGCCACCAGCGGTGATGGTGGCCGCTCTCCCAGCCCAGGTCATTGACCGAGGGGCTCCCTCCGTTGGAGGTGAGGACGTTGTAGAGGTCGAGGACGAAAACATTGGTCAAGGGGCAGTCCTTCAGCCAGTCCTCCACCAGCCACTGGTTGAAGGCCCGGGCGTTGGCCGCCCAGGTGGGATCGGAGAGGGGAGGGGCGGTGACGGCGATGAAGAGCTTCTCCGGATGCTGTTGGAAAGAGTTCAGCAAGTCCCGGTAGATCCCCTTGGCGTTGGCTACGGTGTGGTAGGGGGAGGAGCTGTCCTCTCCCTTCAGGGGGTTGCTCTCGATGGAGGGGATGGGAGCGCTCGGGTTCCCCTGCAGGGCCGAGTTGGGGAAGCAGGACTTGAAGAGGATCACCTCGTTCTCCCCATCTGGGTCGGGATTCACCTCCATGCGGGAGTAGCTGCAGTTCTGCCCATCCTCCTGGAAGAGAGCGGTCAGGATGGCGGCGCTCTCCGGTCCGCGGAACCACTCCCACCAGTTGCCGATGTCGGTGCGGTCGCCGATCCCCCCCGGTCCCCAGCCATAGTTGGTGTCGGAGACGAAGTAGTTGCTATTGCGCAAGGCCAATCCCAAGCCGCCGTTGCCGTCAGCCAGCCAGTTCTCCCCGCTGGAGTGGTGGACGAAGACCAGGCGCACCGGAGTGGTGGGGGAGGAGGGAAGGGAGGGCGTAGAAGCGGCCTGCTCGTAGGCGCCCATGTCGTAGCCGCTTCCCTGGGGGCGGGAGGTTCCCTCCAGATCCTCCGCTGCCGCTCCTTGGGAAGTGCCGGCATCAAGGGCCGGGCTGTCTGCGGCCAGATGGTAGTCGCCCTCGACTCCCCAGGCCGGTCCCAGAAAACGAGGATCGCGGGAGAGATTCTCTTCCCCCAGATCCCCACTTTCAATCTCATTTGCCGTGTAGGTGCGTCCTCTCGCATAGATCTGCTCCGAATCGCCTGGCCGGAAGAAAAGGCAGTGATCGACGGTCAGATCGACGGAGTCGCCGAAGTAAGTCAATCCATAGCCGTTGGAGATAATCACGTTGCGCAGGAGCAGTTGAATCGGATTGGGCTGCTCGTACTGCACATAGATGGGGTAGGCGTGACGCGTGGGGTTGTCATGGATGGTGACATTGATCAGTTCAAAACGAGCGGAGGGCGTGCTGACCTCGTCGATGACGATTCCAGCCCAGGGAGATCCTCCCCCCACGCCGTCCCCTGTCCCGTAGATCAGCGTGTTCTCGACACGGCTGCCGCCTCCCCACAGCTTCACTCCGTCGCAGGAATTGTTGGCCACCACACACTCGTGGATCCAGGTGTTGGCCGATTTGCTGTCCAGCCCGTCTCCCCGATTGTGGAGCGCTTTTGTGCGAACGATCTCCACCGGCCCAAGCGAAGGCTCGATGCCGAAGCCATCGGGTCGGTCATAGGGCCCTGGCCCCGGCCCCCCCTGGTAGTAGTGGCCGGAATAGGAAAGCTCGCAGTCAGCGACCAGAAGGTTGCTCAATCCGCCAGCTTGGCCGGCCGGCCCGCCAATCCCGCCGAAACCGCAGTAGCTGAGAATACATCCACGCACTTGCAGGCCATCCACGTCACGGACGTTAATGGCGCCTTCGTCGATGTGGTGAATGTAGAGATCCTGGAGGACAACTTGTTGCAGGGGATGATCGGCGCCGTCCACTCCGCCTCGAAAAGGGGCTCCGGCATCAGAAGTGATCTCCAGGTTCTCCACGCGCAGATAACTGGAAAGGAAGATCGCACAGAAAAGATTGTCGCTTCCAGCCAAAATGGGGCGATTCCCTGTTTCTCCGCGAATGGTCACCCAAGCTGTGGGAGTCCCATCGGGCGGCGCCATGATGTCTTCATCGAATCGCGAGATCGAGTAGCGGCCTCCCAGAAGAACCAAGGTGTCGCCAGGCTGCAGCAGGCGCGAGCCATAGCCGGGGTTGCGCCAGGGCAGATCAGCCGTTCCCGGGTTGTTGTCGCTTCCTTGCGGGGCGACATAGTAGATGTTTCCGGATGCAGGCAAGAGAGCCCCGGGGGGGCCGCCAGCCAGACGCGGCAGGCCGTTGAAATCGGTCGTGACGGAATTGGTCAGCTCGCCCTGTGGCGCTAGTGGCGGCTGCGCCTGGTCTCCACCCGGAAAACCAGGAATGGCGAAGCTGGTGGCGGTGGCCACGTTGCCGTCCGGGGAGGGGTGAAAGTCCTCGCCCTCGGGATCCATCAATTGCGGTTCGTATGCGTTGATCCTGTTATGTTGCAGGATCAACGTTTCGTTGCAGGTGGGGTTGGCCGGTTGGCAGCCGCTGTCCTCGCCGATCCCCAGTGGATGGTCCGGGGGGCCATTGCTGACGCTGTTGCCGAGCAGGCGAAGGTCTTCATCGGCCAAGCTCGGCGCTGGGATGTTGCTCCCGGCCGGAGGATCGGCCGGCCCGGCGAACCCGAAGTGTTGATAGACAGTCTGGAGCGGCGCAGGATTGAAGAAGAGGTTGTTGAAAACGTAGACATGGCGGTTGGGAATCCACTCCCCGCCCACTCCCGGGGCGATCGGTCCCCAGCCGCCCAGGGCGTGACGTTCCAGGCAAGGCGCTGCTTGCTCGCAACCACGACCTCCTCGGATCAGGTCCAGTAGGTCCACGCCGATTGGGTTGAGGCCGATGCGGTAGAAAGTGTTGAAAGCGACGAGGATATTGTAGCCTCCACAGACAGCGAGACCGGCATTGCCAGTGCGATAGATCAAATTGTTGGTGAACTTGCTGTCGGCAATCTCATAGTGCAGCCAGGGATTGACCATGTAATCAAAGCCTGTGCTGTCCCCTGCGGAGATCCCCCGGCGGCCGGCATCGTAGATCCGGTTTGCCTCCACCAGGAATCCGGAGGATCCCCCTTTTAACAACAAGGCGTCTTCTCCGGCATTGTGGATGCGGCTGCGCACGATGCGGCCAAATTGCACTGCCACGAAATCAAGGGAGAACCAGAACGCGCCGGAGATGTCGCACTCCACCACATCCAGGTATTGGCACTGGTTTGCCTTCAGCGTCTCCTGCGACTGGCGCGCCGTTCCATCGAAGCCGTTCAGTCGGCAGCCTTGGAGGAGGATGTTCCGGCTGGCTTCCAGATGGATCACATTTCCACCGCCGCCATAGCCGGGATCGGTAATGAGGTCCAGACCGATGAGCGATAGGTAATGGCAGTCGTAGATGTTCAGATAGCGATGCAGTCGAGCGGCCAGGGGGCCATCTGCGGAGTTGAGGATCACCGGGAACTGCTCTGTGCCATAGCGTGATTCCATCCAACCTTCGCTGGGTAGGTGTTCTTCCCGATAATCACCCGCTGCCAGTTGGATGCGATAACCAGAAACAGTCAGGTCGGCGCCGGATGGAATACGGTTCCAGGCTTCTCTGACCGTGCGCAATGATTGTTCACGACTGATGCCGCTGTGGGTATCATCGCCCTCTACCGGATCAACCCAATAATCAGTGAGGATAGGAGCCCCGACTGGGTCAGCCAGAGGATCAGCGGTCACACGGGAAGATAAGTTTGGCGCACGCAGAATCGAGCTCTCGGCAGACCGAGAGGGACTCAACGGAACAACCAGTGCAATTAGAATCAATACTACAAACCAGCTTCTGATCTTCGCTTTCATACTCCGCTCCGGACAGGTCTTGTTACTCTCCAAGCCTGTCTAAATCAACCCTAGCGGAATGACTCCGGAAAGACAATCCCCAGAGCAGGTCATCGGCCCGTGGCAGTACGTTCTGCAGATCCACCCATCGAACGCGGAGCGCGGCGGGCAGGCGCATGCGGTAAACAGCCACACCGATTTCTTCGCATCCTTACATCTCTGCTCGTCCCAATACCTTCCCCAGCCGTCTCAAGGCATTTGATATTTGTCGCCCCGCCTTCTGGATTTCTGCCAAATCTTCTGGATGCAAAACCGCTGCTTCTACTGTCTTTGCACTTGCTCGCAAGACCCCAAAGGCAGTGCTTTGGATAGCCGTGCCTCCCCGCAAACGACCGCTGCTCTGCACGATCTCCGCCACTACTTTTTCGCTCTCTGGCCCCAATGCGCGCTCTTGCGAGAAGGATTGCCCAAACTCGGCTCCAGCTTCCAGCGAGATTTGTATCCGGCCATTTTGTTTGGCAGCCAGATACTCTTCCGTTAAATTCTTACGCACCCCGCTTCCAAAATAGATCTCGTAACTCTCGCAGATTCCATCAAAGACAATCTGGCCTTTATAGGGCAACAGCACGGCTTCCACCAGAATCGGCAAAGGACGTCCCTCTAGAATCACTTCAAACGGCTCATACAACCCTTTCACCCCATATACATGCGAATCATTCATAAAAATGGTGTAGTCTTTCAAATACCGAAAAATATAGAACTTGCCCGCGATATGTCCTTTCCATTTGCCAATGATCATCAATTCTTCTTCAGACAGCTTATCTGGGTTGGCTTGAAGATAGGCATCTATGAGATCCAGACGCTTCCACAAAGCATCACGCACGATCATTTTCTGCTGGGTATCGAGACGTGCATAGGCCTCGCAAGAATTCACATTTAGCAAAAGATGTTGTTGTCGATTGACGTAATTATGCAGTCCCCACATCAATCGAAAAAACTGTGCCGCATCTTCTTGAGACAGTAGCATCTTCTCTCCTTTTCATTGCGCGCGATTTTTTTCTTTTGGCGCGGCTAACACGGCTATCACCGGAAGCCAAAATTCTCGGCAATCCGATGCATGGCATAGTTATCCGTTCTTCTTTGCAATATATTGCACTCCATCGATTTCTTTGAAGTTGGAATCTTGAGTCCATAGTGTGGCTCCGGATGTCCGTGCGGTTGCTAATATAATACTGTCAGTCATCGGCAGGTGATGCTCAATGCTCATTTGTGCCGCCAGGATAGAGATGCTTGACGTAAGATCTATTACAGAACCTTGCTGCATAAGGGCTGCCGATTGAAGGGCATCGGATTCGTTGCGTTGGCGGAGAACCGCCTTGAAGACCTCATAGATGGTGATGGTAGGGACAATCTATCAGGATCTCGTTCTACCGTGGTATTGATTCCTTTTAGAAAGCCTCTCATTTCCGAAAGCATTCTTAGCGGGATCATCTCGATTCTGTTGCCATAGATGACCATTTGAACCCTTTGCCTTGGCGACAGCCTCAAGGCATCTCGAAGTTTCTTGGGAATCACAACCTGGAACTTTGGGGAAATCTTGACAGTTTCCATACATCGCCTCCATCGATAGCAATCTTGTAATATCATAGCTGGCAGCGGATGGTTATGAAAGCAGCTTGCATTATTCATCAGTCTCGCCGTCGCTCGAAACACTGCTCCAGCTCAGCTATTCCCGTCGAGATGACCAGCCCTAAGAGGCCCTATCCGCTTTTTCCTCAAAGAAGGCGGCGCCGGTTATCTGCCCATTGTGCGACAGTCGCGCCCGCTTCTTCCCCCAGGGAGGGTGGCCTCAGAACCACACCTCCTCCACCACATTATTCTCCAGCCGGCTGATCGTCAGCAGACGGTCCGGTCGGGGGCTTGCAGGGGAAGACGGTCGCAGCCGACCTTGAAGATGAGGGTTCTTTCTCAAACTGAGTGGGTAAGGCAGTCTGGGGATAAACAATGTCTCTGGGATTATCAAGGCTGACGACAATAAGTCAACTTGCGGCAGGTCGATAGCTCCCGGCAGGTCGATAGCTCCCGGCAGGTCGATAGCTCCCGGCAGGGTGTCCTGGAGAATGAGGCAGCGCTATGCCGAGAGTGGCCGTGCGTGGGCGGGTTTGAAACCCGCCCCTACGAGGACCACTCCGGCGTAAACCATACCCCTGAGACCGCTGCGCCCCAGTGCGGCAAATCTGGGATCTGGACCGTTCCTGGGACCATCGGCTTTCCTGGGACCGCCGCA
>JAPLHV010000017.1 GCA_026389455.1 Coprothermobacterota bacterium
CCTACGAGGATAGAGGGAGGTTTGAAACCCGCCCCTACGAGGATAGAGGGAGGTTTGAAACCCGCCCCTACGAGGAGAGCCGAGAGAAGAGCGACACTTTCAAACCTTCCATCAAGAGCCCACTGACCAAAAGAATCGCTGCCACGATCCCCCAATCCAGCCAACCCAAAGGGACAGTCGAGAAGGCGCCTTGAAGGGGTGGGAAGTAGATCAAGACCAATTGCAGCAGGAAAGAGAGCAGACAAGCCCAGAGAAGGTAACGGTTCTCAAAAAGCTTCATCTTCCAGGTAGGCATTCGCTCGGAGCGGGAGAGGAAAGCGAAGAGGAGTTCCAATGAGACGATAGTGGTGAAGGCCATCGTCTCGGCCTTGCCCACGCCAGCCTGAACTCCCCAGAGGAAAGCGAGCAAGGCGCCGGCGGCCATGATCGCTGCTGCCACGCCGATACGCAGAAAAAGGGGCCGGGTGAAGATGCCCTGTTTACGCGAGCGGGGGGGACGGCCCATGACATCCTTTTCGGGTGGGTCCATACCCAATGCCAGAGCAGGAAAACCATCGGTGACAAGGTTCATCCAGAGAATTTGGGGGGCAGTCAACAAGGGTCCCATCTTGGGGAAGAGGAGGAAGCCCAAGAACACCGCCAGAACTTCAGCCATATTGCAGGAGAGGAGAAAGGCGAGGAATTTCTTGATGTTGGTGAAGATGGTGCGCCCTTCCTCGACAGCAGAAACGATGGTAGCGAAGTTGTCATCAGTAAGGATCATGTCGGCCGTTTCCTTGGTGACGTCAGTGCCGGTGATCCCCATCGCTATGCCGATGTCGGCCCGCTTCAGGGCAGGCGCATCGTTCACTCCATCGCCCGTCATGGCCACCACATGGCCCAGCTTCTGGTAGGTCTCCATAATGCGGACCTTGTCCTCCGGCGAGACACGCGCGTAGACGGAGAGATCGGGAGCTCGCTTGGCTAGTTCCTCGTCGGAGAGCGCTGCTAGCTCGGTCCCAGTGAGAGCCTGATGCTCACCCTCCAGGAGGCCCAACTGGCCACCGATGGCAGTGGCCGTCAAGAGGTGGTCCCCAGTGATCATCACCGGCTTGATCCCAGCTTGACGGCAGGTCTCGATGGCCTCGCGGGCTTCGCTGCGGGCAGGGTCGCGCATGGCCGCCAGGCCGTAAAAGACCAGGTTTTCCTCCAGCGTCTGCAGTTCAGGCGAGGGGAGAAGGGGAAGGGTCTTCCCGGCAATGGCCAGCACGCGCAAACCCTCTCGTGCGTATTTTTCGTTGCGCGATTGAATGGCTTGCCGCATGGAGGAACGCAGGGGCAGAGGATGATCCTCCTCCCACACCGCGGTACAGAGATCCAAGAGGATATCCGGCGCCCCTTTGGAGAAAACCTCGATCGTCTCTGGGAAAGCGAAGGCGGTGGTCATTCGTTTGCGCTCGCTGGAGAAGGGAACCTCGGCGATTCGCTGGGCTTCAGCCTTGACACTCTCTTTCCAGATCCCGCTCTTGGCCGCAAGGACGATCAGAGCAGCCTCAGTGGGATCCCCATGGATCTCCCACTGTTCTTCCCTTTGCGTGAGGGATGCGTCCGTATTCATCGTGGCAGCCAGGAGCAACTTGGCCAAGCCGGGAGGGAGGATCTCCACCGGACGATCGTCCAAGTGGATCGCGCCACTGGGCTGGTAGCCGGTCCCTGAGACCTCATAAGCGGCAGTCGGGGTAAAGATCCGCTCCACCATCATCTCGTTCAAGGTCAAGGTGCCGGTCTTGTCGGAACAGATCACCGAGGTCGAACCCAACGTCTCCACCGCTGGAAGGTGGCGGATGATGGCCCCACGTTTGGCCATGCGTTGGGTGCCAAGGGCCAATACGATGGTGACGATAGCCGGCAACCCCTCGGGGATGGCCGCCACGGCCAAGCTAACGGACAGCAGGAACATCGTTAAAAGCGGGATCCCCTGGAGCCAGCCAGTAAGGAATACAACTAGGCAGACGAGACCCACCAATAAAGCTAGGACTTTGCCCACCTGTTCCAGGTTGCGTTGCAGGGGAGCGCTCTCTTTTTTCCCCTCTTCCAAGAGGCGGGCGATAAGACCGATCTCGGTCTCCATCCCGGTTGTGACCACCACTGCCGTCCCCCGCCCGTAAGTAATTGTAGTCCCCGTGTAGATCATGTTGCGGCGTTCGGCGAGCGCTGTCTGGGCAGGGTAGAGGGCCAAATCTTTCTCCACCGGCACTGATTCCCCAGTGAGAGCTGCTTCATCGGCTTGCAAGTTGGCTGCCTCCAGGAGACGCGCATCGGCCGGGACTCTGCTGCCGGCTGCCACCAGGATGAGGTCTCCAGGGACCAAAAGGCGGGTGGGCACTTCCTCCACTTGACCGCCTCGCACAACCTGGGCATTTGTGCGGGACATCCGCTTGAGGGCGGCCAAGGCTTGCTCGGCGCGCGCCTCTTGAGTTAACCCCAATATCGCATTGAGGATAACAATGGCTCCGATCACCGCTGCGTCCACCCATTCCCCGAGGAAGAGAGAGATGATGATGGCAGCCAGCAGAATCAGCACCAGGAGGCTCTTGAATTGCTCGAGAAACCGAACCAATAATGTCGGCTTGGGTTTTTCCTGCAGCTCGTTGGGGCCGTAATGCGAGAGACGGGTTGCCGCCTCCTCGCTGGAAAGACCAGCAGTGGTTGTCTGTAAGTCGCGTAAGAGCTGATCCCGGGGGACAGCGTGCCACAGAACGCGCTGCCGCGGGCTATTTACTTGCCGCGGGCTATTATGCTGCCGCAGGCTGTCTTGATTTGTTGCCGCAGGTTGTTTAGACATGCTGCTTCAGACTGATTGCTTTAATCTTCAGACCCTCCTACAAGGAAGCTTAAGGGGTTCACCGGAATCGTTCCCAGTCGGGCTTCCCAGTGCAGGTGCGGTCCGGTCGAAGCGCCGGTGGAGCCGACGGCGGCGATCACTTGGTCTTTCTCTACTCGGTCCCCGACGGCAACGTTGAAAGCTGCCAAGTGGCAATAAAGAGTGAAGAGTCCCCCACCGTGGCTCAGGACTACGGTGTTGCCGCGTGAGGAGAGCATTTCCGCCAGAACCACCTCCCCGGGTGAGGCGGCATGTACCCCCTCACCCAGCTCTCCTCCCAGATCCACCCCCCAGTGTCTCCCCTCACCCCAGCCGACGTAAGTGCGCAAGGCTCCGTACGTGTCCCAAATAGTCCCACTCACCGGCATTTGGAACGGTAATTGGGGAGTGGCGGTGGAGGTGTGCGAGAGGGCTTCCTCGATGAGTTTTCTCTCCCAGAGCAAGCCGGCCTCGTCCATCGTCTCTTGCGCCTCCGGCGGAAGTTCGATGGTCTCGATAGGGACTGCCATGGGAGCCACCGTTATGGTTGCCTCCAAGCGATAGGCTGAGGACAGGCTGGAGGAGAGCAGAGTTAAGAGGATCGGACCGGGTTCGTCATCGATAGCGATGGGGATCACTGCCATTGAGCCTGAAAAGGGAACATCATTTCCTCCCCAGAGGAGGGTACTCGTGAAATCGCTGGGGGTTGAGACGCGCACTACCAGATGCCCTCCCTGGAGAACCCTCCCTGGCGTTACTTCTACCTGCAACAGGCCGAAGGGAGATTGTACTGCGCTGGTCTGGGTGTCGCGCCCCATTGCCCGAGCCAGCACCGTACAGCCCTCGGCGCGCGTTAAAAGGTCAGTGGGGTGAAAGAGGCCGTCCGGCTGTCCCTGGAGGACCCCCAACTGATGGAGCAATTCCACCGCTTCAGGGTCTGCGGAGTCCGGCGACACGTCGGGGAAGCTAAGACCGCTGCCCAGGATAATCTCCGGGAAAAAAGCACGTACCGCGATGGAGGCCAATAACTGGCGAGAGACAGGCGCGTCGCTGGCATCTACTCCCTCCGGCAGCCAGCCGAGCTCCTCAGCCTTGGCCAGGTAAGGGGCAGCCCACTGGGGACCGGGAGTAGGGGATGGCACTGTTTGGCCGGAAGCAAGGCAGACCATCTTCACCAACTGGCCTAGCAAGAGGGGTGCGTCGGGGAGGAAAGTTCCGTCGGGAAACCCTTGGATCGCTCCTGTCTGAACCAGAGCAAGTACCGATTGGCGGGCCCAATGGCCGCTCAGGTCAGGGAAGGCGGAGGGTTCACTGTAAGTCCTCGTTGCTGGAAGGCCAAGAGCTAGAGAGAGGACGACCAAGACGACGATCATGATGCGCATCATAGGCAGGATCATACCATTCCTTCGCAGTCCTCCAAGCTATTAGCAGACATGCTGCCGCAGGCTAACTAGACATGCCGCCGCAGGCTAACTAGACATGCCGCCGCAGGCTGATTACTTTATAATAAGTAACCATGAACGAGAGCGCACCCATGATCAGACTGTATAACACCGCCATCCGGCAGAAGGAGACTTTCGAACCTCTCCTCCCCGGCCGGATCTCGATGTACACCTGCGGCCCCACCGTCTACAACTTTCCGCACATCGGCAATTGGCGGACCTTCCTCTTCGAGGATCTGCTGCGGCGCACCTTTGAGCTGCTGGGTTACAAGGTGACCCAAGTGATGAACCTGACCGATGTCGAAGATAAGATCATCCGCGCCTCTATGGAGCAGAGCGTCTCCATCGAGGAAATCACTGCCCCTTTCATTGAGGCATTTTTCAAGGATCTGGACATCTTGCGGGTGGAGCGAGCGGAACACTATCCGCGGGCTACCGGGCACATCCCCCAGATGATTGCCTTGATCGAGACCTTGCTGGCAAAGGGGTATGCCTACAAATTGGATGGTTCGGTCTACTACGCCATCGATAAGTTCCCTCGCTACGGCCGCCTTTCCCGAATCAAGGCTTCTGAGGATCGCAGTTACTCGCGCCTGGTAGAGGACGAGTACGAAAAAGAGCAGATCACCGATTTCGCTCTCTGGAAGGCTGCCAAGGAGGGAGAGCCGGCTTGGCCGAGCCCCTTTGGCAGAGGCCGGCCGGGTTGGCACATCGAGTGCTCGGCGATGTCCATGGCTTACTTGGGAACTACCTTCGACATCCATACCGGGGGAATCGACAACATGTTCCCCCACCATGAGAACGAAATCGCCCAAAGCGAAGGAGCCACCGGGGAAACTTTCGCCCGGATTTGGTTGCATTCCAACCACTTGATGGTCGATGGGCAGCGCATGGCCAAATCGATAGGCAACTTTTACACCCTGGGCGACCTTTTGGCCCAAGGATTCTCGCCACCAGCCATCCGTTTCCTGCTGCTCTCCACACACTACCGCAATACGCTCAATTTTACTTTGGAGGGGCTGCGGCAGGCCGAGCGCAGCGTGGAACGCCTGCAGGACTTCTATCATCGCCTGCAGGAGTACACTCCGCCGGTGATCGTTGGGATGGAACCAGCGAAAGAGGGAATCCTGGAGGGGATCCGCTCGCATGACTTGGAGTTCAAGCACGCGCTGGCCGATGACCTGAACATCTCGGGGGCGCTTTCGGCTACCTATGGCCTTATGCACGAAGTCAATCCCCTCTTGCTGGACGGGAGACTGGTTGCCGACGAGGCTGAGGCGGCGCTGGCCGCCTTGCGCGACTTTGATCGGGTCTTGGTCATTCTGGAGGAGAAAGAACAGAGCGAGGACTGGATCCTTGAAGGGATCGAAGATCGCCGAGCTGCCCGTGAAAAGAAAGACTTTGCCTCGGCCGACCGCATCCGTCGCGAGCTGGAGGAAAAGGGAATTCTTCTGGAGGATGGACCTCAGAGTACACGCTGGCGAAGGAAAATCTGATAAAGAAAAGGAGGTTCCTTTTCATTTCAAGTGGGCATCCTGCCAGCCTGCATCTAGACAGCCCCCGGCAGGGTGTTCTGTGACATGCTGCTGCAGGTTGTTCAGTCCAGCTTCCCTGTAAATAGCCCCCGGCAGGGTGTTCATGGCGATGATGGTCTAAAAGGGTCTTGTCGGCCCTGGGACTGTCTCAGGGATAGTCATGTCTTTTGTTCTTGAGGTCTCATCGACCCAATCTGCGTGACACCGGAATGGTCCTCGTAGGGGCGGGTTTCAAACCCGCCCACGCACGTGCTGTCTTGGCATAGTGATGCCTTATTCTCCAGAATATGCTGGCGGGGGATTGTCTAGCTCGATAGCCTCCGGCAGATGGATACCTCTGGCAGGGCGTTCTTTCATGCTGACGCTATTCCTACTCTGTCGTGTCGTAAGTCTTCACTGATTTGCCGCAAAGGGGATAGCAGAAAAGGCGCCCTCAGGGAAAGTCGAGTAATACCTTGACGATGCCTTCGCCTCTACGGAACTCTAGCCTTGTGATCCTCCAAGGGGAATCAAGCCGCAAGGTTCTCTCGAATAAGGACTCCAGTCTTTCCACATAACACTCCTCTTTTTTCCCCACAGACTGCCTTACTCACTAGGATGAGGTAGAACCGAAAAAGGCCTCGGAATAATGAGGTTCCTTTTCATTTCAAGTGGGTATCCTTCCGGCCTGCCGCAGCATGTACTGGAGAATGACGCATTTCGATACCGAGGTAGCTTGTCAGAAGGAGGAGGATTATTTTATCCCTGGGACCGCGGCGCCCCAGTGCGGCATTGATGGATGTTGCGCTCTTCCTGGGACCGCCGCACCCCAGTGCGGCCCATATTCTCGTTAATCCACCGCGCCGTATCTGAACAGCCTGCGGCAGCATGGTTCTTCCACGACAATACAATCTTCCCCAAAGAGAAACCCCTCAAGCGGTTCGACTAGACAACCCCCCGCAACTAGACAGCCCCCAGCAACTAGACAGCCCGCGGCAACTAGACAGCCCCCGGCAACTAGACAGCCCCCGGCAACTAGACAGCCCCCGGCAGGGAGTTCTGTGACAAGCTGCCGCAGGATGTCCAGTGTCGAAGCAGGGCAGATAGCCGTAAGGACGCCGCCCCTCGGGCTGGTTGCTCCCCAGAGCGGTTGGCTTCTGTATGTTCACTGCTGATGCCGCACTGGGGCGCCACGGTCCCATCCCAGGAAAGCCAATGACCCCAGAGACCTTGTTGCCCTCAGACTGCCTTACCCACTCATTTTGAGAAAGAAGCAGATAATTGCTGTCATATGAAGATGTGACCCCAGATTCTGCCGCGGAAATCGCGTCATTTGTTTTGGTCAACCCGCGCAAATGGCGTCATTTGCTGGCATTCCAGCGCGTATCCTCCTACAATTGAATTGCCATGTGGATTCCCCGTATCCTGGAGAATACGATCCAGACCAAGCTGGTCGACTCGCACAAGGCGGTCATCCTCTACGGCGCCCGCCAGGTGGGCAAGACTGCTTTGGCCCGCCGGCTGTTGGATCGTCTGCCCTACCGGACCCTCTCCATCAACGCTGACGAAGGACAGTACAGCGAGATCCTCTCCAGTCGCAACATTCAGCGTTGGCGTTCGCTGGTAGCCGGTTATGGACTGGTCTTCATCGATGAGGCGCAGCGCGTGCCGGACATCGGCATCAATCTGAAGCTGGTGGTGGACTCTCTGCCCGAGGTTCGCGTTCTCGCCACAGGCTCCTCCTCCTTCGCCTTGGCCAACCTGATCCAGGAGCCATTGACCGGTCGAACTTGGACCTACACTCTTCACCCGGTTGCGGTTAGCGAGCTGGCTGAGCTGCAGACGCCTTTCCATCTGGAACAAAGCCTGGAGGAGCTGCTTGTCTTTGGCGCATTCCCAGAAGTGATCACCCGCCCCAATCGCCAGGAGAAACGTGAGTTGCTGCTCGCCCTGACCCGCTCCACGCTGTACCGAGACGCGCTGGACCTGGCTCAAGTGAAATACCCGGGGAAGATTCGCGACCTGCTCCGCCTGCTGTCCTTTCAGGTGGGCAGCGAGGTCTCTCTCCAGGAGCTGGCCACGCGTTTGGGGATCAGCCGCGATACCGTGGAACGCTACATCGACCTCCTGGAGAAATCGTTTGTCCTCTTTCGCTTGCCCGGATTCAGCCGCAACCTGCGCAAAGAGGTGCGCAAGATGGAGAAGATCTTCTTCTGCGATCTGGGGGTGCGGAACGCCGCCATCGAGAATTTCTCCCCCCTCTCCCAACGCAACGACCTCGGCCAACTCTGGGAGAACTTTCTCCTCGCCGAGCGGCGCAAGATGCTGGAATACCGGCAGTGGCCGGCCGGCTGCTATTTCTGGCGCACTCACAGCGGGGCTGAGTTGGATTATGTGGAAGAGCGGGATGGTCGGCTTTCTGGTTACGAGTTCAAGGCAGGCCGCCAACGCACCGCTGCGCCACGAGGCTGGATCGACGCCTACCCGGACGCGCTCTTCACCTGCGTCAACCGGGAAAACTTCCTGGACTTCGTGGATCTTCAGGGAGAAAAAGGGGACAGATTTATTTATTGAGCATAGGCAATCCGTTTTCGTCGCGGATCCCGCTGACTGCCGATGGTCCAGCTACGGCGTCAAAATCTGCAACCGTCAAGATGAATGGCTGGATGATGATCCCTGCACCCTGGGCCTTGCCGACAGTGAAACAAAACGAGCGAAGAGTTATGCAGCTTGGGTAAGAGGAACCATCGCGGCGGGAGAATGGGAGCTGATCCGAACCTCGCTCCAGCGGGGCAGTTGACTGGCAGCCCGTCCTGAGCGCAGCGGAGGAGAAAATAAATCTGTCCCCTTATTCTTAAGATGGCGGAACATGGCGGCGCCAGTGGATCTGCTTGTGAATGACTGACAAGGGCAATCACGCAGAATGGCCTGCACACCACGACTATCTGCAGTTTCAAGAAGGAATGCTAAATCTAAAGACCTGACCCCAATTGATGCTTGCTTGCCGCAAAGGGGACAACAGAAAAGGCTCCCTTGGGGGAAGTCGATGAATGCCTTGATGATGCCTTTGTCACCCTGGAACTCTATCCTTGTGATCTTCCAAGGGGAATCAAGCCGCAAGGTTCTCTCGAATAAGGACCCCAGTCTTTCCACATAACACTCCTCTTTTTTCCCTCAGACTGCTTTACCCACTAAGGGATGAGGTAGAACCGAAAAAGGCCTCGGAATAATAATGAGAAGGCAATCAGCGTTGCGAGAAAAATAATGGCGGATGGGGCAGGATTTGAACCCGCGGGGCCTTTCAGCCCACCGCATTTCAAGTGCGGCGCCTTAAACCACTCGGCCACCCATCCGTCTGGGGTTGATATTGCTTGGCAATGACGGTCCAACCTCTGGGATAGTCCAAGATTCTGAGTTGGGCGACCTTGGACTACAGACCTTGGACCAGAGACCTTAGGAAGTATAATACACAGCTAGCAGTCGGGAAGGGCTTACGCAGAAGTGATGCGCTCAACTCCCATGTAAGGGACCAGGGCCGGCGGCAACCGCACACTCCCGTCGGCTTGCTGGTGGTTCTCCAGCAGAGCGGCTACTGTGCGGGGGAGGGCCACGCCGGAGCCATTGAGGGTGTGAACGAACTCCAGCTTGCCGCTTTCGGGATTGCGGAAGCGAGTGTTCAAACGACGAGCTTGGAAATCCGTGCAGTTGCTGCAGGATGAGACCTCCAACCACTTTCCCACGCCAGGCGACCAAACGTTGATGTCGTATGCCTTGGCCGCGCCGAAGCCAATGTCCCCGCCGCACAGCTCCACTACTTGGTAAGGGAGTTCAAGGGCTTGAACGATCTCCTCGGCGTCCCGGACCAACGTCTCCAGCTCGTCGAAGGATTGCTCCGGCCGGGTGAACTTGACCAATTCCACCTTGTCGAATTGATGCACACGCAGCAAGCCCCGGGTGTCCTTGCCAGCAGCCCCCGCCTCGCGACGGAAGCAGGCCGTGTAAGCAGCGTAGGAGAGGGGCAGCTCCTCAGCTTTCAAGGTCTCGCCCGCAAAGAGGGCCGTCACCGGCACTTCAGCGGTGGGGTTGAGGAAGAGATCAGCGTTGGTAAAGGTGTACATCTGCCCTTCGAAATCGGGCAGCTTGCCGGCGCCAAAGGCCGTCTCGCGGTTTATCACGAAGGGAGGGAAGACTTCCTGATAGCCATGCCTCCGGCCGTGAAAGTCAAGCATCCAATTGATCAGAGCCCGCTCCAGCTTAGCCCCCCAGCCGGTGTAGAGGATGAATCCGCTGCCGGCTACCTTGCTGCCGCGCTCCAGGTCAAAGAGCTTAAGGCGTTTGGCCAGTTCCCAGTGGGGGAGGGGAGTAAAGGAAAGACTGGGGATCTCCCCCCAGGAACGCAGGAAGAGGTTGGCGCTGTCGTCGGAACCCTCCGGCACGGAGGGGTGGAGAAGGTTGGGAAGCCTGGCCAACAAACCCTGCAACGCTTCTTCCTTCTCTTTTAGGGTGACCTCCAGCTCCCGCACATGCTGGGCCAACTCTTTCATTTCAGCCAATTCAGCGGTCACGTCTTCCTTGTACCGTTTCCTTGTGGCGATTTCTTCGGAGCGCTTCTTCTGCTCGGCGCGCAGGTTATTTTGGCGGGTGAAGAGGCGCCGCCACTCCTCGTCCAGGGTCAACACGGCATCCACTTCGTCACCGCTGTGGTTGCGCTTGCGCAAACTGAGACGAACCACCTCGGGGTGGTCGCGCAGGTATTTCAGATCGATCATCGTGGCCTCGAGTTTTCCATCAAAAGTACATGCATTATACTAAGCGGGAACGTGGAAAGGAACGGCCAGAAGGCCTGGATTGTCACGAATCATGTCTCTCTTTGAGTCACCGGCAGTTGGACCCGTCCCGGTGGCGCCGTTGGCTGTGCGCATGCGACCGCGAGATCTGGAGGAATTCGTCGGCCAGGAAAAAGTGGTTGGGCCGGGACGCCTGCTCAGGCGAGCCATCGAGATGGATACACTGGGCTCGTTGATCTTCTGGGGGCCCCCGGGGTGCGGCAAGACCACCCTGGCTAAACTAATCGCCCACAAGACACTGGCCCACTTCTCCCAACTCTCAGCCGTTACCGCTGGAGTGGCCGACCTGCGAACGGTGATGGCCGAAGCGCGCCAGCGGTTGCGTGGGCAAAATCGTCGCACCATCCTTTTCATCGACGAGATCCACCGCTTCAACAAAGCCCAACAGGACGCCTTGCTTCCCTGCGTGGAGGAAGGGACGGTAATACTGGTGGGGGCCACCACCGAGAACCCCTTCTTCGAGGTGATTGCCCCCTTGGTCTCACGCTCGCGTGTCTTCCGTCTGGAATCCCTCTCCCCCGAGG
>JAPLHV010000124.1 GCA_026389455.1 Coprothermobacterota bacterium
ATACCGGCCGATTCATTCGCTGAACGATCAGAGTGGGAGGTCGTCCGGAGCGGCAGGGGGCATGTCAGGCGGGCCGCTCTCCGCCGGGAGTGGGTCTTCTTCGTCCCAGAGCTGATCGTTGGGGGTCTGTTCGTAGGATCCCTCCGCCACGAGATGCCGCACTTGCCGGTGAGAGACTGCTTTCACCGGGGGGATCAGGTCGAAATGTTCTGTTTCCATCTGATTGTCCATCTTCTTTCGCCGGTTCAAAGGGAGTACCTGGCGAACCGCCGGGTCAAGGTATATGATACGCTCTCTATGAAAAAAAAGAACGTGCGGCATGCTCTTTGAGAGGAAACTGATTCATAGCCGTGGTTTGCGGCCGATTCAATTCGTGGTGCTCTCCTTCGCTGCCGTTATTCTCCTTGGCGGCATTATCCTGTGCTTGCCCTTCTCCTCCAGGTCCGGGCAGTTTACTCCTTTCCTGGATGCGCTCTTCACCGCCACCTCAGCGACCTGTGTAACCGGCCTGGTGGTGGTGGACACCGCCCAGCACTACTCCCTCTTCGGACAGACGGTAATCTTGTTCTTGATCCAGATCGGAGGCCTGGGCTACATGACCATAGCCAGCTTCATCCCGATCCTCCTGGGGCGCCGAGTAGATCTTCTGGACCGCATCCGCTTGGCCGAGCAGTTGAACTCCAGCGGTTTGAAAGGGATCGTCCTGCTGGCGAAATATGTAATGGGGACGGTACTGATCGCCGAGGGGATCGGCGCCATCATCCTCTTCTTCCGCTTCTGGGTTGACATGCCCTTCTGGAAGGCGCTTTGGGCGGGGATCTTTCACTCTGTCTCGGCCTTCTGCAATGCCGGCTTTGACGTGCTGGGAACCTACTCTGGTCCTTATTCCAGCCTCACCGCCTATCGCGGCGACCTGACAGTGAACCTGACTATTTGTTTCCTGATCATCCTTGGCGGCCTTGGTTTCTTCGTCATCGCCAACATGGTGCGCCATTTTCGCTACCGCGAGCCGATCACCCTGCAGTCGCGGGTGGTGATTCTGACCACGATTATCCTCCTGGCGCTGGGGACGCTGGCCATCCTCGGTCTGGAGTGGGGCAACCCGCGCACCTTGGCGCCCCTCTCCTTCGGCGAGAAATTGCTGAGCTCCTTCTTCCAATCGGTCACTCCCCGCACCGCCGGCTTCAACACGCTGGACATCGGGGGGATGAATGTCGCCACTCTAATGGTGATCGTTCTGCTGATGTTCATCGGCGCCTCTCCGGGAGGGACCGGCGGAGGGGTAAAGACCTCCACTTTCGCACTGCTTATCGCGACTGTGCGCAGCACGGTTCGCGGTTTCCCCGATACTGTCTTGATGGGGCGGCGCATCGATCCCTACCAGGTGCGCAAGGCAGTCAGCATTGTGGCGCTCTCCTTTACCCTGGTGGTTTTGGCCTCAGCGCTCCTCTCGCAGAGCGAGATTTTTGATTTCCACAAACTGATCTTTGAGGTCACCTCAGCCTTCGGAACGGTAGGCCTCTCTACCGGCATCACCCCCAGCTTGACAGCGGTTGGGAAAGTGGTAGTTTTGCTGGTTGTGTTTGCGGGCCGCGTGGGTCCTCTTACCCTTCTCCTGGCGCTCGCCCAAGGAAGGCGGGAGCCTCGGATCCGTTATCCTGAAGAGGTCGTGATTGTTGGATGAGTAAAAGCAGAAGGCAGTTTGCTGTGCTGGGGTTGGGCCGTTTCGGCAGCCACCTGGCTTTTACCCTGGCGCAGAAGGGGTACCGCGTGCTGGGGCTGGATCATAACGAGAAGATGGTCGATGCCATCTGTGATTGCGTGACTATGGCCAAGGTGCTCGATTGCACCAATACCGAAGCCTTGCGTGAAGCCGGAGTGGCCAACTGCGATGTAGCCATTCTCTGCATCGGCAACAACATCGAGGCCAGTATTCTCGCTCTGGTCGCCCTTCAGGAGTTGAAGGTTCCCTACATCATTGCCAAAGCGCAGAATGACGTTCACGGGCGTGTGCTCAGCAAGATGGGAGCGCATGAAGTGGTAAACCCGGAGAAGGACATGGCCATTCGCCTGGCCAACCGCTTGACCTTTAGCAACCTGCTGGACTTCATCGAGCTGTCCCCCGATTATTCCCTCGCCGAAGAGAAAGCCCCGCCTCACCTGGTGGGAAAAAGCCTCTCCGACCTGGATCTGCATCATCGCGCGCGCATCTCCATCGTCGCCATCAAGCGCAACGATCACCTCTTGATTGCACCCTCCGCTGATGAACGGATTCAGATCGGCGATGCCATCGTGCTGATCGGCAGTACCGAAGCGGTCAACAGTTTCCTCAAGGAGTAGGATCGAGACGGTCCTGCGGGACGCGCTCGACAGCCTGCTAAAGCTCCTCTTCCCGCCCAAATGCCTGGGATGCGGCGCCCTCGGACCGAAGACCTTGTGCGAAACTTGCCGCGGCGAGCTGCTCCCTTACCGCGGGCCGGCCTGCGGGCGTTGCGGCGTGCCGATGACGATCTCCGCTCTCCTCTGCCCGGAGTGCAAGCGGGAACCGCCCCCCTTCTCGCGCGCCTTCTCGCGCTCGCTCTACGAGGGGAAGATGGAAGGATTGGTGCGGCGCTTCAAGTTCCAGGACGCGCCGCAGTTGGCCGAACCGTTGGCACAGTTGATGGCCGAGGAGTGGCGGGAACGTGGGCTGAAGTCGAAGCCTTTCGACCTGGTTGCGGCAGTCCCCCTCTCGAAGGCGAGCTTGTCTCGACGCGGCTACAACCAAGCCGCTCTGCTGGCCCGAAAGCTGGCCCGCGAGTTGGGCCTCCCGTACCGCGAATCTTTGCGCAAGGTGCGAAGGACGGCGGAGCAAGCCCGTCTCGGCCGCGAGCAGCGACTGACCAACCAACGCGGCGCCTTCGCTGTGTTGTCGCCATTGAACGGGGAGCGGGTGTTGTTGATCGACGATGTCATGACGACTGGGGCGACGGCGCGGGAATGCGCGATCGCCTTGTTGACGGGAGGCGCGGGAGAAGTGTGGGTCTATGCCTTGGCCCACGGGACGGGCTCTCAGCGGGGCAGGATCAGCTCGTAGTCGTTGCAGCGCGGGCAATCCAGATCCGGGTTGATGCCGCGCTTCTTAAGCATGCCGCAGATGAAGATGATGTCCCCTTTTTGATTCCAGACCTTCTCCCCCTCCAGGTATTTGCAGTGAGCACCGGCCAAGCGCCGGCCGATCTCACAACTGGCGCAGGGGAGGTCTAGATCCCTGGGTGTGCCGAGCAACTTCTCCTCGCCGGCCCGGCAGACGATCTCGTAGACTTCCTCATTGGAGCCGCGCAGGAGCCCTTTCTTGATGATCCAGATGTATTTGCAGCGTTTCAGCACGAGAACCAGTGTAGCAGATCTGCCGACTTTCGGAATCATCCCAGAGCAAATGCGCAGCCCTGCAGTCGGGAGGAGGCGCCTCCCCTTTATTTGGAGCCGCAACATTGCGCAACGCGGCCGACGCTTCAGCGTGAGGGGCGTTCCCAAGACGGTGGTCAACGGCCTATACTCCCTCGAGGAGGGCTCTCTGGGAGAGTTCCTTCATCAAGTCCTGCCGGCGGAGGGCAGGCCGGCTAGCTGAAAGGAGAACAAAGATGGCGCATGCGATGGTGAAGTGGGTGGAAGGGCTGCAGTTTATCGCCTCCGATGATATGGGGCACGCTTTCGTGCTCGATTCCAGCAAGGATCACGGCGGCTTCGACCTGGGCTTCCGCCCTGGACAGTTGCTGCTGGTGGCCTTGGGCGCTTGCACCGGGATGGATGTGATCTCCATCCTAGAGAAGAAGAAGCAGGAAGTGACCAGTTTCGAGGTTCACGTCGAGGGAGAAGGGGCGAGCGACTTCCCCAAACGTTGGCTGCGGATG
>JAPLHV010000057.1 GCA_026389455.1 Coprothermobacterota bacterium
CTAGCTTCGTCCACAAGCCCATCGTGCAGCCCATCTTGCCGACGCCTTCCCGCTCCAGTTGCTTGGCCGCATCATTGGCAATCTGCCCGGTATTCGATCCGCCCGAGCAAGCGTAGATCATGACCGCTTTTTCTGGATTTTTATCATTCTCCATCGTTGATTGGCTCATGCCCGCAACCATTTCTTCACTTCCTCTAGCTTGGGGATCCGGCCGGCGACCTTCACCACGCCGTCCACGGCCACCGCCGGGGTGCTCATGATCCCATCCGCCGCCATCTGCTGATAGTCGTGCACGTTCAGCAGGGTGGCTTCGACTCCGGCCTGCTCCATGGCCATTCGTACGATTCCTTCGGTCTGCTTGCAGCGGGCGCAGCCCGGCCCATACACCTTCACTGTTTTCATGGAAATGCTCCTTTCACATCACCAAATTAAAGAGATACCCAACCATCATGATCCCCAAGGCGACGACGCCTAGGAAGACACCGATCAGACGGGGTTTCAGCACTTTGCGCAGGATGATCGTCTCGGGCAGGGAGAGGCCGATGGTGGCCATCATGAAGGCCAAGGTGGTCCCCAGGGCAGCCCCTTTTTCCAGCAGCGCCTGCATCACCGGGATGAAACCGGCGGCATTGGAGTAAAGAGGGACGCCTACCAAGACAGCCAATGGAACCGACCACCAGGCACCCTTGCCCATGATCGAGGCCATGAAGGACTCCGGAACCCACCCATGGATGGCTGCTCCCACGGCGATCCCCAACAACACATAGGGCCACACTTTCCCGACGATCTCCCGAACTGAGTTCAAGCCGAAGCGGACTCGTTCTTGCCAAGTCGGCTTTTCCTCCGCCTGAATGCCGAGATGCGCTTTGTATACCCAATCCTCGACATACCGTTCCAGCTTTAGCCTTCCGATCACCCAGCCGGCGGCGATGGCGATGATCAATCCTGTCACCACATAGAGCACAGCTACTTGCCAGCCGAAGAGGCCAAAGAGGAGGATCACCGCTACTTCATTGATCATCGGGGCGGCGACCAGGAAGGAGAAGGTGACGCCCAAGGGGACCCCGGCGGTGACGAAGCCGATGAAGAGAGGCACGGCTGAACAGGAGCAGAAGGGCGTGACGATCCCCAGTGCGGAAGCGAGGATATTCCCGACGAACTCTCGCTTGCCGGCCAGGAAAGCCCGTGTCCGCTCTGGGGTGAAGAAGGTGCGGACCACTCCCACGGCAAAGACGATAAGGGCCAGAAGCATCAGCACCTTGGGCGTGTCATAGAGAAAGAACTCAACGGCTGAGGCCAACGGGGTCCCCGGGACCAGACCGAGGAGGTGGTAAGTGAACCACTGGGCGAAAGACTCCAGAAAAGCGTAGAGGATGCCCCAACCAGCCAGCGAGATGGTTCCTACAAGGATTGCCTGAAGGACCGACCAATCTTTTCTTTTCGATACATTTGGGGGTGCAACGGAGCACAGACATGTGGCCGCAGGCTGCTCTGTTCTTTCAAGACTGCTGGTCTCATCGACCGTTTCCGAACAGCCACTCTTACTTTCCATGGTTTACCCGAGCTTCTTCCCGAAGAGGGGACGATGAAGGCATCAGAGGTGATGTCTCGCAATGAGGCGAATCGCTTGGCTTAACAGTGGAATACTTTACCTGATCGGCGAGAACGGCGTCGACGCAATCGAAGAAGCGCAAGATGCAGGGCACACGCAAGCGGTAATAGACATAGAGCCCTTCTTTCCGGTTGGCCAGCAATCCTGCCGCCTCCATCAAGGAGAGGTGCTTGGACACCGTGGAGAGGTCGGAGCCGACCAGCGCCTGCAATTCACAGACGCACTTTTCTCCCTCGGCCAATGCCTCTATCATGAGCAGGCGGCTTGGATGGGCCATGGCTTTCAGCACACGTGCCTTGCTAACGATGAGCGGATCTGGTTCAATCATAATGCTTGGTATAATAGCCAACTACTATCCTTTGTCAAGGAGGCTCGCACTGTAGTTCCCTATCCTGTGATTGGTCATGTCGATGGGGGAGCAGAAGCCCTTCGCGTCATGCCCGAGCATGATCGTTACTGGTAGAATTATAATATGGAAATCTGACAACCTGTAGGAGTACCTTATGGATAGTCGCTTGGTTTACGGATTCCTGGCGAAATTCTATGACTTATTCGATCTGATCTTCCTTTTGGGGGGGAAAGGCAATTCTCGTTTTGGCCTGTTGGAGGTTATCTCCAATCCACCTCAGCGGATTCTGGATGTCTGCGTCGGAACGGCTGCAAGTTCTGTTGTAGTGGCCAGCCGAAACACCGAGAACCATATCTTGGGCATCGATATTTCCGATGAAATGCTGGCGATGGCGCGGCGGAAGATAGCTCGAAAGAAGCTAACCAATCTCGAAGTGCAGAATTTGTCAGCAACAGCCATGCGTTTTCCAGACAACCACTTTGATGTGGTCATGGTCTCTTTTGCTTTGCATGAATTCGAGAAAGAGCAGCGAGAGCAAGTTTTTCAGGAAATCTCGCGCGTGCTGAAAGCTGGGGGCACGTTTTGCCTTATTGACTTTGCCAGGCAGCGCAATCGTCGCAATCGAGTCTTCTTGAGAGTTTGGACCCTCCTTGAGCCGCGTTGTTTTTCCGAGTTCCTAGGGATTGACTGGAGTGTGCATCTGAAAGCCTATGGTTTGTTCCTGGAAGGCGAACGAGAGTTCTCCTTTTCTACCTTATACCAATGGCGAAAAGAATAGGTGGCCAATCAGGGAAAAGTGTCACCAGGCAATCGCATGAAGTCGATTCATTCCGTTACCCGAGAAAGGCAGCCAGCGAGGATTATTCGCGGTTCGATCGAGGAGGATCATGCGTAGTGAACGAGAAATGATGGAGCTTATCGTTGATACCGCCAGGGATGATGAGCGAATCCGGGCTGTGATCATGAATGGATCGCGCGCCAATCCAAATGCGCCGCGAGACCCGTTCCAGGATTTTGACGTGGTCTACATCGTGACCGATGTCGCCTCCTTCAAGGATACCGCCGATTGGATCAAACGCTTCGGCGAGATCATGATTTTACAGATGCCCGAGGACATGCAAGATCCATCTCCGAGCCATGATGGCGCTTTTTCCTATCTCATGCAGTTCACCGATGGCAACCGAATCGATCTTTGGATTTACCCGCTCGCCAAACTCGATGAACGTGAAAAAGATAGTCTGAGCCTGCTGCTCCTGGATAAGGATGGGATCGTTCCGCCCCTGGCTCCGGTGAGCGAAAGTGACTACCTTCCTCGCCCGCCAACCGCCAAAGCGTTCTCTGATTGCTGCAACGAATTCTGGTGGGTCTGTCCCTACGTTGCCAAAGGGCTTTGGAGAGAAGAAATAGCCTACGCCAAGTACATGCTCGACCAGGTGGTGCGGGAGCAACTGATGAAAATGCTGACCTGGCATATCGGCGTGAAGACCCAGTTCTTACTGAATCCTGGCAAATATGGAAAATACTTCAAGAAGCACTTGGAGCCAAAACTGTGGGAGTTGCTGCTGAGAACATACGCTGATGCCACCTATGGCAAGACATGGGAAGCTCTGTATGCAATGTGCGATCTCTTTGGAATCGCAGCGCTTCATGTGGCCGATCACTTTGCTTTTGACTATCCCCGTGGCGATGACCAGAGGGTTCGCGCTTACCTGCAACATGTAAGAACGCTGCCCAGAGGCGCAAAGGAAATCTAATGGGTGCGAGACAGCAGGGAGACAGTTGTGACCGGGATGGTGCAAGCTGGGCATTTAGAGATAGAGGAGACCATGCAAGCTAGAGAGACGATGGATCCGGAACTGCTCAACTCTGCGATGATCGCGCCTTGCGGAATGAACTGCGGGCTTTGCATTGGCTACCAGAGAACGAGGAACCGCTGCCTGGGTTGCCACGGCGACGACGTTAATGAGCCGAAGCATTGTGTCGTGTGCCGGATCAAGCATTGTGCAGAGACAGAAAGTGAGGTTCGCGAGCAGAGGTTCTGTTTCCAGTGCGCCAGATTCCCCTGCGCGCGGCTCCGGCAAATGGACAAACGCTATCGAACGAAGTACGGCGTGAGCATGACAGAGAATCAAAAGTGCATACAAGAGCTTGGATTGGATGAATTTGTCATGCGAGAGAAGGATCGATGGAAGTGTCCTCAATGCGGGGGAGTGATCTGCGTCCATCGAAAGGACTGCATCTCCTGCGGTCATGCCAGGAATAGTTGATTCGGAGATGCCTGAACCCACGAGACGAAGACACTAGACATGGAATTCAATCCTCGCGACATCGAAGAACAGCTCATCTCCGAACGTCATAATCTGTTGTTCAAGACCAACGCAGCCGGCGAGTTGATTGGCGCCAATGAGCCGGCAGAAGCGGACACTGAACCTGCGCCAGCAATCTACGTCTGCTACGCGAAAGGTCGCTTCCTTCTCAAACATAGGGCTGGGGCGCCTGAGAGTTGGATCAACAACCTCAAGGAAGTCCTTAGCCGTGTAGATGGGACCGCCGAGGTCCCTCACGCAGAGATAAGGGCTCTCATTTGTAAATCGGCCCTTGGTCATGTTGACATAGCGGAGATTGAGAGTGGCCCAGCCTTCTACATATCTCAGATGCCCGCTACGACTTCAGGTGTATTTGAGATTAATCAATGGAATAGGGAGGTGTTGGAACCCCATTTTGGATACACTCATAGGCATTTGGATCAACTTCAGCCATGTATTGCCAAAGTCATCGATGATAAGGCTGTAGCCATTTGCAGGACTGTCAGGAGATCATCGCTTGGGCTGGAAGGCGGAGTGGACACCACACTGGAGTTCCGCAAGAGAGGCTTCGGGGCCCAGACAGTAGCCTTCTGGGCAGCAAGGGTCTGGTCTGGAGGATTAATCCCCTGCTATAGCACATCGTGGAGAAACAAAGCTTCTTTGGCATTGGCAAGGAAATTGGGAATGATCCAATACGCAACAGACATTCTTGTTTCGTTGTAATGCCGTTTCGGCTCCTAACGCTCCATTCCCGCGCCCTGCTGCGCCGGGCGTTCAATGGAGAATTATGATGAAAAAACAACCCAAATCAGAAAGATATTCTGACCAAGGTGGTCGTGAATCTGATCCAAGACGGGCCGCGACGGATGGCTGCCACGTAAAATGCTATGTTCAGCAGAAGGCATGACGAAGAAAAGAACCCTATTGAGCTGGAGTAGCGGCAAGGATAGCGCATGGGCGCTTCACTTGCTCCAACAGGATCCGGGGATTGAGCTTCTCGGCCTGTTTACCGTCATCAATCAGAAATACAATCGTGTCTCCATGCATGCCACCCGGTTAGAGATGCTTCAACGTCAAGCCGAGGCAGTTGGCCTGCCGATCGAAACGATCAGTCTGCCTGATCCATGCACAATCGAGGAATACGACGCCACCATGCGACGCTTCGTCACCGAGTCTACCAATAAGAGGATTGAGTGCATGGCCTTTGGAGATCTGTTCCTTGAGGATGTCCGCAAGTATCGGGAGAATCAGTTGAAAGGAACCGGAATTGATCCTCTTTTCCCGTTGTGGGGCATCCCCACGAGCGAACTGGCAGAGCAAATGCAGTCAGCAGGACTTGAAGCCTATGTCAGCAGTGTTGATCTCAAGAAACTGCCCTCGCGTTTTGCCGGACGGAAATGGTCAAGGGACTTACTGGCGGAGTTCCCCAAGGATTGCGATCCGTGCGGAGAGAACGGGGAAATCCACACGGTCGTCGTGGGGGGACCGATGTTTCGGAAGACTATCCTGGTCAGAGTCGGCGAAATTGTGAATCGGAATGGATTTGCCTACGCTGACATCATTCCAATGGACTGAAAGAATCGACGAACCACCGCTTGGAGCGGACAGATCCGACAGAGCGCCTTGATTTCCCTGCGGCCCAGGTCTCACCGCCTGGGATGTTCTTCTCCTGCGCACCAGCCTCCCGAAACACCACGAGATACTTTGCGGCCGCTTGGGATCCGTATTCAGCGGTACCCCAGCCCGAACCGTCCAATTGATACCAACCCTTCCTCGTTCGTCCAATCTACATCATGGACTACCAGTAACCCCGTAGAGCAACCGTCAGAGACCTGTTCATCGACTAAGAACTTACCGTCCCTACAGATCACGCCACTCAGCCGTTCAGTCCAATAAAGCGTATGATAAGCATATGGCAAATATCCTCGCAATATTCTCATCCTCTGGCGCCGTGCAGGGCATCATTATCGGCGCCGTGCTGGCGTTCATCACGTCCCAAATTCTCGGCCGTACCAAAGTCAAGAAGATGAACGGCTGGTTCACCATTTACGGATTCGGCGTACCGGGCAATGGCATGTTGTTGCGAGCCGCGTGCTACCAAATATTTCCTGGCCCTATCAACGTACCGCAAGAGGCAATGTATTGGACGAGGAGCGTAGGTGGCGGGGGCAACTACCTCATGCACTTCCCGCCGGGCGGTCTCCCGCCCAACGATGCATTCTGGTCGCTGACTATGAGCGATGCAAATAATGACTTTGTGGCCAATCCAATCAATCGGTACATTGTTAACGACCGCTCTGGCCTCGTGCCGAACGCCGATGGCTCCGTCGACATTTACCTCCAGAACACCGCTCCGGCAGGTCATGAATCCAACTGGCTACCGGCGCCTACGGGCAAATTCATACTCTGGCTGCGCGTGTATATGCCCGGTGCGGCTATTCTCGACGGCTCCTACCAAGTGCCGCCGGTCGTCAAAGTAAAATGATATGAACAGATTTATTCTGAAATACAAATATCCCCTTACATTCGCCATACTGGCGGTCCTCTCATGGGTCGTCTACAGGCGGATCTCTCTGGGAGGAAGCGATCTCATCACGTTCGCCGTGGTGGTCGCCATCGCATGGGCGCTCGGCACATTCCTGTTCATCTACTTTTGGCCGCGCATCGTCTTGCGCGCGTATCGGAGAGCTAGCCTCGTTGAAGGGTTCGGCGAGGGTCCTATCCCGGTCAATACGCTCTATACGCAGCCCCAAGCGCTCTTTGCAGATCCCTTCGCACCGCTGCCGCCCAGAAGCTCAAAATTGATGAGTTATGGCACGAACCTCGACACGCTCTATACCGGCGGCTGCCTCGATCTCTCAAAAGGACCGCAAGTTATACACGTTCCAAACATGGCCGGCCGTTACTACGCAGTGCAATTCACCGATCCGTCGGACGGCACTAATTTTGCCTACGTCGGTACGCGCACCACGGGCACGCAGGCCGGTGACTATCTCATCAGCGGCCCCAGCTGGAAAGGAACCGTGCCACAGGGAATGACACAGATTTCTTCGCCGAACAATTCGGTGCTCGTTATAGGACGAGTGTTCGTCGCGAGCGACAGCGATCTCCCGACCGCTTATGGTCTCGCGAAGCAGATACGGCTCACGCCGCTCAGCCAGTGGCAATCCGGCCAGCAACACTCCAACTGATGGGAACAATCCCCGCCGATTATTGATAATGTCTCCTAAAACGACGGGGATTTGTGCGCGCACAGGAAGACACAAGAACCGACTGAAGCCGAGATCGATGACCTCTTGGCTGGAGTCAACTGGGCGATAAAGAACATAACATGATTTCTACCAAGCGCTCGCCCAGGTACTTATTAAGGCCACGAACTCTCCCCTGAATATTGGCTTCCTCATATTATCCAGACCTTGTTTTTTCCATCCATAAGACAATGGCGGAGGGGCGGATTCTGGCCAGACTTGCTCAGTAGCTTGATTGACAAAGGATAAATTGTGAATCTTAATGGGTTTGCTTACGCTGACATCATTCCAATGGACTGAAAGGATCATCGAACCACCGGTTTGAGCGGACAGATCCGACAGTGCGCCTTGATTTCCCTGCGGCTCAGGTCTCGCCGCCTGGGATGTTCTTCTCCTGCGCACCCGCCTCCCGAAGCACGGCGTTATTACCCCTGCGGCCACTGGGGATCCATATTCAGCGGTGCCACAGCTCGAACTGCCTGATGCCTCTCAATCCTCCTTTGTTCGATCGATAGACATTACATTCTCGACTGTTTTCTTTGACTTCAACAGGGATTCTAATGGCTATCACCCTTTGAGAGGCTTTGGTAGGGTGCTATGCGCGATGTATAATGTTATGTTAGGTGCTACAACACGAAAAAGGAGGAGACAAGCGATTCTTTGTAATCTGCGATTATTCGATCTCATTAGTGAGTATATGAAATTAAACGTTATGAGCATTGAGCAATTCGATTGCAGGCTGGCAACCATTGCGCCCGCAGGTGATCGCTAACGTTAAGCCCCCAAGACAGTAACCGCGACAGTCGGAGACCCAGTACTAATGAACGAATGGAGTCATGATGCCTAGATGGATCAATGCGGATAAGCCGCACCTCTGGAAAACCGACATCGCTGCTTCCGTTGACCAGTTTAACCAGTGGTTCATGCGCTTCGCACCCGAGGCTTTTCGCTTGACACGCGTCAAGACTACCGGGTATGTCAAAGCTGCGTTATTCGCCACCAGCGACCTGCGCAGCATCGACGCCGCCACCCTCAAGGACAATCCGAGTGCGCTGACAACGCTCCGCATGTGTACGGCTCCGCCGCTAGCCGTGGACCGCTTGATCGGTTTGGCCGACGCGAGTAAGAACCTCGTCGGTCGAATGGAAGATGGCAAACTCCCGATCAAGATGAATGCTGCCGATTTGAATACGGAGTTGACCAAGCTCTGCCGCATCATCTCAGAGCTTCTGGACCGTGACATCTTCCCGTGGCTAGACGTAGCGAAAGACCCTACCGATCACGAACGCGACCGAGCATCAACGATCGTCGCTGACCGCTTATGCAGTGCCGTGGCAAACCCGATCGTCCGTAACGCCCAGGAACAACGGCAACTCAAACTCGTGGGCGATTGGCTTGACGCTCGAGGCTACCGGAAGCAAGGCCATCCCAGCGGGAAGCCGCTGATTGAAATGAAAGCCTCGACATACGCATTCCGCATGAACCTCGCGGTCGGCAAGGCGCTGAAGGTGAACATCCCGGTCGACGTGGTGATTCAACCTAAGAAGATCCGCAAGGATCGGCTACCGATCCTAATCGAAGCCAAGTCGGCGGGTGACTTCACTAACACCAACAAGCGGCGCAAAGAAGAAGCCACGAAAATCCACCAACTTCAAGCTGCCTATAGCGAAACCGTGCCGTTCGTGCTGTTTCTCTGCGGTTACTTTGGTAGCGACTACTTGGGCTACGAAGCCGCCGAGGGCATTGATTGGGTCTGGGAGCATCGCATCGACGACCTTGCGAAACTGGGGCTGTGAATTGCATGATCGTTTGCGAGGACAACTTGATTGAATTACGGAGACAAGCAATTCAGGCGGACATCGATACGCGCAAGTCGGCGGCGGAGCGGAATCGCCTTGGCCAGTTTGCAACGCCTAATATCCTTGCCGTCGATATTGCTCGATACGTAGAATCAGTTCTCGGCCGGACCAAAGGCAATATTCGGTTCGCCGACCCTTCGATCGGCTCAGGTAGCTTCTTTTCGGCGGCGCTTGCTGTCTTCGGCTCCCAACGAATCAGCAACGCCGTTGGCGTAGAGATCGACCCCGCATTTGTAGACGCCGCCCGCAATCTGTGGGCCGATGCCGGGCTTGAAGTTGTGTGTGGCGATTTCACGCGAGTCGTTGCTACCGGCTCATGCCCACCCGCGCCCAACGTTATCTTGGCGAACCCGCCTTACGTCCGACACCATCACATGAACCGAGAGGATAAGGAACGCCTCCAAGGCCTCACGTTCAAAATGACCGGGGTTGAAGTCAATGGCCTTGCGGGTCTGTATGTCTACTTTCTATTGCTCGCAACGGCGTGGATGGAAGACGGTGGGATCGCCGCGTGGCTCATCCCCTCAGAGTTCATGGACGTCAACTACGGCGCGGCCATCAAGAGTTTCCTCGCGGATCGCGTAACGCTTATCCGCGCTCACCGCTTTGAACCCGACGATGTTCAATTCGGTGACGCCCTTGTGTCGTCGGTCGTGCTGGTGTTCCGCAAGACACCGCCCGCTGCCGCTCATTCTGTCGAGTTCACCTACGGCGGTACACTGGCCGAGCCGCATGCCCGCGATCTCGTCCCGCGTGAACGATTGCGCGAGTCTCGCAAGTGGACCATGTACCCGAGCCACGCCAAGAACGACCGACATACGCTTAGCGACGACAAAGGCCCGAAACTTGGCGACTTCTTCCGCGTCAAACGAGGTATTGCCACCGGCTGCAACAAGTTTTTTGTGCTTGATCGCGCCAACGCGAAAAGCCTCGGACTTCCGGGCAAATATCTCCGACCGATCCTTCCCGGCCCGCGCTATCTTAAAACCACGATCATCGACGCTGACGCTGACGGCTACCCCATCCTTGACCGTCAGTTATGCTTAATCGATTGCAGCCTGCCCGAGTCGATGATCGAGGCCAAGCACCCATCGCTTTGGGGATACCTGCAAACTGCCAAGTCACTCGGCATCATGGATGGCTATCTTATCGGCAAACGCAGCCCTTGGTACAGACAGGAACAGCGAGAGCCCACCCCTTTCCTCTGCACATACATGGGCCGTGGCTCTGACGAGAAGCAGCCGTTCCGCTTCATCTGGAACCGCTCGAAAGCGATTGGAACAAATCTTTACCTGATGCTCTACCCACAGAACGGCCTCGCGGCAATGCTCCGCTTACATCCCGACCGCGCAGAAGTTGTCCACACTTTGCTCGGTCAAGTAACTGGCCACGAACTTCGGGGTGAAGGCCGGGTTTACGGTGGCGGTTTAAATAAGATTGAGCCGAGTGAACTGGCACGTATTTCTGCAACATCGTTTAGCATGCTTTGGCCGGAGATCAGGTATGATGTGCGGCCGCAGGGGAAACTCTTCGGCTAAGCCGTGGGACAAGCACAGGGGGGTAACGAATAAAGCACTACGCCAATGGCTTTTCATCTGCTCGCTAAAGCCGCCGGTGAGAGTGGTCGTTAGTCAATGGAGATGATAAACCATGAAACTGCTTAGATTAACTGCAAGTAACTATCGAACACTTCAGAGTTTAAACCTGTCTTTTTCGAAGAACTATTGCACGATCTCAGGGAGAAACAACGCTGGCAAATCCTCTGTCATTCGTCTTCTGTCAACTCTCTTCCGCAAAGAAGATCGATTTCCTTGGGAATCAGATGAGACTAGACTCGATTTTAAAGAAGACAGGACTCAATGGATGAAGCAAGTCATTCCCATGGAAATTGAATATATACTTCAACTGACAAAAACTGATGACCCTGCCCTCATCTCCTTCATTGAGAAAATGTCAGAGGCACAGTTGCCAACCGACCTTGTTAACCTAACCGTCAATTACAGTCTTACAAGCTCCGAAGATCTTCGAATCGGCGTAACAGTTGATGGAAACGTACTGGATGAAAAAAGCGCCAAGGAAATTCAGAAGAAGATCAAGGACGCTGACCTCTTATTCCTCTACAATTCGACCACTCCTCATGAGGAATATTACTATGGCCGCGGTAGGCGACGAATGTTCTACGATTTTGTAATGTCTGAAGAAGAACGTAAGACTTTTGACGATGCTACCAAGATTATAGAGCGACGGTTCCGTAAGCTGGCACGTGAACATAAAGCTGGCCTGAATACGATACTTGGACGATTGTCCGAAAGATATGATGTAGAATTCTCGCAACCAGAAGGAAACTTGACTCGCCATATGCCTCTTGGAATTAACTTGAGTGATCGCAATGTCGAAGTGCCGCTTGGCGACTGGGGCAGTGGGACTCAAAACCGTACTCATATCCTTATGGCTGTTTTGCAGGCAAACAGAATTAAAACTACCGCATCTGTTGACGATAAAATCACCCCTATTCTAGTGATTGAGGAACCGGAGAGTTTTCTTCACCCATCCGCACAGTCCGAATTCGGGACTATCCTGCGAACCCTATCGCTTGAGTTCGGTCTGCAAACGATCGTCACCACACACAGCCCTTACATGCTAAATCGTGATGAACCAGCTTCGAACATTTTACTGTGCCGAGACACGAGAAAGGGCAAGGGTCACGAGACATATGTTGTTGACACCAGCTCGGAGAATTGGATGGCCCCGTTTGCGGAACACCTTGGTATTGCACCAGAGGAGTTCACCTCGTGGCGTCCGGTGTTCTCTGCATACAAATCTCGAAGTCTCCTCGTTGAAGGACCAATTGATAAAGAATACTTTGAGTTCTCTAAGAAACACCCAATGACAACGGATGGTCTCAATAAGGATATTGAAGTTGTCCCTTATGGCGGCAAGGATACGTTGAAGAATACCCTTCTGGTCAAATTTGTTTTGGATACGTTCGATCAAGTCTATGTGACATATGACCTGGACGCGGACAAGGAAGCTCGCGGAGCACTGACCCGTTTGGGGCTGAAAGAACAAACCGATTTTTTAGCCCTTGGCTTGCGGCAGCCGGGGAAGGATTCAATCGAGGGTCTGCTCCCCGAGCGTGTCTTAGCTGCTGTTAATGGTCGCGAGACTACACTAGTAATGGGGCTTGGATCACGGGACAATGACGAGAGACGAAAAGCCAAAGACATGCTCAAGAAGAAATATCTTGAGGAGTTTAAGCTTCATTCGGACTACACTAAGGACGAATTGAAAGAGTTGGCGAAAGCCCTTGTAGCCATTAATGCAAAACTCGCAAAGCCCAACAAGCCGCTGCAGCGAACTACAGATAGACTAGCCTCTCACTGAGCCTTGGCGTTGGGTCAGCAGAAAATAACGAATGAACCAGGTCAAGTATGAGGTTGTCTTTGATCATTTCCTGAGTGAACAACTCGGGTTATAGTTCCACCATTCGGAGCAAGGACAAGGACGGCATCGTCACCCGCGAAGCGCTGACCAAGAACTGGACCGACTGGGTTGATTACTGGTCGGTGGACTTCGACTTCGAGAGCAAACGCGAGATCATCCGGGTGAAGAATGAGGATACCGGCGAATGGGAAGAACGCTGGACCGGGGATTACATCTTTGAGAACGAGTGGCAGAGCTTCCGCACCAAGAAGGACCGGTCGCTGGAACTGCATAGCGTCTTTTACGAATGCACGCCGGGGCGGCACAAGATCGCCGTGAAGGTGGTGGACATCTTCGGCACTGACACGATGACGATTGTCGAGGTGAGCGTGGGGAAGAACGGAGGGAAGTACTAATGGCGAAGGAAATTGCGGACGAGGGTATCGAGGAGGAGCGGCGAGTTCTGTTGCGAGAAGAGATTCGCCGTCATAACGTTTCTCCGCTGTCATTTCGACCGAAGGGAGAAATCTCATGCCCAGAGAGCATCACTACTATGTGTACCTATTGACGAACAAGAACGACAAGGTCATGCACGTCGGCGTAACCAACAATCTTGAGCGGCGGGTGCATGAACACAAGACAAAGATGGTTCCGGGTTTTACGGAAAAGTACAACGTACACAAACTGGTCTACTTCGAGGAGACGAATGATGTCCTCGGCGCGATAGCAAGGGAAAAGGAAATCAAGAAATGGCGTCGAGAGAAGAAGAACAATCTGGTTGTCGCCGTCAATCCTGAGTGGAAGGATCTGAGTGATGGGTGGTTTGAGATCTCTCCCTTCGGTCGAGATGACAAGAATATCGGTCGAGATGACAAGAATTTCGGTCGAGATGACAAGAATAAAAAACGAGATGACAATGGCGCGACACGAGAGGGAGTCGTCAAATGAATCTGCAAATGGCGCGACACGAGAGGGAGTTGTCAAATGAATCTGCAAATGGCGCGACACGAGAGGGAGCCGTCAAATGAACTACAAATGGCGCGACACAAGAGGGAGTCGTCAAATGAATCTGCAAATGGCGCGACACAAGAGGGAGTCGTCAAATGAATCTGCAAATGGCGCGACAAGAGAGGAAGCTGTATTTGGCGATCATAATGGCACGACAGAAGAGGGAACCGTCTAATGGCCCTGCATAAAGACTTTCCGCAATCCCCGCACGCGATTCTCGATCCGGGTATCCGCTGGTTTCCAGCCGATGAGGCGTAGAGGGAAAGCAGCATGGAGAAGCTCATGCCGCCGCTGGTGGCGGAGCTTCGCCGCAAGGTGAAGGAGTTCCGGGACGGGGGGTACGCAGGCGCAGCGGACACCAGCCGGAGCCTGCTTAATTGGTGGTTCAAGACGCCGCACCTGTTGCCGAAGGCTGACGGAACCATGGTGGAGTTTGAATACTACTTCGCCCAGCGCGAGGCGCTGGAGACGATTGTCTACCTCTACGACGTGATTGGGGTGAAAGACAAGTATGATCTGATGCGCTTCGACGCAAGCGGCCTTGTATCCGGGAGCATGTTCGACGAGACCTGGCGGCGGTTCGTGGTGAAGATGGCGACGGGCAGCGGCAAGACCAAAGTCTTGAGCCTGGCGCTGGCGTGGAGTTTTTATCACAAACTGTACGAGCCGGAATCTGACCTGGCGCGGAACTTCCTGGTGATCACACCCAACATCATCGTTCTGGACCGTATTTACCGGGATTTCCAGGGCCTTCGCTTCTTCTTCAGCGATCCGGTGCTGCCTGAAAACGGCTTTGACGGACGCAACTGGCGCGATGATTTTCAACTGACGCTGCATCTGCAAGACGAAGTGCGCGTCACCCGGCCTACGGGCAATATCTTCCTGACCAATATCCACCGGGTTTATTCGGGCGAGGACATTCCGCCGTCGCCGGATGATGAAGACATGCGGGATTATTTTCTAGGCAAGCGGCCCACGGGCGCGACCACGGATTCCAAGGTGGACCTGGGCATGATCGTCCGGGATATTGAGGAACTGATGGTGTTGAATGACGAGGCGCACCATATTCACGACCCGCGCATGGCCTGGTTCAAATCCATCGAAGACATCCATAACCGTCTGAAGCAGAAGGGGGCGGCCCTTTCCATGCAGGTGGACACAACGGCTACGCCCAAGCACAACAACGGGGCGATTTTCGTGCAGACCGTGGCCGATTACCCGCTGGTGGAGGCTATCTCGCAGAACGTCGTCAAGCATCCCGTCCTGCCCGACGCGCCAAGCCGGGCGAAATTGCAGGAGCGCCAGAGCGCCAAGTACACCGAGAAATACGCCGACTACATCCATCTGGGCGTGCTCGAATGGCGCAAGGCCTATGCCGAACACGAGAAGATGGGCAAGAAGGCGATCCTCTTCGTGATGACCGACGACACCCGCAACTGCGACGATGTGGCCGAGTATCTGGAAGAGAATTACGCGGACTTGAAAGGTGCCGTGCTGGTCATTCACACCAAGAACAACGGCGATATTTCCGAATCGGCCTCGGGCAAGGACAAGGAGGAACTGGAAAACCTGCGCAAACAGGCCAACGAGATTGATGGGATGGACAGCCCGTACAAGGCTATCATCTCGGTGATGATGCTGAAGGAAGGGTGGGATGTACGCAATGTCACCACCATCGTCGGTTTGCGGGCCTATTCCGCCCAGAGCAATATCCTTCCCGAGCAGACGCTGGGCCGGGGTTTGCGCCGGATGTACCCCGACGAAGACCTTCCTGAGTACGTCAGCGTGGTCGGCGCCAATGCCTTCATGGATTTCGTGGAATCCATTCAGGCCGAAGGCGTGGCGCTGGAGCGCACGGCGATGGGGGAAGGGACGGGGCCGAAGACTCCGCTGGTGGTGGAAGTCGACAAGGAGAATGAGAAGAAGGACATCGCCGCGCTGGACATTGAAATTCCGGTGCTGACGCCGCGCGTTTACCGTGAATACAAAAGCCTGGGCGATCTGGATGTGAGCGCGCTGGGGCATCAGCGATTGTTGTACTTGCAGTTCAGCGAGGAAGAGCAGCGGGAGATTGTCTTCAAGGACATCGCCACCGGCGAGATTACCCATACCACGATTCTCGACACCGCCGGTGTTGCCGACTACCACAGTGTGATCGGCTACTTCGCGCAAAGCATCATGAAGGATCTGCGCCTGGTCAGCGGCTATGACGTGCTGTATGGCAAGGTCAAAGCGTTTGTGCAAGGGGAGTTGTTTGACCGCCCGGTGGAACTGGAAGATCCCAACACATTACGCAACCTGTCGGAACTGGCTGCCACCAAGACGCTGATTGAGACCTTCAAAAAAGCGATCAACGCGCTGACCGTCCGGGACAAAGGCGACGCCGAAATCCGGGACACGATCAAGTTGCGCCAAACCCGGCCTTTTGTGGCCAAAGATCAAGGCTACCTGGCGCCGAAGAAAAGCGTCTTCAACCGCATCATTGGCGACAGCCAACTGGAGCTTCGGTTTGCCGCATTCCTGGAAGGTTGCGGCGACGTGGTCTCTTTCGCGAAGAACTACCTAGCCGTCCATTTCAAGCTGGATTATGTGAATACGGACGGCGACATTTCCGACTACTACCCTGATTTTATGGTCAAGCTTTCAGGCAAGCGGATCGTCATTGTCGAAACCAAAGGGCAGGAAGATTTGGATGTACCGCTGAAGATGGCGCGGCTGCAGCAATGGTGC
>JAPLHV010000204.1 GCA_026389455.1 Coprothermobacterota bacterium
GGAAAAGGGGACAGATTTATTTTCCCATGCCAAGCAAACCTTATCCTTAAGATAGATCTGTCTTTTTCTCCTCAGCCGATCGCGCCGATACCTCCCAGCATCCCCTTGAAATTGCGGCTGTCCAGCAGGATGTTGTGCTTGTTTAACAGCCAGAGGATCTCGTAGAACTCCTTCAGCGTGAGGGCAGTTGTGCCTTGCTCGCAATAGCTCCGATAGATTTGCCCCAGCGGCTCTTTACGGCTAAACAGTTCAATCAACGCCATGATCCGGCTATCATCCAGCTGCGGGAAGTCAAAACTGTCCCGAGTATTGAACTTTCCACAAGCGCCAACCATTTCTTTGACAAAGATGATCTCCTGCCGTGGTTTCAGATAAAAGACGGTATGCAATTTGAGGAGGGGATGCAGGACGAAGGTCATATCTTCGGTCACATGCTCCATGAAGATTTCTTTGCTGAGCAATGGCGGTTTCTGACCGGACGACGTACTGGTGGCAGGAAAAACCGAAGCGAGCCGCCAACCGCCCTGGCATAGAAAATCACGGCATGTGCGCGGGCGCTCTTCGTAGATTCGGCAGTGATTTTCCTCCAGATAGACGCAGCTTCTATCCTCGCGCTTGCTTAACCGGTAGCGGCGGTTGATGCATGACCGCGACACTTCAAGACAAGTCTTGTCGGTCAATGCGCAGAGAACCTCGGCTTCATATCGCCCGGAAGCATATTCCTCAGCGGAGATGCCCACCTCCCACTCGCGGCAGCACATCGCCTGGCATACTCAATCCGCGCTAAATCCACTGACTATCCCTTTTTCCTCTCTCTTTGCAAAAAGAAAACAGAAACACAGTGTCGCCTCGCTTGTTGATCTGGAAAGGAACAACTGCCAGATTCTCAGAGAACGTAACCGATGCTGTTCTAACCTTTGTACCTCGCGGTTGTGCCTGCAAACCCAATCCTCTTCGCGAGTTCCCAAGAGCTGAAACCCAAGGGATCAATGGTTAGAGAGTTCAGGAAGTGGCTTGATCCGCGCACCAAGTGGTGCAGGTATCATAGCTATCTCCGCACTCTGTTGCGCGGGTAAGATCGCCAATGTCGCCACTGTATGTCTTACAAACACGCAACACTGCCTCCTCCGGCTTGTTCCGCACCAAGACGATCAACTCGGGCTCAGTCCACTCTTTCTTCCATTCGGTCATTTCCGTTCATGCTCCTTGTGAATTGATGAAAGGCAACATAATCTACCGAGCTCAGGGCCAATGCCAATCGTTATCCTTTCCCATCTGTCTCTTAGCATACATTATTGGCATGCTTTCTCAGAGTCTCCCCGAGTTAGGAAACTTTTGGCTTGTGTTCAGGTTTTAAGACTCTCCTATCTTGTATTGCCAGCAATTTGTCTGTTCAGGTCTTTCCAGCTAGCATATTTTGTGCTCAAGGCCCCATGGGTGTGACTTTTACCGCCAACGAATACCGCTTCCCCTGTTTTAGCTGCACCAGGATAATCAACTTCACTACTACCAACGTTTTCTAGCCTACGCCTATTGTTTCAGCCTCTGAAATATGAAAACTCCGAGACGAAATATTCTGCTAAAGTGCTTGTCCCAGGACCACGGGTTTAGCGAAAAAAGGCTATGATGAAGTTTGATCCAAGCACATCGTATTGCACGCCTTTAGGTAAGTGCAATTACCTGCAATTGCTCCAGGACCAGCACCAATCTCAATCCCATACTTACAGGGCGCTAACACCATCTCCTCCGGATCACTCCGAACCAACATGATCAATTCGGGTTCGGTCCACTCTTTCTTCGCTCGCGTTTTCGTTTCGGTTTCCATTTCCCTTTTCCTTGCGTTGCAATGTGATGTAGGATGGATGATCACACACCGCGCATTTTTTCATCCTTCACGAAAGTATTCATCCTTCATCCTATACCCCGCCACCCTTCACGGATTCCCAAGGACCAAAACCCAAGGGATCAAGGGATGGGGGGCTTAGGAAGGAAAATAATCGTCACACGGTTCACAACGATAATCAAGATTAAGCTGGAAGCAGCCGCCATCGCAACTTTTCGAGTCTGCAGGCTCGCCGCCTTTACAACCTCGCAACACTGCCTCCTCCGGCTTGTTCCGCACGAGCACGATCAACTCGGGCTCAGTCCACTCTTTCTTCGCCAATTGCTCTATCATTGGCATTCTCCCTTTTCGATGCGTAACGAGAAGATCCAGCGTCTGCGAAGATACTGCCGCTTCGCCTCATCCCGTGTCAACTGTTTGGAGAGTTGCTGCGCTTTTTCTTCAGTTCCCGGCTCTTATCGCAAGCTATCTATGATGTACGCCTCTTTTATTCGACGCGATCAGTTGTCTCAGCTCCTGCACGATCGCCCCGCTACGGTCGAAGCGCATCTCGCAGCAGGGCACTTCGCCGGCCATCTTCTCGATCAGGTCAAGGCTCTTGTTCCACCAATCAGCGGTGACGAAGGGCTTGATCAAACAGGCTAAGAGGCGCCGCCGGATTTCTTTGCGATCGGAGAGGGGGATCAGGCGGTTCTCGTCCGCCTTCTCGATGAAGCAGATGGCCCGCAACGGCGCGGAAGCTGGTGAGATGACCGGCACGTCGCCATGGCTCCAGGTGCCGTAAGCTCGCCAGCCATCGGCCCTGCGGCAGACGATGTTGCGGTCGTCGCAGAGGATCTCTATAGAGCCGTTGCAAAGGGCAGATCCTTCAGCGCTGCGCGCTTCAGGATGACAAAAAAGGCGGTCAGGATGATCGATGGAAGAAAAAGGGGGCAGATTTATTTTCCTACGCCCGTCTTTCTGTTTTATCTTCGATTCCCTCCACAGGATCCCTTGCTACGTTCACAACGGGGCCGCCAGTCAACTGTCTCCATTGAAGCGATCTA
>JAPLHV010000108.1 GCA_026389455.1 Coprothermobacterota bacterium
CTATGGTCCAACCCAGATCGATCCCGTCGCCCTGGCCTATTACCGGTATGAGCGGATCATCGATGACATTGCCGTGGAATGCGAATGCATCACCTCGGCTGATCAAAGTGATGATGATCGCCGGCAATCGCTGGGCTACTTGAAATCGAACTTCCTTCCCCACAACACCATTGAGATCGCCACCAGGTCGGACAGAACACGCAAGAATTGGTAAACCGTCTAGCTGATCATCATTGATATCAACCGGGTGGCGCATCCACGACGGCAATATAAAGGGTGGGATTTTGAACCATGATGAGGCTAGGCGTCCAGTGTTCAGGGATCTTCCAGAGTGGTCGGTTGCGGGCGCCAGCGTGCGATCTCTGCTTGGACGCTCTTGGGGAAACGCGCCTCGTACTCTTTCAGCTTGCGGGGATCCAGGGCTTCCCATTCCAATTCATCCAGCGTCGGAGGACCGCTGCCGGCCTTCCGTGCCATGTAAACCCAATCCAAGAGCGCTTTTTCCGGCTCTGCCCAGAGGATTCCTTGGCGGACGGAGTAACCCCAAAAGAGGGGGATCTGCAAATGAGAGAAAGCGATGTTGCCCAGTGGGGTCCGCGCCTCCCGCGTTTTCCCGGTGGTAACGCAAGTGAGGGTGAGCGGCATTTGCGAGAGGATGCCCACTTCTGATAAGGCGCTTTCCCGAGAGATGTAAGCTGGTCGAGCAAGAAGGCAGGCCAACGCCTCCAGGGTAGGCAAACGCAGGGAGTTGCCAAAGAGATGCGGCCCCAGGCGGACCAGAAGTCCTTTTTGGGTCAAGCGCCATACTGCCTTCCTCAGCGCTTCTGCTTCCAGACCGGTCAGTGCGCGCAAGCTCGCATCAGTCAGAATGGAGTCTCCCTGTCGTGACAAGTCCTGTAATAAGCGGACCCATTGAGCCAGCGGGAAGATTGCCATCAGTCGAGCAACTCCAGGCGAATGGCCGCTGCCGTTCGCAGCAGATCCCGGTAGCCGTCCTCTTCCAGCGGTTTGCGGTAGCGCTGGGGAAGGAAGATAGCCATCTCTTTGCGCAGGGACGCTGCGGTGAAGGAAGCCGGCCGCTCTTTCAGGATCCGCTCTTGCACCCCGTAGTCGGAGAATTTGGCGCGGACCAGTTCCCGGTTGATAGGGATCCCCCGGCTGTGCAAGAACCAAAAGTCGAAGAGGTCGCGTCCTTTCGGGTACGATCGCCCGGCAATCGCCACCAGCTTGTCGGCCAGGATCTCTTCCTCGCTCTCTACCCAAATCAATGCCAAGGGAAGCCCCGGCAAGGCGAAAGGGAGACGGATAGGCTGCAACTCTCGGCTATAGGAGGGAAAATGGGCAATCTCCAGATTCAAGGAAGTGGAGCCGGCTTGGGCAGGCGCCTGCAAAGAAAGGCGCAAACGAAGCAGTTCTTCTGTCTGCTTCTGAATCCGTAGAGTCATCTTCCCGCCAAAGAGGGGTGATAGTTCCGCCAAGGCCGGAGCAAGTTGCTCTAATAGCGGATCCAAAAGGGATAAAGGCGCCACCGAGGTGAAGTCCAGATCGTCGGAATAGCGGGGTTCTTGGTAGACAAGCCGCAGGGCTGTTCCCCCCCGGAAAGTAAGATAGCGCGCTTCCTCGCATTGAGCCAGTTCACCCAGCAGATAGATCTGAAGCGCTTCCCGCAGGACGACCTTGGCTGGAATGCCTTCCTCTTGGGCGCGAGTTGAGCAATAGGTGGTTAAATTCATCTCGGCGCTATTCTAGGACATATTTGTCCCTTTTTCGAGTTCAAATAATATGGAAAGGTATGTGACGACGGAGTCGGGAAAACTTCTGTCAGTAATTATCTTTTTTTTGGTTCTTTCTCAAACTGAGTGTGTACAGAACAGCCTGCGGCAGCATGTCTAGTAAGGGTGAACAAGGTCTCTGGGATCATCAAGGCTGACGACAACAAGTCAACTTGCGGCAGCTCGATAGCCCCCGGCAGCTAATCAGCCCCCGGCAGCTAATCAGCCCCTGGCAGCTAATCAGCCCCCGGCAGGGTGTTCTGGAGAATGAGGCAACACTACGGTAAGATCGCTCGTTCGTGGGCGGGTTTGAAACCCGCCCCTACGAGGACCACTCCAGCGTAAATTATATCCCTGGGACCGCCGCACCCCAGTGCGGCATATCTGAGACTGAGACCGTTCCTGGGACCATTGGCTTTCCTGGGACCGTCGCACCCCAGTGCAGCATATCTGAGACTAAGACCGTTCCTGGGACCATTGGCTTTCCTGGGACCGCCGCACCCCAGTGCGGCATCAGCAGTGAAGTGACGGAAGCCAAGCGCTCTGAGGAGCAACCACCCCGAGGGTGGCACACTCGGGGCTTTCTGCCACACTTCAATACTGAACAGCCTGCGGCAACATGTCACAGGACACCCTGCCGGGGGCTATCGAGCTGCCGGGGGCTATCGAGCTGCCGGGGGCTATCGAGCTGCCGGGGGCTGTCTTGCCGCAGGCTGGTAGGTTACCCACTTGAAATGAGAAGGAACCCTTTTTCAGAGACAGGGAAAATCAGAGAGGGAGCGGTGTTCCGCTCCCTCTCTCTTGCTTTTTGGGACTCGGCTAGCTCTTTATTCCACGGCCTTGCCGCAGCTCATGCAGAAACGCGCGCCGGGAGGCAAGGAGTTGCCGCACCCTGCGCAAAGAGTCGGCGAAGGGTTCTCCGCTTCCTGCGGCGCTTCCTCAACGACGACCGGCGGGGAAACTGGCTCGAAAACGGGTGGAGGGACAAGGACGGGCTCAACGATGGGTGGAGGGGCGGGAGCAGGTTCAACGACAGGTGGCGAAGGTGGAATCGTGACCACCGCAGGTGGCGGAGGCGGCGATGCGGAACGAGCTGTCGCGGTTCCTCCCTGGGCAGCGCCACAAGTGGCGCAGAATGGCGCTCCGGCTAATACCGGTGACCCACAGCTTGGGCAGAAACGGGCGCCCGCTGTTGGCTTGGGGGAAGCAGATACAGGAGGAGCCCCGGAGGGTGTACCGGAGGGAGGCGCAGGCGGGCGGCGTTTGCCGCGCAGCAACAAGAACAGTATCAGGACCAGCAATACAGCTCCTCCGGCAATGGCAGCGATCGCCCAAACCGGCAGCCCACTGCTCGGTGTACCGACTGGCGCTGGGGTAGAGGTTGGAACAGGGGTCGTGGTGGGGATAGGAACTGAAGGGGATGGGGATGGTTGGCCGGTGGGAGGGGGAGGCGGGGTATCAGTCGGGACCGGAGTGATGGGCTTCGGAGTTGGAGTAGCGGTGGGGGTGGGCTTCGGCGTAGGGGAAGGGGTCGGGCTGGGGGTGGGGGAAGCGCTTAAGGAGATGGTCAGCTCAGTGGTCTCGCCTGAGGCAAAGACAACGGTGTAATCATCGAGCTGTACCCCGGCAGGGAAAGAACTGATCGTGCCGGGGAGATGGATGGTGGTCTCCTCAAAAGTGTCGGTAAGGTAGCCGAAGTCGAGCTGCACTTCACTCCCTGAAACGTTCCAAATGCCAGGGTTGAAGGCCGCCTCAAAGTCACTCCATTTAAAGGTGATCTCATAGCGGTCTCCGCCAAGACTTTTCTGGGTAACGCCAGTGAAAGTGGGCTCACTCTCCAGGCTGGAGATCAAATCATCGGCAGTATGACCCCCGGGAGGCAAGTACGCCGTGGAGGTGGCTCTACCGCTGCCATCGGCGTTTACCCACAGTTCGATGTCATAAGTTTCCTGGCCGGCTTTTGGGGAAGACGAGGGTGAAGGGGTCGGAGAGGGAACTACCCCGCTCGTGCTGAAGGAGAAGGTAGCCGTCGACCCTCCTTTGAAAGAAAGCGTGGAATTATCGACTTTGGTTCCGCCCTGTTGTTCAATCACGGCTCCGGGCAAATGTAGGATCACCCCGGTGAAGGAGTCCACTAATGCTCCGAATTCACCTTCCACCGTATCCCCGTTGTCCATCCAGGTGTTGGGGTTGAAGGCGTCGTAGAAACTGCTCCAGGTAAAGTTGATCTGGTAGCGGCCGCCTCCAAGATCGGTCCTCTCCACCCCGTCGAGGGCGGGCTGACTGGTGAGGCTGTTCTCCAGATCATCGATGTTGTCCGTGTTGCCGGCGGGGATATAGATCTGCATCTGTCCCGTTCCGCTGCCGCTTACCTCCAGCCACAACTCGAGGGTCATCGTAGTGTCCGCCGCTGCAGCGGGAAGCAAGGTCCCAAAGAGCGCAAATACACAAACCAAGGTGATCACTGCAGCGCGGAACAAGCCCGCGTATCTTTTCATGTAAACCTCCTCATAGCGGTCATCCGCCAAAGCAATGGTGAAACTGTCCTCATTCTACGACAAAAGCCGCCACTGTGGGCGACGGGAAAAGAGCCGGCCGGATCGATCAGGTGGCTGCGCTGCCCTCTCCTTCCAGCGGCAAGGCAGTCAGCAGACGGGCGGTGGCCTGTAAGCCTTCCTCGTGGGTGCATTCGTAGAAGTGGGTGGCGAAGACCTCGGATCCGATCAAACCGGCGCGCAGGTCGTGGCCGGCGTTCAAGGCGGCGTCGGCGTCGGATCCGTAATGCGGGAAAACATCCAGCCGGTAGGGAATGTCGTGGGCTTCCGCTGTGCGCACTAACGTCTCCGTTAACTCGTAATCGTAGGGGCTGACGGCATCTTTGGCGCAGATCGTCACGGCCGTCTCCGCAGAGGTCTGACCTTGACCAACCAGGTCGGTGTCCACCGAGAGGATCTCTTCAACCTCGGTCGGGATCCCTGCTTCTTAGGCGCGAACTGAACAATAAGCGGTCAGATTCATTTCGGCGCTATTCTAGGACATATTTGTCCCGTTTTCGAGCCCAAATTACATAGAAAGACGTGCTGCGACGGAGTTCGAAGAATGTCTGTCTACAGTTAACCATCTCCTTTCCACAGAAAATCAGAGAGGGAGCGATGTTCCGCTCCCTCTCTCTTGCTTTTTGGGACTCGGCTGCTCTTTATTCCACGGCCTTGCCGCAGCTCAAGCAGAAGCGCGCGCCGGGGGTCAAGGGGTTGCCGCACCCTGTGCAGAGGGTTGGCGCCAGGTTCTCCACTTCCTGCGCCACTTCTTCCACCACGGCTGCCGAGGATACAGGCGCAGGCTCGAGGACAGGCGGGGGGACGTACGCGACGTCCGGTGGAGGGACGGGAGCAGGTTCAACGACAAGTGGAGGAGGAATCGTGACTGCAGCAGGTGGCGGAGGCGGCGATGCGGAACGCGGCGTCAGGGTCTGCCCCAGGACGGCGCCGCAGGTCGCACAGAAGGGCGCCCCGGCTAGTGCCGGTGACCCGCAACTTGGGCAGAAACGGGTGCCAGTTGTCGGCTTAGGGGGAGAAACAGGAGGTGGAGCCCCGTAGAGCGTACCAGAGGGAGGAGCGGGCGGGCGGCGCTTGCCTCGCAGCAACAAGACCAGGATCAGGATCACCAATACAGCCCCGCCGGCAATAGCGGCGATCGCCCAAATCGGCAGCCCGCTGCTCGGGGGGCCTCCGGGCGCTGGGGTCGAGGTTGGAATAGGAATGGTAGTAGGATTCGGTCCCGAAGGAGAGGGGGAAGGCGGGGTGGCGGGAGGGGAAGGCGGGGAATTGGTGGGGATTGGTGTGGTGGGTTTCGGCGTGGGAGTGGGCTTCGGCGTGGTGGAGGAAGTGGGCTTCGGCGTCGGCGAGGAGGTCGGGCTGGGGGAAGGGGAACCGGTCAAGGAAAAGGTCAGCTCGGTGGTCTCGCCTGAAGAAAAGACGATAGTGCTGGCGTCGAGTTGCGTTCCCACAAGGGAATTGGTGATTTCGCCGGGAAGGTGGATGGTGGTTTCCGTAAAAGTCTCGGAAAGGTAGCCAAAGTCAACCTGCACGCTGTTCCCGGAAGCCGCCCAGGCGCCCGGGTCGAAGGCCGCCGCAAAGTCGCTCCATTTGAAGGTGACCTCATACTTGTCCCCGCCCAGGCTTTTCTGGGCGACACCGCTGAAGGTGGGCTCGCTCTGGAGGCTAGAGACCATATCATCGACTGAATTGCCGCCTGGAGGCAAGTAAGCCGTGATGGTGGCTCTGCCGCTCCCATCGGCGTTGACCCACAGTTCAACGTTATATGTCTCTTGGCCGGCCGTCGGTGAAGAGGTCAAAGAAGAGGAGGGAGAAGAGGTCGGTGAAGAAGTCACTCCGCTCTTGCTGAAGGAGAAGGTGGCCGTCGACCCTCCTTTGAAGGAGAGGGTAAAGTCGTCCACCTTGGTCCCACCCTGTTGCTGGAGAATGGTCCCGGGCAGGTGCAGGATCACCTCGGTGAAGGAAGCCACTAGGGCGCCGAAGTCGGCCTCTACCGTTTCTCCCGCATCCGTCCAAATGTTGGGGTCGAAGGCGGCGAAGAAATCGCTCCATTTGAATTTGATCTGGTAGCGGCCGCCTCCCAGGTCGGTCTTCCCCACCCCGGAGAGGGCGGGCTCGCTGGTGAGGCTGTTCATCAGATCGTCGATGTTCTGCACGCTGCCAGCGGCGATATAGACCTGCAGTTCTCCCGAGCCGCTGCCATTAGCCTCCAGCCACAACTCGATGCCGACCGTATCGTCCTCCGCTGCAGCGGGCAGCGCCGTCCCGAAGAGCGCCAGGAAACAGACCAAGGCAACCACCAAAGCGCGGAGCCACCCCGCGTATCTTTTCATGTAAACCTCCTCATAGCGGTCATCCGCCAAGGTAATGGTGAGACTGTTCTCATTCTACGATAAAAACTGCCACTGTGGGCAATTGGAAGGGAGCGAAGCGGATCGATCAGGTGGCGGAGCTGCCCTCCCCTTCCAGCAGCAGGGCCGCCAGCAGACGGGCGGTGGCCTGTAAACCTTCCTCGTGGGTCCGTTCGTAGAAGTGGGTGGCGAAGACTCCCGGCCCGATCAAACCGGCGCGCAGGTCGTGACCGGCGTTCAAGGCGGCGTCGGCATCCGAGCCGTAGTGTGGGAAGACATCCAGCCGGTAGGGGATGCCCCGGGCTTCGGCTGTGCGCACCAGCGTCTCCGTCAGGTCATAATCGTAGGGGCTGGCGGCGTCTTTGGCGCAGATCGTCACGGCCGTCTCCGCAGAGGTCTGGCCTTGACCGACCAGGCCGATGTCCACCGAGAGGATCTCTTCAACGTCGGCCGGGATCCCTGCCGCAGCGCCGTGGCCGACCTCTTCGTAGATGGTGAAGTAAAAGGAGACAGCCCGGTGCATGGTCTCCCCTTTCAGGGCTTGAAGGACGGCCAGCAGGCAGGCCGCTCCGGCTTTGTCATCCAGGTGGCGACTCTTCACGAAACCGTTGGGCAGGAAGACCGTGCGCGGATCGAGGGCGATGAAATCGCCCACTTGGATCCCCAACGCCTGGGTCTCCTCAGCCTTGTGTACGCGTTCGTCCAAGAGGACGCGATAATTGGCCGGCTTGCGCTCCAACTTGGCGGGCTCGTCGTAGATATGCACGGACGGCTCAGTGGTGAAGATGGTTCCGGAGAATCGGGGGCCCTTGCGCGTCAGGATGGTGCAGTTCTCCCCCTCCACCGACTGCATCATGTACGTTCCCACGCGAACGAAGGAAAGCGTGCCGTCGCTGTGGATCTCTCGCACCATCCCACCCAGGGTGTCCAAGTGGGCGGTGGCCAGCAGTGGACGCCCATAACCGGGCAGCCGGACCAGGAGACCTCCCTTGCGGGGAGAGCCGGCCGTAATTCCCAGCTCCCGCAAGATCCCCTCAACCACGACCATCACTTCGCGCGGGTAGCCGGTCGGGCTGGGGGTGCGCAGCAACCTGGCGAGACATTCCTTGAGGAAGAGCATGTCAATGTCCATCGTTTCCCTCCTTCAGGGTGACGGTCTTCAAAGCTCGGTAGACGGGCCCTTGCGGGGTGAGGGTGCTGCTGTAGAGGACCACTTTCTCGAGGAGGAAGGCGGGCGCCTCTATCGCAGGTCTTTCGTTCAAGAGGCTCGCCAGACCCTCCAGCCCATGCGGGGAACGCTGGCGGCCAAGGGTGAGGTGAGCGTGAAAGGCTTTCTCTTCGGGTGGGAAACGGCGCCGAGTCAGTTCTTTCTCCAACGCTTGGGCGATCTCGGTCATCTCACTTCTTCCTTGCCGAAAACCCAGCCAGACCACTCGCGGGGAACGGGTCGAGGGGAAGGCTCCCACTTCGCCAAGCTGGGCATGAAAGGCAGGGAAGGAAGCCAGTGCCTTCAGCGCTTCCTCTGCGGAGGACAAATCAGCAGGTGGAATCTCGCCCAGGAAACGCAGGGTGACGTGGAAGTTCTCTTCCTCTACCCACTTGAAATCCGCGCCGCGCTTGGCTAATCGGCCGGCCAAGAATTTGACGGCAGGACGCAACGAGTCCGGCAAAAGGAGAGCAACGAATGTACGCATCAGATCCTCCTAACTTTCGTGGTTTGGAAGCGGCGCCCGTTGAAGCCAACGCCACAGAATGAAGAGGGCCCAGTTGGCCGCTTGGTCTTGAATCTGGGAACGGTTGCCGGCTAACTGCAGGAGAGAGCTTCTCACTCCCTCCGGTCCGGCCAAGGCCAAGTAGACAGTTCCGACCGGTTTTTCCAAGGTTCCTCCTCCCGGTCCGGCCAACCCGGTGATCCCCAGGGCAAGGTCGGCGCCGGCCTGGTGTCGCACTCGCTGGGCCAACTCCTCAGCGACGGAGGCGGAAACCGCCCCATCCACCTCCAAGCTGGAGGCGGAGATCCCCAGCAGCGCCATCTTGGCTTCATTGCTGTAGACCACCAGTCCTTGCCGAAAGTAGGCTGAAGCGCCCGGCATTTCCGTCAGCAGGTGGGAGAGCAAACCGCCTGTGCAGGATTCAGCCACTGCGAGTTGCAATCCCTGGGCGAGCAAGGATTCTCCCACAGCGAGAGACAATGTCGAGCGGCCTAAATAGGAAAATGGGCGGGTTTCTCTCAACCAGACTTCAGATCGATCCAAGGACTCAACAGCGTCTTCGCCTTCCCCTTCAGCGGCCAACCAGATGCGCCATCCTCCCCGGTGGGGTTCCACTTGCACCAGTGAACAGCCGCGAGGCCATTCCGGCGGGATAGCGGGCGGGGTGGGAAAGCAATGAAGAAGCCTGGCAAAGCAGGATGGTCGGCGCTCTTCGAGCAAGGGGCGCAGGGCAGACCAATCCGGCTGAGACCTCACAACGAGCAGAAAGGCATCCCCTTCGGTGAGAAAGAAAGAGGAGTCGCTGATCTCGCCAAGGAGCCTCAGGGGAAGGCGAGCGACCAGGGAGCGAGCTCGGCCGGCCGGGTCGCACAGGGCTGTGTTCCCTCGTTCCAACCCCATCGATAGTTCTTGGGCGAGCAGGCTCTCCCGGCCTAACCGCACGATGCGGTCAGGGAAATGCCCGGCCTCTCCCAACCCGACGCGGAGCCGTGTGAGCTCCTCTTCTCCTTCGGACAAGAGAATCAGCGTGCAGTGCATCGTTTTGACCATATTTCCGGTTGTCTCACGATAACCTGCAAGATGCCGGCGCCTTCATCTCGAGGGCGGGCCGAAGGCCCCAGAGGAAGGACAGCGATCCACAAGCGGACATTGGGGGCACCGCGGTCGCGGCCGACAAGTCCGTCGCCCATGTTCGATCAAGAGGAGGTGAAGGGGAAGCTGGAGTGAAGCCGGAATGTCGTGGTCCAGTCTCTCCATAGCCTGCGTCAGGGAGGTTGGGGAGGCGATCAGCCCCAACCTTCGGCCGACCCGTTCAATGTGCCTATCAATCGGAAAGCGAGGCTCCCCACGGGAGAAGAGCAGCACAATGCGGGCAGTCTTCGGCCCCACCCCCGGCAAGGAGAGGAGGAAGGAGAACAATTCCTCGGGGGGGGACGATTCGGGCAGCTCGAAGCAGCCGAAAGTCTCTTCAATGCGTTGCAGTACAGCTTGAATGCGCGGCCCTTTAGTGGGAGCTAGACCGCCCATGCGGATGGTCTGGATGACCATCGCGGGTGGCGCGCCAATCACCTCAGCCCAACTCGAGAAGGCGGCCTTCAACGAATCAAACGCTCGATCGCGGTTTTGATCCGATGTGTTTTGCGAGAGGATGGTGGAAATCAGCTCGTCCAGAGGAGAGAGGGTTCTTGGCCGTTGCGGCGGGCCATACGCGCCCTCTAGACGAGCTTTGATCTCCTGCCATTCAATCGTTTCAGTCACACCCTGCCGGGGGCTATCAAGATGCCGGGGGCTGGCTAGTTCTCTTCCTTGTTCAGCTCTTTCCAGAAATCCCCGAGAGTGCCAAGTGTCTCATCACTATCGCTGGACCCCTTGCGATCCCGGTCGCCGCGATCACTGCGGTCTCCCCGGTCTCCCCGGTCTCGGGGGGCGCGTTCGCTGCGCTCCCCACGCTCACCGCGATCCCGGAAGTCACGTTCGCGGTCCCGGCGAGGGGGCGGGACTTCCCGTTCCAACTCCGTCTGCTTCATGCTCAATGTGATGCGACGGAGGCTCTTTTTCAGGTTGATCACTTTCACCAGAACGTCCGCATCCACCTTTAATAGGTCTTCAGCGCGGGCGACTTTGTCGTCGGACAGCTCGGAGATATGCACCAAGCCGGAGATGCCGCGCTCCAGCTCAACGATGGCGCCGTACTTGCCGAGTTTTACCACTTTTCCCTGGGCAGTAGAGCCGACAGGGTATTTCAGTTCGACTTTTTCCCATGGGTCAGCCTCGACTTGGCGCAAACTAAGTGAGATCTTTCCTTCCTCGGGGGAGAACTTCAAGACCTTCACACTCAGCTCTTGCCCGACTGCGACGAACTTGGATGGGTGGCGCAGGGCGCCCCAGGTCAGCTCGGAGATGTGAATGAGGCCATCTACGCCGCCCAAATCGACGAACACGCCGAAGTTGGTGATGCGAGCTACTTTGCCTGACAACACCGACCCTTCTTTGAGTTGGGTGAAGACTTTATCCTTGGCCTTCTCTCTCTCTGCTTCTTCGACCTTGCGGGCGGAACAGGTGAACTTGCGGTTCTCCTCGTCCAGCTCGATCACTACCAAGCGCAGTTCTTGACCCACCGGGCTCCTGCCGCCTCGTAGCGAGGTTCCCACCTGCGAGCGGGGGACGAACCCCCAAATGCCCATATCGACCAATACACCACCCTTGACGTTGCGTGCGACTGGGGCTTCCAGCACGGTCTGGTCCGCGAAGGCTCGTTTAATCGTGGCCCAGGCCATCTCATAGTCGGCGCGACGCTTGGAACAGATAATGTTTCCCTGGTTGTCTTCCACCTTGACCACGTAGCAACTGATCTCTTCGCCCTCTTTGACCACTTCGCCGGCCGTGTTGACCGGGGTGCGGGAAAGCTCTTTGAGCGGGATCACAGCTTCGGATTTGTAGCCGATGTCTACCAAGATGGAGTCGTTCTCCACCTTGACGACAGTGCCCTTGATGATCTCCCCTTCCTTGAAAGTACGAGAGATGTAGGCTTCCATCAATGCCTCCGGGCTCTCCTGCGCGGGAGCGGCGGCACGCACCCTGGGGGCAGGTTTCGGCTCTTCGGCCTTGATGGATGGTTCCGGCTCCTCATTCGGAGCGACTTCTTCCTCTACGACGAGGACGGCTTCTTCCTCGAGGACAAGAGCTGCTTCTTCCTCAACGATGAGGATGGCTTCTTCCTCAACGATGAGGATGGCTTCTTCTTCGAGGACGAGGGCGGCTTCTTCCTCTACGACGAGGGCGGCTTCTTCCGGGTTTTGGCCGACTTCGTCGATCTCGGGGGTTGGGGCAGCTTCCTCAATGGTCGCTGCGGCTTCGCTTACTGCTTGCTGGTTCTCCAATTCCGACACTTTTACACTCTCCTGCGTTCAGCCCGCCGGGCTGGGTTTTGGGGGACTTTCCGAAGTTACCCTCCGGAGGTTTGGTCCGCCCTCTCAGCGGATATAGTTGGGTTATTCTCCTCGATTTCCAGGCTGATATCAAGAGCAGCGATGGAGTGAGTCAGCGCTCCTACCGAGATGCAGTCCACACCAGTAGCAGCAACGGCGGCAATGGTCTCTTCATTGATCCCGCCGGAGGCTTCCAATACCGCCCGGCCTGCCGTTCGCTCTACGGCGCGGCGCATCACCTCGGGGCTCATGTTGTCCAACATGATCCAATCTGCCCCAGCGGCCAACGCTTCTTCCAATTCTGGAATCGTCTTAACCTCGATCTCCATCGCGAGCGAAGGTCGAGCGTAGGCCCGAGCCCGCTCCAAGGCGGGGCGGATTCCTCCCGCAGCGGCAATATGGTTGTCCTTGATCAGAATCATGTCGTAAAGGCCCAGGCGATGGTTCCGCCCCCCCCCGATGCGAACGGCGTACTTCTCCAGATCCCGCCATAGAGGAGTGGTCTTGCGTGTGTCCAGCAGACGGGCTCGAGTCCCCTCCAGCTTTGCGCAGAGACGGGCTGTCAGGGTAGCGACGCCGGAGAGTCGCTGCAGCAGATTGAGGGCTGTGCGCTCACCAGCCAGGATGGCTCGGGTGCGCGCTTCCAGACGGCCGATGACGAGGCCTTTCTCCAGGCGTCCCCCCTCCTCGCGCAGGTTGAAGGTCTTGACCTGAGGGTCGAGCAGGCGGAAGACCTCCATTGCCATCGGCAGGCCGGCGAGGACGCCTTCCGCCTTGGCAAGGAGGACGGCCCGGCTCACTTCATTGATTGGGATCAATGCCTGGGAAGTGACGTCGCCCGATCCGATGTCTTCCTCTAAAGCGGCCTGCAGTCGTTCCTTCAGGTTCAAGAGAGGATCACTTTCTCCTCCCCGTCGTAGCGGAGGCGGATGTGTTGATTCCAGTGAAGGTCGTCGCGAGCTGGGAAGTCCTCCCGCTGGTGAGCTCCGCGGCTCTCCTGACGCGTCAAAGCGGAACGGGCGATACGGCCGGCCAGCATAGCGGCGTTGGCTGCGCGAAATTGGCTTGGCGCGGTCAGAACAAACGGGTCCATGGCTGCCTCCCAGCCGGCCAATTGGGTGATCCCCTCTTCCAGGCTTTGCTGACTGCGGAGGATGCCGACTTGGCGCTCCATCAAGCGACGGAGCTCCTCCAGGCGGTAGGGGGAAGGGTTGTCCTGCCTGCTCGCGAAACCAGCTCTTGGTATTTGGGCGGGGGCGGGAACTTGTGCTTGCCCCTCCAGGGAACGGGCCAGACGGGCGCTGAAGACGAGTCCTTCCAGAATGGAATTGGAGGCCAGGCGATTGGCCCCATGCACTCCGGTGCAAGCGCATTCACCTACCGCATGCAACCCGGGCAGTGTGCTTTGACCCCACAAATCAGTCTGTACGCCCCCCATCGAGTAGTGAGCAGCGGGGGATACAGGCACCCATTGACGGCGCGGGTCGATCCCCAAGGAGAGACATTTGTGCAGGATGACTGGGAAGCGTTGGGCGATGGCATCCGTCCCGAGGGGGGAAAAATCGAGGAAGACGTGGTCGCTCCCCTCCCGCTGCATTTCACGGAAGATAGCCGAGGAGACCACATCACGCGGGGCAAGCTCAGCCTGCGCGGCGTAGTTCAGCATGAAACGCTCGCCGGCGTGGTTGCGTAAAAGGGCTCCTTCCCCGCGCACCGCCTCCGAGATCAGAAAACGGGGCGTTCCCTGATGAGCGAGGGCAGTGGGGTGGAACTGGACGAACTCCAAATCGGTGAGCTCTGCTCCGGCTCGATAGGCGGAGGCGATTCCGTCGCCGATCGCTCCCTCCGGGTTGGTGGACGGCTCGTAAAGGAAGGAGTAACCCCCCGAAGCCAGAACCAAGGCGGAGGTTTCCACGATGAAGGGCGAACCTCCGGCCCACAGCACGGCTCCTTGGACACGGCCCCCCTCAAGCGATTCCGGCGACCCCAGGATGTCAACCAGGGCGGTATGCTCCAGAAAGGCGATGCGTGGGCAGAGAGAGGCTTGACGATAAATCGTCTGGATGATCTCATCGCCGGTTCGGTCTTTGGCGTGCAATACACGCCTGCGCGAATGGCTGGCCTCTCGCCCCAGGGCCAGACGCTCCCCCTCTCGGTCGAAGGCCACGCCGAAGCGGAGGAGATCACTGATGACACGCGGCGCTTCTTCGACCAATACGTCAACGGCAGCGATGTTGCAGAGGCCGGCGCCGGCGGTAAGTGTGTCTTCGCGATGCAAGGATGTCCGGTCATCCGTTCCAATAGCGCAAGCCACCCCGCCTTGCGCCAAAGAAGAGTTGCTGACGAAGGCCTCGACCTTGGAGACCAGCAGTGAGGTTCCGGGGTATTGCAAGGCGAAGAAGATGCCGGCCACCCCCGTGCCGATCACCAACACCTCGGACTGAAGACGAGGGCAATCCAAGAGAGAGCTGCGATCGAGGAGAAAGCGTCTCATCGGATTGCCATCATCCTCTCCAGGGCTCGTCGAGCTCCTGCCTCCCATTGGGGGGGCACTGTCACCTGACCGCTCTCCTCGGCCAAGCACCGCGTCAAGCTTGCCAGATCGGTCATCTTCATGTTTGGGCAGACCAACAGCGGTGAGGCCAGGTGAAACCGTTTGCCGGGGTTCTCTTTGCGCAGACGGTGCAAGAGGCCCTCCTCTGTGCCGATGATGAATTCGGCGGCTGCGTCATGATGGGCAAAGCGAAGCATTCCTCCCGTGCCCAAGACCTGGTCGGACAGGCAACGCACTTCGGGTCGACACTCCGGGTGTACCAGAACCAACGCTTCCGGATGTTCCCGGCGCGCCCGCTGGATATCCACCGGCAGCAGGCGAAAGTGGGTGGGGCAAAAACCCGGCCAGAGCCTGATCTTCTTCCTAGTCTGCTCGGCCACCCAGCTCCCCAACCCTTGGTCGGGAAGGAAGAGGATCTCCTCTTCAGGGACCGCCTCCACCACACGCAGAGCATTGGCCGAGGTGCAAATCCAGTCGGAGACGGCTTTCAACTCGGCGGTGGAGTTGATGTAGGTCACCACCGCGGCGTTCGGGTGTTCCAAGCGGGCTTCGGCCAGGGCTTCCGGACCGGCCATCGCGGCCAGCGGGCAACCGGCCAGGGGAACCGGCATCAGGACGCGTTTGCCCGAGAGGATAGCAGCGACTTCAGCCATGAAATAGACGCCGCAGAAGACGATCAACGACTCGTTAGATCGCCGTGCCTCGAGAGAGAGCTCCAAGGAATCGCCGACGAAATCAGCGACGTCCTGCACTTCGGGGAGCTGGTAGTTGTGGGCCAGGATCAATGCCCCCTTCTCCTTTTTCAAACGAAGGATCAGAGGAAGTAAACCTGCATGTTCTTCACGCATTGCTCTATTATAAGCTAGATTGCAAACAGGCCAAGGGGACAGAACGCCCTGCCGGGGGCTATTATGTTGCCGTAGACTGTGCTGTGTACCAAACCATTCTTCTCAAGGAGGCGACGATCATGACAGAACACCCTGCCGGGGGCTATCAAGATGCCGGGGGCTATCAAGATGCCGGGGGCTATCAAGATGCCGGGGGCTATCAAGATGCCGGGGGCTATCAAGATGCCGGGGGCTATCAAAGCGCTGCGGGAAAGGCTAGGGAATTGCGGGCGGAGGAGCTTCGGGCCGCATCCAGCATTAGTGAGATGAACTTCGAAGATACCCGCCAAGTATCCCCCCTGCAACGGACGGTCGGCCAGGATCGAGCGATGCGCGCCTTGGAGGTAGGACTGGGGATCGACGCGCCCGGATTCAATATCTTCATCTCCGGTCGCAGCGGGACGGGCCGGACTTCGATCGTCCGCACCATCTTGGAAAAAGTGGCGGCCGCCAAGCCGGCCCCCCCCGATTGGATCTACTTGTTCAACTTCACCAACCCGGACCGCCCGCGCGCCTTCTCCCTACCCACTGGGCAAGGCGTGCTCTTCGCGGGAGCTGTGGAAGGGCTGGTCAACGCCTCCGCGATCGAACTGCGCAAACTCTTCGAGTCTCCCCTCTATCTGGAACAACGCCGCCGGTTAGACACCGAGGCCGGCCGCCGCAAACAAGCCCTCATCGCACAGTTGGAGAAAGATGTCTTGGCTCATCGCTTCACCTTGGAGTTCACCCCCAAAGGAATCCTAACTGTCCCGACCTCCGCAGAGGGGAAGAAGTTCTCCCCGAAGGAGTTCGACGAACTGCCGGAAGAGACCAGGGCATCGTACCGCAGCCAAAGTGAGGGTGTTCAGGAAATACTGCAGGCCTCCATGCTGGAAGCACACAAGGTGGACCGGGAGATGGCCGACCGCATCGTCCAGGTGGAACGGGAGATGGCCGTTTCCCTCCTGAACCCCCTTTTCCAGAAGATGGAAGAGAACCCGCAGCAATGTGCAATGGCGGGCTCCCCCTCCTTTGCGCTGCTCTTGGGGTGGCTTCAAGAGATGAAGGAGGATCTGGTCGCTCATCTGGATGACTGGAGAGAGAAAGAAGGCGTGCCCATCCCTAAGGCAGCCGAGATCTCTCGCTATCGAGTGAACGTCTTCCTCGACCGCACCCGTCAAGACGGCGCCCCGCTGATCCTGGAGATGAACGGCGCCTTCATCACCGATCAGACGATGATCAAGGCGGGAGCGATAGCCCAGGCCAACGGCGGCTACCTGGTTCTGCCGGCTCAAGAGTTGCTCACTTCCCCCTTCGCTTGGGAAGCGCTGAAGAGGGCCTTGCGTCAGGGACAATTGCGGGTAGAAAACGTAAGCGAGTTCGCCGGCAGCGTTCCCATCGTAACCTTGCGGCCGGAGCCGATCCCCCTTGATCTGACCGTCATCCTGATCGGCCAGCCCGAGCATTATTCCCTCCTCTACAGCATAGACGAGGACTTCCGCAAGCTCTTCAAGATTCGAGCCGATTTCGACCTGGAGATGCCCAGAAACCGGGAAACGATCGCCGATTATGCGAGCTTCCTTCATGACCTGGCCGCAACTGTAGAGGACATCAGCCCCCGGCAGCTTGATAGTCCCCGGCAGCTTGACAGCCCCCGGCAGCTTGACAGCCCCCGGCAGCTTGACAGCCCCCGGCAGCTTGACAGCCCCCGGCAGCTTGACAGCCCCCGGCAGCTTGACAGCCCCCGGCAGGGTGTCCTGCCCAGTGAGCCCGTCGCTTCCCTTCCCTACGATCGAGGGCAGACGCTTGAGGGCAGGGCTCAAGCCCGTTCGATGCCGTTCCAGGCCGCCGCTGTGGCGGCCCTGGTGGATTACGGCTCACGACTGGCGGAGTCGCAGCGCAAGCTTTCCGCCCGTTTCGCTGAGATCTCCGACGTTGCTTTCGAGTCCTGCTTTTGGGCTCGGCGAGCAGGTAAGGACCAGGTCCAAGCCGAGCATGTGAGCCGCGCTCTGGAGGAGAAGGCTTTCCGTTCGCGCCAGGTAGAAGACAAGATTCAAGAGTCGATCGACCAGGGAACCTTGATGATCGCCATCGAGGGAGAGAGGGTGGGGCAGATCAACGGCCTCTCGGTCTATGCCTCAGGCGGGTACAGCTTTGGCCGCCCCAGCCGGATCACCGCCCGCACCTACCTGGGGGAGGAGGGCATCCTCCATATCGAGCGCGAGACCGAACTCTCCGGACCCATCCACAGCAAAGGCGTGCTGACGCTGGCCGGCTACTTGGGGGGGCAATACGCCCAGGAATTCCCCCTCTCCTTTTCCGCGTCGATCACCTTTGAACAGCTTTACGAGGGAGTGGAAGGGGACAGCGCGTCCTCCGCCGAGCTCTATGCCTTGCTCTCCTCAATGGCTGAGTTGCCTTTGCGGCAAGACGTGGCGGTGACCGGCTCGATCAATCAGTACGGCGAGATCCAACCGATCGGTGGAGTCAACGAGAAGGTGGAGGGATTCTTCGCCGTCTGCAAAGCCAAAGGGTTGACCGGGCGGCAGGGGGTGATGATCCCGGCCCAAAACGCGCAGAACTTGATGTTGCGTGAGGAGGTAGTAGAGGCTGTGCGGGGTGGCTTCTTCCATGTCTGGGTGATCCGCACAGTCGATGAAGGGATCGAACATCTGACTGGACTGCCGGCTGGGGCGCGCTTAGCGGAAGGAGGTTTCACCCCGGGCAGCGTTCATGAACTCGTCTATCGCCGTCTCGGCCGCTTTGCCGAGCGAATGAAAGAATACGACGCCGGATAACCTCAACTTGGGGATCTTCCCTCACTCCGGGAAGGTGCTCGAATCCTCCGGTCGATGAATTGCCATCGGCATCCGGCGTACAAGAGGAAAAAGGGGATCATTCCGACCCATAGCCAGGTGTTCCAGAATAGCCAAGGCAAGAAGTAGACTGCGACCATCCCTATCAGGATGGGCAGAAAGGCCGCCCAGACAATGAGGGCCTGAGGCCACCGCAGCAAACGCCAATGGACGAAGAGGGAAAGCCGGAACAGGTCGAGGATGAAAGTGCCGCCGATGGGAATGGCCAAGACCAGCCACTCTCTCCTGGGAAGATTCCAGGCCGCGCTTAAGATCACCACCGCAGTCAAGAAAAGGATCAAGCTAAGAGTGGAGAGAACTCGATCTAATCGCCGCGCTTTCTCGATCTGGTAGAGTCGCAGTTCATCCATCTCGGCTACCCTAGACCTCCAGTCGATCCAGGATGAACCAGCCAAGAAATGAGTCAGGCGCCATTCTTCAAGCTTCCCCAAAGAGGGTCAAGGGTTCGCCTGAAACCTACCTTCCACAGTCATTGCCAATGGCGTGTTGGCCGGAGGCGTCCCCCACTTCCACAGAATGTAGTCCACCAGAGCCTGGTTGTCGGAGAGTCCCAAAGGGGTCACCAGGCCTGCCTGGGTGAAGATTGTGAAGGACTCCCCCCCGCTGGCCAAATAGGAAGTTGAGGCCACCTTGTAAATCTGGTCCGGCAGAATGGGCGTGCCATCCTCCAGGGCGAGGGATAGAACGCGAGACCCTGGCGGGTTGACCGCCCGGTAGGTGTAGCGAAAGCCGGAGATTTGCAGCATATCCACGGCTATTTGGTTGGGCGGCCATTGCTGCTCTAGAAGATCTCGGATCTGGGCGCCGGTCAGTTCAACCGCGACGAGAATATTGTTGAAAGGCTGGATGGCATAGCAATCTCCCCAGGTCACTTCGTGCGGGTAGGTGGGGTAGTTTAGATCGGAGCGGATCCCACCTGGATTCATGATGCCGATCTGGGCCTGCGCTTTCCAACGGAAGGCATCGGCGATCAGATCTCCGATCGGGGACTCGGCGTTCCACTTATCACCGATCGGGATAGGTCCGGTTACGGATGCAATCACCTGATCCTGAATCTTGGCGATCTGGGCGTTGTAGCTATCTACCGTTGAAGAGATGCCCTGGTCGGGGATCAGTCCGTCATCCTGGACCGGCGCCAACTCTTGTGTACTCCAGACTGCCCCGCCATTCAACCGATCGATCCGCCAGCGCGAGATGCCCAGGGCCAGACCGGCATAATTCTGTTGGAGGATGGGAATCCCGTTGACGGCGCCGTTGAGGAGGGTATGGGAATGACCGCTGGCGAGGAGATCCACCCCTTTCAGGCTCTCTGCCAGGTTGGCCACTTCGCCGGCAATAATGGGAGAGCCTGGTGTTTGCTCTCCTCCAAAGTGAGCCAGGACCACTACCATCTGGGCTCCTTGGGAACGCAATTGTGAGGATATCTGGTTGATGATTGGAGCGGGATCCAGGAACTCCAGCCCATTCAGGTTCCCCGGCATGACGATGTGGGGAGTCTCCAGTGTGGTGGCGCCTACCAGGCCGACACGGATCCCCTTCACTTCCAGCATGGTTGAGGGTTGGATCCAGGCGGGTCGCTGATCGCTCCCCTCTAGAAAGATGTTGCAGGAAAGCCAGGGAAAATGGGCCTGGGCAATCCGCTCCTGCAACACGGTCTGCCCCCAGTCGAAGTCATGGTTGCCGAAAGCTGAAGCCTGAACCCCGAGCTGGTTAAAGACATCAATGGAGGACGCGCCTTGAAAATAGTTGGAAATGAGGGTGGCTTGCATGATGTCGCCTTCATCCAACAACAGGGTTCCGTGAGGATTTCCGGCGCGCGCGGCTTGTTGTGCGGCAGCTAGGAAAGCCGCTCCTCCCGTGGCCACACCGTTGACGATCTTGGGCTCCAATTGTCCGTGAAAATCATTGGTGGTCAGGAGCGTCAACTCGGGGTAACGAGCCTCTTCGATCCAACCCAAGGCGGCAGCATTGCTCAGCGCGGCTTGCGGTCGAAGAGCCGTCCAATTGTCCAGCAAGCCCATGCCAACGGCCTGGGTGTAGGGAGCGGCCGACCAGGAAGACAACTCCGTCCAGTCGGGGTAGCGGCGGAGCAGGGTCCAGTCTGCGACCGGCGTTCCTGTCCCCGGGAAGCCGACACTGGTCAACTGAGTGAGAGCCCGTTCGGTGTTCCAAGCGCCGGGATGTTCGTCGAGAGTGAGGTAGCGCTGGGTCTTGAGATCATACCCCACGGCCATCGACTCTCCAGGTTGCAGCCAGGCTTGAAGGTACAAGTCCGGCCCCAGGTAGAGAAAGTGGATGAAACCGGGAGCCGTTGTCATTAGCGGCGCAGGGAGAAACCCGTAGTCGCGCGACCCGGCGCTGAAGCGGAATCTCTTGGTCGCTGGGTCGACGAATAGCCAACTCTGGCGCGAAGGGTCGATGCAGAGTTGACCTCCGGACGACCCGGAGCCAGAGCGCCCATCATTGGGGAAATAGGCCTCGGTCAGAAGAGAGGTGAAATCACTGGCGGAGATGGCCTCCTCGGGTCGGAGGTACTGGTCGGGATAGAGGCTCCAATTGGCCTCGAAGAGGGAATTGGGATCCAGCGGGGTGTGCGCTTGCAGATAGGAGACGATCGATTCCTGGATCGTCGCGTCGGAAGCATATCGAAGCGCGCCTCCCAACGGCAGAAGCTCCTCCTCCGCGTAGGAACGGTTGGTTGCTACCTGCATCCTCATCGTCGAGGTCACCGGCTGCCCCTGATAGGCCAACCCAAAGACGCGTTGTCCCACCTCGTGGGTGAGGTCGAGACGATACTGGATGCCGCTCCAGATTCCGTACCGCAAGAGCGAGCATTCGGGATTCAATTGAGGCCCCTGGGGGTCGAAGCGGTACGTTTGGAAGGTTGCGGCAGGAGATTCCAGGGCATTGAGCAGGATCGCCCCGCTGATCTCCACCACGGCCAGGGGATCCTCTTCGGGATAGAGGGCTTGCACATCGCCCCAAGTGACGGGCCCCACCGGGAGAGTTGCGCCGGAGCCGGGAATCGCACAGCTCAGCTCCACAGGGAAGCCTGCCAAGCGAGCGGCCTCTATCTGAACCCGGTTGATGAAATCAGAGGTGGGTCCATCTTGGAGCAATGCCGATTGGCCACCGGGGAGCGGACTGCTGAGGAACCCGACCCTTTGACTGGGTTCTAGGGGCGACGCATGCGCCGCTCCTACTGCCATCCAAACGGACGTTACAAAACCCAGGGGGAAGATCAGGGCAAAAATAATGGTGACAACAAGTATCGGTTTCAACCAACGCATCGCGCTCCTCCGCTTACATAGGATGACTTCATTGTAAATCCGGGATGAGGTGGCGGCAATGATGTCGAGAGCAGCCTCCGCGCCTGCCCTCGATCGAAACGCAGAGATTCCTTGCTCGCTGCCGAAAAGTAATCAACAGGACATGCTGCCGCAAGCTATCATGCTGCCGCAGGCTATCATGCTGCCGCAGGCTATTATGCTGCCGCAGGCTAAAAATATTTCTGATTGCTGATTTTTGAGGTTCCTTCTCATTTCAAGTGGGTAATCTTCCAGCCTGCAGCTAGCCAGCCCCCGGCAGCTAGACAGCCCCCGGCAGCTAGACAGCCCCCGGCAGCTAGACAGCCCCCGGCAGCTAGACAGCCCCCGGCAGCTAGACAGCCCCCGGCAGGGAGTTCTGTGTCGAAGTGGGGCAGATAGCTGCGAGAGAACCGCCCCCAGAGTGCCGGTTTTCCAGATCGGTCGGCTTCCGTTTTGTTACTGCAGATGCCGCACTGGGGTGCGGCGGTCCCAGGAAAACCGATGATCCCAGAGACCTTTTTTCTAGACATGCTGCCGCAGGCTGTTCTGTACCCACTCAGTTTGAGAAAGAACCATTTTTGATTGGAAAGTCTCAAATCATCAATCCCAATATCTGCCGCAGGCTGTTCAGCGCTCAAGGTCTCTCCGCTCTTGCCGGCCCCAGTTGAGGATCGTCTCGCGCTGGTTAGGTACACCGACCGCGGCGATCTCCTCCACTGCCAGGCCCGAATTCGATAGAGCTTGACGGGCAGTTTCCAATTGGGCGTTCCAGATCTCCTCGGGATCGTGCTCCACCCAGCCGGGTTGAGGGTAGATTTGGTGAAACTCCTGCTGGGCTGATGCCCGCACCCTCCCCTCCTGGTCGAAGATGATCGCCACAGAACTCCCTGCCGGGGGCTGTCTAGCTGCCGGGGGCTGTCTAGCTGCCGGGGGCTGTCTAGCTGCCGGGGGCTGTCTAGCTGCCGGGGGCTAGCTAGTCGTGCCTTGGTCCAAGGTTAGGACGGCTTTGTTCAACTAGACATGCTGCCGCAACATGACAGAACTCCCTGCCGGGGGCTATCTAGCTGCCGGGGGCTATCTAGCTGCCGGGGGCTATCTAGCTGCCGGGGGCTATCTAGCTGCCGGCAGCATAATAGCCTGCGGCAGCATGGGCTGTCATGTATGTACAATATGGCAAGCGCCGTGGTTGAGCAAGACCCCCCACTATCTGCTTTCCCACAGCAGCCATCGAGCATTTGCGGATCCAGGGCAGGCGTTGGGGTGACAGGGAGCATGCATTTGCAGGGGCGCGGCATGCCGCGCCCCTGCAACCCCCAAAACAAGCAAGGAGGCAAGACATGGAGTGGAACGAACCCATCTACCGCGAGGGATCGCGGACTGGAGTACTGGCAATTCATGGTTTCACCGGTTCCCCACGTTCGATGCACGAGTATGGCGAACGTTTTGCGGCTGCCGGCTATACGGTCGCTCTTCCCCTTCTCGCCGGTCATGGCTTAACGCCGGAGGAAATGGAAAAAGCCCGCTGGACCGATTGGACAGCCGATGTGGAAAAAGCTTATCAGTGGTTGCAGCCGAGGACTGACCGAATCTTCGCCACCGGACTTTCGATGGGCGGCACCCTGACCTTATGGACAGCGCAACAGCACCCCGAAGTGGCCGGCATCGTCACCATCAATGCGGCTTTTCGCTTCGCCCAGGAACAGCAGATGAAACTGGCCGGTTCTCTTGGCATCCCTCGCTGGATGAAAGCAGTCGGTAATGACATCAAGAAAGCTGGAGAGGACGAACGAGCCTACAGCAAGATACCGATCCGCGCCACCCGTCAATTTGCCCTGCTCCTGGCCGCCACCCGCGCCGGCCTGGATAAGATCCGTTGCCCGGCTTTGATTTTCTCCTCGAAGGAAGACCATACCGTCTCTCCATCCAACCAAGAGGAACTGTTCAGTTCCCTGCGCTGCCAGGAAAAGAAGCTGGTGGTCCTGGAAAACTCCTACCACGTCGCGACCATGGACCATGACAAGGAACTCATCTTCCGGGAAGCCTTGAGCTTTGTCCAGGCGCACGCCGGTTAGGATGGCTCGATTCAACCCACTGAACCCTGCAGTTCCCTCCCACTGCTGCCACGAGATCTGCGGACAGCGGGCGATCCATCTCCAGACGAGGTGATGCCATGATCACCTATGAGGATTTCCTGAAAGTGGAAATCCGCGTCGGAACAATCCTGGAAGTGAAAGATTTTCCCCGCGCCCGTAAACCGGCCTACCGATTAAAGATCGACTTTGGCCCTTTTGGGGTGAAACAGACCTCCGCCCAAATCACCGCCTTCTACGGCAAAGAAGAGCTGAATGGCCGCCAGGTGGTGGCGGTGATGAATTTCCCGCCCAAGGACATTGCCGGTTTCCAGTCGGAGGTTTTACTTTTGGGGCCGGTCTTGGAAGACGGGCGAGTGGTCTTGCTAAGCCC
>JAPLHV010000038.1 GCA_026389455.1 Coprothermobacterota bacterium
CAGGGTATCGGTGATGGTGAGGGCAGGGAGGGTGGGGTTGGTGGTGGGATTGGAGTAGGCGATGGTGTAGTTGACTGTCTCGCCGGGGAGAACATTGGTCTTGTCCACCGTCTTGGCCAAGGTGATGTTGTTGGGGACGCCCACCAGGATCTGGCAGGTACTGCTGACTTGGGCAACGCTGGTTCCCTGGATATAGGCGGTGTTGGCAATGGTTGTCCCGGCAGGGACGCTGTAAGCGACCATTCCGATGAAAGAGACGCTGCCGGTCTGGCCCGGAGCCAGGGCGCCCAAGCTCCAGGTGTAGGTGGAGCCGCTCTGCGAGGGCATCAGCCCGGAGAAGGCCAGGCTGGAAATACGGCTGTCGATGGTGTCGATGATTTGGCAGTTCTGGATGGGGGAGACCGTGCCCGAGCTGTTGTTCTGATAGCTGATGGTGAAGGAGACCTGCTGGCCGGGTTGGACAATGCTGGGACTAACTGTCTTGCTGAGGGTGAAGGGGGCGGGAAGTACCGTAACCTGAGGAGCTACTGCTGGCGCCACGCTGATCGGCACCATATATCCCCCCTCATTTTTATAACCGACGAAGTTGGCTGTATTTTGTACCACCGTGTTGTAGACCACAGTCGTGAAGACGCTTACCACCAGAGTAGCCTGCAGAGTTTGGCCGGGGTTGAGAGTGCCCACGTTCCAGATGACGATGTTGCTGCCGGCAGCAAGGGGGGTGGCCTGGCCGATGTTGGTGCTGTGGGTGACGTAGCCGGTGTAGGCTGGGATGGTGTCTTGCACTTGGACGTTGAAGAGGGTCACCGAGCTGTACGGGTTTGTGAAAGAGATGGTGTAGGTGAGCTGATCGCCCGGCCCGGCAGTGGTCTTGTTCACCGCCTTGGTAAAGGTCGTGGCTTGTTCCAGGATGAGGGTATTGCCGGAGGTGCTTTGGTTGGTGCCCATCCCGGTGGCGGAGACCTGGGCGGTGTTGTTCACCACTGTCCCGGCCACGGCCGTGGTCTTCGGCCGCACAGTCAGTTGGATTACCCGCATGTCATTGTTCTGCATTGTCCCCAGGTTCCAGGTGAGGGATTGTCCGGAGACGGTAGGGGTGACCGAGGCGGCGACATAATCGAGGCTGCTGTTCAGCAGATCCTGGACGGTGACATTGTATACGGGTCCCCCCGAGGTGTTCACTACGGCGATCTGGTAGAGGAAGGTGTTGCCCCTCAGGACGGAGGTGGCGGTGGTGGTCTTCTGAATGTCCAGGGTACTGGACACAACGACTTGTACAACGCTGGAAGCGAAGTAGTAGGCGCCCGAATCAGTCTCCATGGTGAAGATGGCGTAGACGGTGAAGTTGCTGCCGGCGATGTTGGCTACTGTGTAGGTGACAGAGCCGTTGCAGGGAGTCTCGATGGCCTTGTCGTCCCAGACGAAGGGGTTAGGGTTCTGGACGATGAGGGTGGCCAAGCTGTTGTCCGGCACATCGACGATTTGGACTGTGCCGTGGTTCATGAATTGGTGGGGCAGGAAGGAGAAGGTGAAGGTGACCTGTCCGCCTGGGTTGACGGTCGCGGTGGCGCCTCCATTGACCTGGAAGAAGACGAACTGGCCTTCGTTGGCCGCCGCCACCGGAGAAGCGCCCAGCGGGGGCAGGGTCATCAGCGACAAGGCCAGAAGCAAGGCGAGCCCCAGACCCAAAGCTTTCTTAACTGTGTTCATCGTGTGTACAACGCCTCCGTTTTTAGTTTCTTTCTCTTTTCCAAACTACATTGCGGAACCGATAAATCGCGACCCATCCACGCCAAACCCGGGACAGGCCTCCGCAATCTCAGGTTATTATACTCTTTTGTCCGCGTTTGGACACCACAGCCTACGGCAGCATGTCAACATCGCAACGTCCGCCGGCGTTGTAAATTAGACGCACCTCCCCTCGCGCAGGTTCGCCTTCCTCATGTTTTTGCCTGACGAGAGAATAGTCGGGGCGGCGCCTTCCTTTGACAATGTTCTACCTTGCTGCTTTACTAGTCCTCGGAAAGAGTAGGGAAGACGGTGAAAAACCGTCGCGGTCCCGCCACTGTAAGGGATGAGCCCACAAAGCCACTGGCGCGAGCTGGGAAGGCGAAACGGGCGACGACCCCGAGCCAGGAAACCTGCTTTCCCCGCGAAACCCGCGGATTCTTCCTTCGTGTGAAAGGAGAAGCAGCATGTCTATTTTTTCACCTCGCTTGGCCTATGGCTTGGCATTGTTAGTCGTGATCGGCTTTTTCGCAGGAGGGTGCGCCCCCGCCGTCCCGAGTCAACCCAGCACTCCCATAACAACCACCGCTCCGCTCGCCTATACCGCTACTGACGCCTTCGGCATTCTTGTCACCCTGGCTCAGCCTCCCCAACGGATCATCTCGCTAGGCCCTTCGGCCACTGAAATGGTCTATGCCTTGGGGATCTTCGACCGCCTCGTCGCTGTCACCACCGCTGACGATTACCCATCCGAAGTGAGCAAGCTGGAGAAAGTCGGCAGCATCGACAACCCTAGCCTGGAGAAGATCCTTGCTCTTCAGCCGGACCTAGTACTAGCCGTCTTCGGCAACCCGATGACCCTTGTGGAGAATCTACGGAAACAAGGAGTGCCTGTCTTTGGTTTGAATCCACAAACAGTTCCTGAAGTGTTGATCGACCTTCGCGAGCTGGGCGACCTGACTGGCACCCGTCCCCAGGCCGATCAACTGCTTGCCGGAATCGAAGAGAAGATGGACAGTTTGCGTCAGAAAGTCGCCACCGCCACCGCTACGTTGCCTACCGTCTATTTGGAGACCTGGCCGCAAGAACCCTTCTATACTTTCGGGCGAGGAACCTTCGGTGATGACTTGGTGGCTTTGGCGGGCGGAACCAATATCGCCAACGCGATCGAAGAGGCCTATCCAGCCCTGGCCACCGAATACATCTTTTTTGAAGACCCCCAGACGATCGTCCTGCTTTACCCGCCGCAAGCCGGCAGCGCCGGTCCAAAAGGACGAGAGGGCTGGTCGCAGGTTACGGCTGTAACCACAGACCGAATTCTGCAGGCTGCTGACCCTAACGTCTATCTTCGGCCGGGGCCTCGCATTGTCCAGGCGCTGGACGAACTGGCCCGTTTCCTCCACCCGGAGTGGTTCGTTACGCCCTAAGTAGACCGGCTGTCCTGGGTCTGCTCGCCTTCGTCATCTTGGGCATCTTCGCTTGGGGCCTGCTGGTGGGTGGCGCTACTCTCTCACCGGCAGAGATCTGGCGGGCTTTGGAGCAACCCCTCGGCTGGAGCCAAGCACCGGCCACCCATGTCAGCATCGTCTGGCAGCTTCGGCTGCCACGGATGCTAACCGCTTTCCTGGTGGGGGCTGCTTTGGCTTTGGCCGGAACCATAAGCCAGGCCATCTTCCGCAATCCCCTGGCCGACCCATTCGTAGTGGGGACCAGCGCTGGGGCCAGTGCGGCGGTCAGCTTGGCCCTGACACTGAACATCGTCTATCTCTTCCCCGGGGTCTTAGCTACCCCCCTCTTTGCCTTCGCCGGGGCGATACTGGTAACCCTGCTGGTGCTGCTGTTGGGGCGCCGCCACGGCGCTCTTCCAGTGAACACTTTGCTATTGGCGGGGATCGCAGCCAACTACCTGTTCGGCTCTCTCAGCATTCTCATCGCATTAGTCGGCCGTGATGTGCTGAAACGCAGCCTGCTCTGGAGCTTGGAGGGCTTTGCGGGAGCCGGATGGGGGTCGGTGATGACCTTCCTGCCCTACCTGGCGGTGGGAACTTTGATCCTGGCTTTTCTGGCCAAACCGCTCAACCTCTTGCTGGTCGGAGAAGAGAATGCCCTCGGGATGGGCCTCTCGGTACAACGCTTCAAGCTGCTGCTGGTGGTCGTGATCGGGTTGCTGGCCGGCGCCTCAGTGGCCACGGCAGGCATCATCGGCTTCGTCGGTTTGGTGGTGCCGCATTTAGCCCGGATGTGGGTGGGAGCCAGCCACCGCCGCCTTCTGCCGGCCGCTTTCGTAGGAGGCGGCTTGCTCCTCTTGGCAGCCGATAACCTGGCCCGTTCACTCATTCCCGGTTACGAGATCCCCGTTTCAGCGCTCACCGCCCTGCTGGGTGTGCCCTTCTTTTTCTACCTTCTGCGCAAGCGATGAGGCGGCTATTGATGGAGACAGGCGCCACACTTCCGGAGCGACCGGAGATCCTTGCCCTAGAGGTTCCAGGAGCATCCTTCCTGGAGGTGGATGGTCTTTCCGGCGGGTACGGTGAGGGCTGGATCTTCCAAGGGATCCGTTTTTCCTTGCCGCGAGGACAGTTCGCCGCCCTGGTCGGACCCAACGGTTCCGGCAAGACTACTCTCCTGCGAGGGATCCTCGGCCTCTTGCCGCAGCAGAGCGGCTCGGTCCGGTTGGATGGGCGCGAAGTGCGCGGCTACGGTCGCCGCGAGCTGGCCAAACGAGTCTCCTTGCTGATCCAAGAGGATGGCGAACCCTTCCCCTTCTCGGTGGAAGAGATCGTTATGATGGGGCGCTATCCCCACAACCCCTTCTTCCCGGACACTCCCCAGGATCGCCAGGCTGTCCAGGATTCGCTGGAGCGGGTGGGCTTGGCGAGGAAGGCGAAGAAGCCATATTTACAGTTGAGCGGGGGAGAGAAGCGGCGGGCAATGATCGCCCGCTCGCTAGCGCAGGAGGCCCAACTGCTCTTGCTGGACGAGCCCACCTTGCACCTGGATCTGCGTTACCAGTTGGAGACGACGGCCCTGCTGCGTCAGTTGGCGGAGTCCGGTCTGGCTGTGCTGGCCGTTTACCACGACTTCCGATTGGCTTCGATGTACGCTCAACGGGTGCTGCTCTTTCAGGAGGGGCGTCTGGTCAGCGACTGCCCCCCGGGGGAGGTTGACCCGCAACAAGTGCTCGATCTCTACGGCCTGGACGCCAAGTTCGCCCCCGCCTTCCGTGCCTTCCAGAATCTGCCCTCCTAAGGGGATTTTGGATTTTGGATTGATGATTTTAGGATTTTTAATTAAAAATTAGTAATTAATAATTAGTAATATTTTAACCTGCGGCAGCTTGATAACCTGCGGCAGCTTGATAACCTGCGGCAGCTTGATAGCCCGCGGCAGCTTGATAGCCCGCGGCAGCTTGATAGCCCGCGGCAGCTTGATAGCCCGCGGCAGCGTGTCCTGTTACACTGGCTGGGTAAGTGCCACCTACAACTTGTCTAGGGAGGATTTGCGGAAATGAGTTCAGTGTTGGCAAAGCGGATCGATCTGCTCATGACTGAGTCCGCTTTTGAAGTACTGGCTAAAGCTCGGAAGCTGGAGGCGCAAGGACGGAGCGTGATCCATCTGGAGATCGGGGAGCCCGACTTTGACACCCCGCAGCACATCAAGGATGCCGCCGTTCGCGCCTTAGCGGATGGTTACACCCACTATCCCCCCACCGCCGGCCTACCCCAAGTGCGGCAAGCAGTAGCCGAGTACGTCGCCCGCAGCCGGGCCATCCCGGTTGCCGCGGAGGAGGTGATCATTACCCCCGGCGCCAAACCGATCCTTTTCTTCCTGCCCCTGGCCTGCTTGGAGTCGGGTGATGAAGCGATCTACCCTGATCCCGGCTTTCCCACCTACCAGTCCATGATCCGCTTCACCGGCGCCCGGCCTGTGCCGATCACCCTGCACGAGGAACTGGATTTCCGCCTGGATGTAGACGAACTGCGTCGGTTGATCACCCCCAAGACCAAGATGATCATCCTCAACTCGCCCCATAACCCCACCGGCGGAGTCCTCTCGCAAGAGGATCTGGAGGGGATCGCCGAGGCCGTTCGCGGCCGAAACCTGGTGGTGCTGGCCGACGAGATCTACAGCCGTATCCTCTACGACAGAAAGCACCACTCGCTGGCCTCGTTGCCGGGGATGAAAGAACAGGTGGTGATCCTGGACGGCTTCTCCAAGACCTATGCCATGACCGGCTGGCGATTGGGCTACGGCGTGATGCGGGCCGATCTGGCGGATGCAGTGCGCAAGTTGATGGTAAACTCTGTCTCCTGCACGGCCGCCTTCAGCCAGATGGCCACTATCCAAGCGCTGCAAGGACCACAGGAAGAGGCCGAGGCGATGGTGGCCGAGTTCCGCTGCCGTCGCGACTTGCTGGTGGCTGGGTTGAACCGCATCCCGGGAGTCAGTTGCCGCCTGCCTGTGGGGGCTTTCTATGCTTTCCCGAACGTGAAGTCTTTCGGCCGGTCTTCTGGGGAGATCGCTAACCTGCTGTTAGAGCAAGGTGGGGTGGCTACCCTGGCTGGGAGATCCTTCGGCGAGCAGGGAGAAGGCTACCTGCGTCTCTCCTACGCCAATTCTACCCCCAACCTGGAGGAAGCCTTGGTGCGCATCGAACGGACCCTGGCGCTCCTGACCTGAAGGAATCAGAAGGAGGCCTGCCCCCTCTTCCCCCAGCGAAAGCGTAAGGAAGGGGGGACCGTTGACCATTCTCACCGAAACATGAAAGAAAAGAGGAGCCCCGGCCGGGGCTCCTCTTGTGATGCATCCCTTCGCTGCGCCGTGGTGCAGGAGCGACGGCGATTCGCTGGGACACTCTGCCGAGGGCTATCAAGCTGCCGAGGGCTATCATGCTGCCGGGGGCTAGTTAGCTGCGGAGTTTGGCAACGCCGTTCACGCAGGCTTCGATCTTCCCGTGGAAGAGGGCGGCGATGACCTGGTTGGCGGCGTCGATGCCCACGTTGATCTGAGCTTCTTTGGTGGAAGCGCCCTGGTGCGGCGTGCAGATTACCTGGTCCAGCTCGATCAAGGTGCGGCAGGCAGGCGGCTCCTGGGAGTAGACGTCCAGGGCGGCGCCGGCCACTTTGCCGGATTTGATGGCCTCTTCCAGCGCGTCTTCGTTGATCACCCCGCCGCGGGCTACGTTCAGGATACGGACCCCGTCCTTCATCTTGGCGAACTCAGCGGCGCCGATCATGTCGCGGGTCTCCTTGGTGAGGGGGAGGTGGAAGGAGATGTAGTCGGCCTTGGCCAGGATCTCCTCCAGGTCGGATTTATGTACGCCTAGCGCTTTCATCCCCTCGGCGTCGACAAAGGGGTCGGCGCCCAGCACGGTCATTTCCAGAGCCAGTGCCACCTTGGCTACTTTCTTGCCGACATTCCCTAAACCGACCAGACCCAGGGTCTTCCCCTTCAACTCGGTCGCTTCCAGCTTGCGGTTCCAGGCGCCGGCCTTCAGCTCGGCTTGGCCGGGGAGGATCTTCTTGGATAGGAGGAACATAAGAGCCAGGGTGTGCTCGGCGGCGGCGTTGGTGTTGCCGAAGGGAGTGTTCTCCACGACGATACCCAGTTTGGCAGCGGCCTCGGTGTCGATGTTGTCGTACCCGACACCGGCGCGCACCACCAGCTTCAGCTTCTTGGCGGCAGTCAGCATTTCGGGTGTGACCTTGATGCCGCTGCGCACGATCATGGCATCGACCTCGTCGACGATTTTAATGCAGTCCTCCACGCTGATGCCGGGCTTGCTGTCCACCTCCAGCCCTGCCTTCTGTAGGATCTCGATCACTTTTGCGTTGATCTTGTCGGGAATCAATACTTTCATCTTCTTAACCTCCCATATAAGGATCCAAGGCAGCGGTCAGCTCCTTGATCTCGGCCAGGGTCAGGTCGCCCATGTGGGCGATGCGGAAGGTGGTGGGCTTGCCCTCGGCCTCCAGCTTCTCGTTCAGCTTGCCGTAGCCGCTGTCAATGGAGTAGCCCTGGGCGGACATCTCTTTCTTGATCTTCTTCATGTCCAGGTTGCGGGTGTTCAGCAGGCAGGTCACCGTGTTGGAATGGCAGCCCTCCTCGGAGAAGAGGGGCATCCCGTGTTTGGCCGCCCAACCGCGGGTGTACTCGGCCATCTCGGCGTGGCGTTGGAAGCGGTTCTCGATCCCCTCTTCCATGATCCGCCCGAGCTGTTTCTGCAAAGCGTAGAGGTGGGGAATGGAGGGGGTGTAGGGGGTCTGGTCGGTGTCGTACTCCTTCTTCAGATCGAGGATGTTGAAGTAATATCCCTTGCCTGGGACTTCCTTGGCTTTCTCGTAGCAACGCGGACTAATCGAGGCCATGGAGAGGCCGGGGGGCATGGCGAAGGCTTTCTGCGAGGAGGTGAAACAGATGTCGATGCCCAGCTTGTCCACTTCCAGCTTGATCCCCCCCAAGGAGGAGACGGCGTCCACGAACCAGAGTACGTCGGGGTACTTCTTCATAACCTCGGCGATCTCCTCCATGTGCGAGGTGACGCCGGTGGAGGTCTCATTGTGAGCCATGCCAAAGGCCTCGAATCCGCCCTTGGCCAAGGCTTTGTCCACATCCTCGGGCTTAACTGCCTTGCCATAGTCGTACTTGATGCGCTCCACTTCGCGGGCACAAGCCTCTCCGACGTCGGCGTATTTCTTGGAGAAGGCGCCATTGGTGGCGACCAGCATTCTCTTGTTGACGCAGCAGCGGATCGAGACTTCCCAGAAGCCGGAGCCGGAGGAGGTCGAGATGAGCACGTCGTTCTTGGTGAAGAAGATGGCCTGAAGGCCAGGTTTCAAACCGCCGAAGAGCTTCTTGAAGGCTTCCGTACGGTGCCCGATTTGGGGCGTTGCCAGCGCTTCCAACACTTCCTGGCGGACCTCGGTGGGCCCGGGGATAAAGAGTTTGTTGGCCATGCACATCCTCCTAAAAGTTTTTTATTATTTATCATTGGTACTTGGTAAACGAGAGCTTACGCATTCCTATCTCCCCGGAGTGCGTTTTTTCCACACCCTTGAGCCTCCTCTACATTTTATTTTGGAAATAATTTCCATACTCGCCTAATTATACATCCCCCCGGTTATCCTCAACCATCGATGGAGCGATGGACTCTTGCTCTAAGACTAGCGGGGAATAGACCTCCGGTCAATTCGCGCTTGAATTCAAGGGGGATGATCTGCTAGGATAGCCGCTGGTCGGGCGGATGGCTCAGCGGTAGAGCACTTGCTTCACACGCAAGGGGTCACAGGTTCGAATCCTGTTCCGCCCACCATCGACAGAGGGTGGAACTTGCCCTAGAATACGCAACGAGCGGGGGTAGCTCAGCTGGTAGAGCACAACCTTGCCAAGGTTGGGGTCACGGGTTCGAATCCCGCCTCCCGCTCCATTTGTTTCCTTCTGTTCCTCCACAAACGTTTATTTTCCGTTTAACGCCCCTTCCTACAAGAACGACATCCCGTCGCTACCCGTGGTTTGCGGTGGGGTAGGGGAGGCGCCGGAGGAACACTCTCGGCCTAACGCGAGTAGTTCACCAGGAAGGCAGTTTCCCTATCCGAGCAGATCATGCGCAAGGGGCCGTCGCGGATTTGCTCCAAGCTGAGCCCCTCGGTGGGGAAGTAGCGCTTCCCAGAGCCGACGTAGGTAATCGCATACCCTCCCTCCAGCATTTTTGGCGCCTCATAGTTGAACTGGGCGAGATCACTGTAGATCTTAGTCACCAGGTGGGTGGGGTCGCGAGACTGCCGCGCCTTGGACCGGGAGTAACTGGTGAAGAAGCCGTAGCCCAGGAAGAGGACCGCCACGATGACCACTACTGTGAGGATCTGTGCGATATCCATGCCCCTATTCTACCTGCTCTTTGCCACCGCCCCAACCGCTTCGGCAGCGCCTCGTCCTGTCGCCTCGCAAACCTGGGTTGGAAGGGCCGGCGGGGGTTATGTTATGATCCTGTTACCCAACATAGGGAATTCCAAGCCGACGTAGCTCAGCGGTAGAGCTGCTGAATCGTAATCAGCGGGTCGGGGGTTCAAATCCCTCCGTCGGCTCCAGTCATTGCCTCCCACCCGCGACAACTGTGACTATTTGCACTCGTCCCCGCTAATCCACCCCTTCGTGAGGGCAATGATGTCTTTGCTGGTTCAGCAGATCCTGGCGCGACCACTGCAGCGATATCACCTGCCGGAACTTGGACATCCATTTCCCCAGCTTGCCGAACGCACCGAACGAGCTTCGCTACCCGTTCTCCGTTCACGTCGCCATTCGCGACGGAGCGGGGAGGGTTTTCTGCTCGCTCTATCTCACCCGCTGCAACGCCCGGTTGGTTTGCTCTAGGTTGAATTTCTCAGGATCGAATTCACCGCCGATCCACTCCAAGTAGGAATCATGTTCCTCGTGTTTGGGATTCCGGATCGCTGCCAGAAACTCACTGTACCCCCAAATTCCACCGACATCCTCGGGAGGACAGGCTCGCTTTCCGCCGATGCACACGGGGTACTTGACGCCCGTCTCGGGCGGCGTGATCTTCTCTACTGTGATGTTGTGCATCCAGCTATCCCCGAAATCGTACTCGTAGATGAATTTTCGTTTCTCCAAGGCGGCGATTTGGATGACCTTGTGTCGGCGTTCGTCGATCACCGGCTGCCAGTCTTCCGAGCTGGGAATGCTGTACGTCAAGCCATTGATGTTGAATTGGTGCAAGTGGGAGTCGGTCCAGCCCATCGCGGCCTGAATCACCTTATGAAGCTTATATAGGCTGAATTGACCCGGCGCCATCACCCGTCGCCAAATGCTGGGCTTGCTTTCGCGCAAGGCGATTTTTAATTGAACGATCTGGATCTCTGAATCTACTAATTCCGTTGGCATAATAAATACCTCCTTCTCTTCTTTCTCAACCGACTGGCCGCCGACTGATCCCAGACCAGGTTGCTCGGTGGGTAGGTATCCTAATTCTAGGACAAGCAAGAGACTACTGGGAAATTTCCCGTGGAGCGACTCGTCGGGCGCTATTTCCACATTGACTTGCCCACTTGACCTGGGAAAGACTGTTAGAACGCGATGTGGCGGCTTCACGGCGGAAGAGACTCTGTTTTTGCGTACGACTCAAGAAGGCAGGGCTGCACTCTCGCTCACTGCTCTCGAGCTGTTGCGCGGTCTGCTGTTGCAAGATTGCGCGGTCGAAGCCCGGACCTTCTTCGGTCCTTCGGGACAATTTGTCTCGCCCGAGTAACCTTATGATGGAGGAGGTCAGCCGCTTAAGCGATCTGGCGACACTCCATGTAAAATCTTTTTTCCTTGGCCTCACCCATCGAGAAGGTCTTGCGCGGAAGAGCCCCGTCTACGATCACGGTCTTGAAGAGGTCGGTCTTGGCCATCGCCGGCAGATAGACGCCGGCCTGGCCGGGCTGCCGCCCCAGTTTGCAGACAACCTCCTCGCCATGCACGTAGTCGATCTTCTCCGCCCCGCCCTCCTTCAGCCAGGGGTCGAGGAAAGCCTGCACGTTACTCACCGCCAGGTTAAAAGTGGGCCGGCTGAGGGTCGCCAGTTGAAATCCAGTCGGGGTGACCAGTCCGAAGGCTTGCGCCGGGGCGATCGGAGATCTTTCGCCTTGGCCACGCACCGCTTTACTCATCTCCTCCTGGCTGCTGCAGTGGGTCAGTTGCAGTCGGTCACCGAAGGCTCGCGTCATCGCCGCCCCGAGGTCTTCCCTCACCCCGAAGAGGACGCGATGAATGGGCTCGAAAGCCAGACCGGCGTCATGCACATTCTCCAGTTCGATCAGGGCATAACGAGAAGGGTGATCCATCCCTACGATCGCCTTCTGCTGCTCCCAGATAGCCTTAGCGGTGGCCAGGGAGTGGTTGCCGTCACCCATCGCGTACAACAGTACCCCTTTTTCCTGCCCCACGCCGTATCTGCTTTGGAATTGCGCCGGGTCGGCCAAACGCTCGAGGGCAGCAACCGCCTGTCTCTCCAGGACGAGGTCGGTCAGGTGGTATCCCTTCAGGCGCCCGCTGCCCAACATCAATTCGAAGTCGTACAGTCTCTCCATCCGATCGATTTGGACGGTCAAAGGCTCGATCACCGTCCCCTCCGGGTCGTCGATCAATACCAAGATGTGCGGCAATTCCAGCGGCGCCCCGCTGCGGATGCGGATGCGCGGCGGGAGACGGTCCAGGATGGTTCCCTCGGTGGAGCGGATCAGCGTTTGAGATCCTTGGTTATAGTCGTATCGCTCCAGGTCGAGGGCGATCATCAGGCCGTGGCGGGTGCGGCCTTCGGCGGTCCGCTCCAGATAGATCAACCCCTCATGGGGGGTGAAGAGATTCTCGCTCAGGTAGCGGCGCATGACCCGGCGAGCGCTCTCTACCCTGACCGTCTCCTCGGGGGCGCCGAGGAAGACCTCGGGCAGGATCAGGTGAAAGGTGGAGGGGGCGTCGCCCACCAGACAGCGCACCTCTTCCCAATATTCGGGCTCGGAGGTGAACTGGTCGCAGGCGATCACAGCCCACTTCCGCAGATCCGTTCCGGCCTTGGGCAAGAGAATATCGGCCACTTGCAGGCCAACAGCAAGATAGTTTCTCATCGATGGTGATCTCCTTCATGAAGATGAAATCGCAGTCCCTATTTTACCTATCGCTTGCTTTTCAAGCGAGAGCCTTGGGGGTGGAATGGACATTCGCAATGGGCGCCCGGGGTTGTCCCAGTCAGATGTCTTGATCCTTGCGCCACCTGCGAAGGCTTTGCTATAATCCAACCTCGTGGCGAGGTACCCAAGCGGCCAAAGGGGTCTGACTGTAGATCAGCTGGTGTAATGCCTTCGGGGGTTCGAATCCCTCCCTCGCCACCAGTCGTAAAACTCTATATAATAACTTGGTTTGATGCGGGAATAGCTCAGTTGGTAGAGCACTAGCCTTCCAAGCTGGTGGTCACGGGTTCGAGCCCCGTTTCCCGCTCCAAATGAATGAAGAGCCCAGATAGCTCAGTCGGTAGAGCGTATCCTTGGTAAGGATAAGGTCCCCAGTTCAAATCTGGGTCTGGGCTCCAGTAACTGTTTTGCGCAGCAACACCTGCCGAAAACGACAGAGGGAGTGAAGCAAAAGGAAATGGCGAAGCAAAAATTTGAACGCACCAAGCCCCACATCAATGTGGGCACCATCGGCCATATCGACCATGGCAAGACCACCCTCACCTCGGCTATCACCAAGTGCCTGGCCAAGGGCGGTTCCAAGACCAAGGCCCTGGA
>JAPLHV010000033.1 GCA_026389455.1 Coprothermobacterota bacterium
CTCTGGGCAATGCCAGCGAAGGGAATAGGAGAAGCTAGCCGGCGCCCCGATTTCGGGGCGTTTTTGGTCCCAAGGAGGATCTGAAATGGACCAGATTGGATCGATAGGCTGGATCACCTTGATCGCCTCCCTCTTGGTGGGAGTGGTCTTGCTTCTTTCCCGCCTGCGCGACTTCAAGACGCGGGACTGGGCAGAGCTGGGTATGATGCTTGCCTTGGCTTTCGCCCTGAAGTTCTTCTCCTTCCAGTTCTTCGGCTGGCTGCGCATTTGGCCAAACGGGGGCGCCATCACGCTGGCCTCGATGGTCCCTATCTTCTACCTAGCTTTGCGCCGAGGTTGGGCGGTGGGGGTCTTCGCTGGGATCCTTTTCGGCCTCTTCGACTTCCTCCTCAACCCCTTTTTCTTCCACCCCGCCCAATTCCTGCTGGATTACCCACTGGCCTTCGGCGTCCTCGGCCTGGCCGGCCTCTGGCGGAAACAGTACATCCTCGGGATCGTCGTAGGGGGTTTGGCTAGAATGACCTGTCATATTCTCTCCGGTGTCATCTTCTTTTCTAGCTATGCCCCGGCCGGGTGGAATCCCTGGCTTTACTCACTGGCTTACAACGCCAGTTACATGCTGCCGGAGATCCTCATCTCGGTCGGGGTGATGGCACTCATTTGGCCACGCTTGCGATGGGTCAGCGAAGCCGCGCACTGATCTTTCTGGCTGGGGAGCGGGTCTCTCCCGGTCGCTGGCAGCCGTTCTTGCCCGGATCCCTCTGTATCGCTGTCGATGCGGGGATGAAGGTTCTCTCACAAATGCAGGTCGTCCCGGACGTGTTGCTTGGCGATTTCGACTCCCTGCCGCGGCAGGAACTGGTTGCTGCTATCGGAATGGTCCCCGAGTTGTACACCTACCCAACTGAAAAGGACCAGACCGACGGCGAGCTCGCGGTGGCCTACGCCTTGGAGCACAGCGCATCGGAAGTCGTCTTGGTGGGAGGGTGGGGGGGGCGACCTGACCATGCGTTGGCCAATGTCCTTCTTCTTGCCCGACTGCAGGAAGGGGGAGGCGCTGGTTTCCTGCTGAACGAGGAGTCACGGATATACCTGGTCGGCGCCTCCCTCCACTTGCAGGGCGTTCCGGAGCAGATTTTCTCCCTGCTCCCGCTGTCCCCTTGTCATGGGGTGAGCGTGGAGGGCGGCTATTACCCGTTGCGCCAGGCCTGTCTCCGCCCAGGAGAGACGCGTGGCATCTCCAATCGATTCCTGGGGGGGGAGGTGACAGTGAGAGTAGAAAGCGGATTGCTGGTGGCAATCCTTTTAGATCGAGAGGAGGAGCGAGGCGAAGGCTAGACGACCTTCACCTTCCCTGCCTTCAGGCACTTGGTGCAGACTCGGATTCTCTGAACCTTGGAGCCGACGACCGTTTTCACCTTCTGCAGGTTGGGATTCCAGACGCGTTTGGTGCGAACATGGGAGTGGCTGACGTTGCAACCGCTTGAGGGCCCTTTGCCGCACACTTCACACTTAGCCATCACGATTCTCCTTGCCGGCTTAAATTCTGACGGATACATCCTGCCGCAGCTAGACACCCCCCGGCAGGGTGTAAAGTAACACATCGCACCTTGGTTGGCAAACACGGAACCGCTCTGATAGAATCTTTTCGTTATGGAGACACGGATCGGCAAGGTTTACCTAACGAGGGAAGCGCTAATTAAGATTGCCGGCTATGCCACGACGGAGTGTTACGGTGTGGTGGCGATGGCCAAGAAGACTCCCAATGATCTGCTGCGCTACCTGCTCAAGCGCGAGAATATCGCCCAGGGAGTGGAGTTGAAGATGACCGGCCAGGGTATCCACTTGACGGTCAACGTGATCCTCGAGTTAGGCATCCGTCTTTCCGAAGTGGTGCGCAACATTCAGGAACAGGTGGCATTCCGCATCAAGAGCATGGCTCATCTCGAGAACCTCTCGATCGACATTATCGTCTGCAATGTGAGGATCCATGAAGAATGAGGAAGAGGGGGCGCTCGCCAGCCGGACTGAGTTGACCTGCAACGAGTTGATGCAGCTTCTGGAGGCTGCTGCCGCTCATCTGGAACGAAACAAAGAAGCCATCAACGCACTGAACGTCTTTCCTGTCCCTGATGGGGATACGGGAACCAATATGTTGCTCACGTTGCAGTCCACTCTGGACGAGCTGCGCCGCTCTCCGTTACGCTCGATGCGGGAATTTGCCGAGGCGACCACTCGGGGCTCCCTATTGGGCGCTCGAGGGAACTCCGGAGTGATCCTCTCTCAGCTCTTCCGTGGACTTTGCCGCTCTTTCGACTCCAAAGAGACAATTACCACTCATGATCTGGCGGAAGCCTTTGTCGAAGCCTCTCGCACAGCCTACAAGGCCGTGATGAAACCAGTGGAAGGAACCATGCTGACAGTGGCCCGAGAAGCCGGCCAGACCGCGCTCTTGGTCCAGGACGAGACTCGTATTGACCACTTCTTAGCGGCCGTGCTGCATTCCGCTCGACGCACTTTGGCCAACACCCCCAACCTGTTGCCGATCCTGCGCGAGGCTGGGGTGGTCGATTCCGGCGGGAGCGGCCTGGTTTTCCTGCTGGAAGGCGCGCTGGCCTGCTTGCGCGGGGAGCGTCCGGAAACGCATGGCTTGACCGCACAAGCCTCCTTCGACAATGAGGAAGCCTTCGCCGAAGAGCTGAACTTCCGCTATGATATCCAGTTTCTCCTTCGTGACTGCCATTTCAATCGTCGAGAGGTGGAGGAGCGTTTGACCCCCCTGGGCGATTCGCTGTTGGTGATTGGGGATCCGGCCCTCCTGCGGGTCCACGTCCACAGCAACCAACCAGCCCAGGTATTGGATTTGGCTTCCCGGATCGGAACCCTCGACCAGGTCGCCATGGAGGATATGCTGCAGCAGCACCAAGATTTCAAGGAGAAAGGGAAAACCCCGCCCCCCCGAGGCGTCGCCCTGGCCGTGGTAGCCGCCGGAGCTGGTTTCGAGGAGATCTTCACGAGCTTAGGCGTGGCCAAGTTGATTCCAGGCGGGCAATCGATGAACCCTTCCACCAAAGATATCCTCAACGCCATCGATGACGGCGAATGCCAAGAGTGGGTAATTTTACCCAACAACAGTAACGTCATCGGCGCAGCCCTCCAAGCTAAGAGCATCTCCCGAAAGAAGCTTTCCGTGATTCCTACTCACAACCTGCCCCAGGGCATATCGGCTTGCCTGGCCTACAGCGAGGACTGCACCCTGGAGGAGAATGCAGTGAAGATGGAGCGGGCTATTAAGCGGGTGCATTGCGGCGAGATCACGTACGCTGTACGCGAGGGCTGTGTCAATGGAGTGACCTTCCAAGTTGGCGAGGTCATCGGCTTGGTGGACGATGAGCTGATGGAAGTAGGGGAGGATCCGGGTGCAGTAAGCTGCAGTGTGGTTCGAAAGCTGATCGAGCGGACTCATCCCGAAGTGGTGGTGACGCTCTACCGCGGAGAGGAAGCTGCCGAAGAAGAGGCTGAAGAGCTGCGGGACCAGTTGGCCGCGGAGTTCCCCCGAGCGGAGTTTGAGCAGCACTACGGCGGACAGCCCTTCTACTTTTACATCATCTCCCTCGAGGAGTGAGCGCTCTCTCCTGGGCTGACCTGAACCAGCCGGTCCGTTTCATCAAAGGATTCGGCCCAGTTCGCGCCGAGACACTGGCCAAGGTTGGGGTCGAGACACTACTGGATTTGCTTGGCTACTACCCTCGGGCTTATCAAGACCGCCGATTTCTCGTCCCGATCCCACTCCTCGGCGACGGCCAGGTGGCCACCATCCAGGGAGTGGTGCGAGCCAGCGGGGAGTCGCGACCACGCCCCGGCCTGCGCTTGCTGAAGGTGGTTCTCGACGACGGCCGCGGCAAAGCCGAGCTCACCTGGTACAACCAGCCCTACCTGAAGAAAGAGTTTCCACCCGGGCGCGAGTTGATCGTCTCCGGCAAGGTGACGCGCCGCTATGGCGCGGTTCAACTGAACACCCCCGACTGGGAGCCGGTCGACGAGGACCGCGACCCTCTCCACAGCGGGCGCATCGTCCCGATCTACCCACTCACCGCCGGTCTGGGTCAGCGAGGTTTCCGCGCCAAGATGAGAGATGTGGTGGACCGCTACGCCGCCTTCCTCCCCGAGTTCCTCCCTCCCTCCATCCTCAAGGAAGAGCGCCTTCTGCCATGGAAGGAAGCATTGGCGGCCATTCACTTCCCGGAGGACGACGGGCGATTGGAACAGGCCCGGGAGCGGCTGGCCTTCGAGGAGTTGTTCCTTTTGCAGCTTGGGTTCGCCCTGCGTTGGCATGGACGCAAAGAAGAGAAGGGGATCGCTTTCGAGGTAGAAGGGCCGCTGCTGGAGCAGTTCACCGGCAGCCTGCCCTACCGATTGACGGAAGGTCAAGCCCAGGCCCTAGAAGAGTTGAAGCGTGAACTGCGCTCGCCCAAGCCGATGAATCGTCTGCTGCAAGGGGAGGTTGGCTCGGGCAAGACGGCGCTCGCCGTCTATGCCATCCTGGCGGCGGTACAATCCGGCTACCAGGCTGCTTTGATGGCGCCTACCGAGATCCTCGCCGGCCAGAACTATATGGTGCTGCGCTCTTTCCTGCACGGTATCCCCGCTCAGATGGCTTTGCTCACCAGCTCCACCAAGAGCAAAGAACGAGTCACCCTGCTGGAAGGGTTGGCTGATGGTTCTATACAGATCGTCGTGGGGACTCATGCCTTGCTCGAGGAGGGAGTCCGCTTTCGCCATCTGGGGCTGGTGGTGATTGATGAGCAGCACCGCTTTGGCGTAATGCAGCGCAAGCTCTTGCGTGCGAAAGGAGCCAGCCCGGACGTGCTGGTGCTGACCGCCACCCCAATCCCACGCAGTTTGGCCCTCACCCTTTATGGAGACCTGGACGTGAGCACCATCCAAGGATTGCCGGCTAACCGGCAGCCAATCACGACCTACTTGATGGCCAAGGAGCGAATTGAAGAGGTGTACCAATTCATCCGCCGCGAGGTCGGTGAGGGAGGACAAACTTATATTGTTTGTCCCTTGGTGGAAGAGAAGGAGAGAGCCGAGGAGCTGGCAGCGCGTGCTGCCACCAGCTTAATGAAAGACCTCCAGTCCAGCGTCTTCCCCGATCTCAGCCTGGGCCTGCTGCACGGGCGAATGGGAGGGAATGAGAAGGAGGCGGTCATGGCCGACTTCAAGGAGAGGCGAATCCAAGTTTTGGTGAGCACCACGGTGGTGGAGGTAGGGGTGGATGTGCCGAACGCCAATCTGATGGTCATCTGGGACGCCGACCGTTTCGGCTTGGCTCAACTGCACCAGTTGCGCGGACGGGTCGGGCGGGGAGAGCGCAAGTCATACTGCGTCCTCTTAGCTAACCCAAAAAGCGAGGAGGCGCGGCGACGTTTGGAGGTGATGGTCTCCACCCAGGACGGTTTCGCGATCTCAGCCGAGGACTTGAAGATTCGTGGGCCGGGGGAGTTCTTTGGCACCCAACAGTCCGGAAGCTTTGATCTAAGGCTGGTTAACCTTTTCGACCCGAGCGCCTACAAGTTGCTTGACAGGGCTCGCGAGGCCGCTTTCCGCCTGGCCCAGGATCCGCGTTGGCTAGAAGTTTACCCTTTGCTAAGGCAGCTTTTGACGAAACGCTTCCCGATGGGCAATGATTTGCCTCAGGTGGGCTGATGCGCATTTATTCCGGCTCCGAAAAAGGCCGGCGTCTTCATTCCAGGCGCAGCCCGGGCTTGCGCCCAACTTCGGACAAGGTCAAGGAAGCGCTTTTCAACATCCTCGCCGGCCGGGTAGCAGGCGCTTCCTTTCTCGACCTCTTTGCCGGCACCGGCAACATCGGTTTAGAGGCGCTCAGCCGGGGCGCCGCTCTTTGCGTCTTCGTCGAACGGTCGCGAGCCGGCCTAGCTCTTCTGCGCCGGAATTTGCAATCTACCGGCCTCGTGGGGACGGTGCTGGCCATGGAAGTGAAGACCGCTCTGGTGCGGCTGGAGGAGAAAGGCCTGCGCTTTCGACTGGTCTTTCTCGACCCCCCCTATGAGCGCGGGCTGATCGCGCCAACTTTGACGGCTCTGGATCGTTCTTCCTTGTTGGAAGCTGGTGCTATAATCGTCGCAGAACATTCCTTGCGAGAGGAGGCCGGTGCGCTCGGCTTGTCTAAGATTCGTACCTACCGCTACGGAGATACCGCCCTTACCCTTTGGCAGCAATCCGGATGAGAAAAAAACGGGCCGTCGTTCCCGGCAGCTTTGATCCAGTTACTTACGGTCATCTGGATATCATCGAGCGCGCCCAGGCCATCTTCGACGAGGTAGTCGTGGCGGTCATTGAGAACCGCGCCAAGAACCAGCTATTTGATCTATCGGAACGGGCTGAGATGCTTCGCGATGAAGTTGGACGATGGCCCACGGTGAGCGTTGACACATTCTCCGGATTACTCGTAGAGTATATGAAGAAAGAGAGGGCGCAAATCATCGTGCGCGGGTTGCGGGTAATGTCCGACTTCGAGTATGAATTGCAATTGGCGCTGATCAACCACGAGCTGGCCCCAGAAGTGGAGACGTTTTTTCTTGCCGCATCGGGGCGGTATTCGTTTCTTAGTTCGAGAGTGGTCAAAGAGATCGCCTCCTATGGTGGGCCAGTGGCGGAGTTTGTCCCGCCGAAAGTAGAGGCCAGGCTGAAAAAAAAATACCTGTTGGAAAGGGGTTAGGCAATGGGCGTCTTAGAGCTTCTGGATGACATCGAGAACCTCATCGATCAGGGTAAGAAAATCCCGTTCACTCATAATGTCACCATCAAGATGGATCGAATGTTGGAGCTTCTCGACCAGATCCGTGAGAGCTTCCCGGAGGAGCTCTCTCAAGCCAAGTGGATTCTCCAGGAGCGCAAGAAGATGCTGGAGGAAGGGCAGCAGGAGGCTGACCGGTTGGTCCAGCAAGCCCGTGTCCAGGCGCAGGCGATGGTCTCCGAATCGGATATATTGCAGCAAGCTGAGACGAAGAGCAAAGAGATCTTGGAGCGTCGGGGGGAGGAAGCTCGCGCCTTGAAGCGCGACGCCGAGGCTTATGCCGAGGCGATGCTGGCTAAGCTGGAGGGAGTCTTAGATAAGGCCTTGTCTACTGTCAAGGCCGGAAAGAGCCAACTGCGTTCCTCGTTGCAGAGTGCGGGTTCAAACGTATCAGGAAAACCGTCCAACGCTTGATAGTCCCCGGCAGCTTGACAGCCCCCGGCAGCTTGACAGCTCCCGGCAGGGTGTCCCGGCGAAGAACACGGAACCCCACCGTGCCGTGTGAAGAAGTGGTTTTGAACCTGTTTTTGCAGGTGGGCTTCTTAACTGAGATGAGAGAGGGACAGCTCCCGTCAGCCTCAGATCAGATCCCCGGGGTTTAAGTGTTGGCTCAAACCGTTGTGCCTCTTCATCACTAACACAGCAGGGTAGCCATATCCTAGCCTTTGGTGCGCAAATGCGCAAGCAAAGAGGTCAGCGTTACCTCCGTCTGTTGGCCTAAGGCCATCTCCCGTACCATTGCCACCCCCCGTCGCAATTCATTCTCGCCAATGATCACGGTGTACCGGGCATTTTTTCGATTAGCTATCTTCAACTGACTCGAAAGGCTGCGAGTGTCATAGGATTGGTCGACTGCCAAGCCGGCCTGGCGCAGTTCCTGGGAAAGCAGCAAGGCTTTTTCCTGGGCTTCCGGCCCGAGGTGAACCAGGAAGACGTCAGGACGCGCTGCCGCGGGCTGGGGCGTTGAATTCATGGCTCTCCGTCCAACGAGGATCAACAACGCTCGCTCTAGACCACCAGCGAAGCCCACCCCAGGGGTCGGCGACCCACCAAGGGTGGCCACCAAGTCGTCGTAGCGGCCACCCCCGCAAAGGGCGTTCTGGGCGCCCAGATCAGGTGAAGTGACTTCAAAGACAGTGCGGGTGTAGTAGTCCAACCCGCGCACCAGCCGCGGTTCCAGTTGGAAGGGGAGAGCGATCAGGTCTAGGAGGCGCTGGACTTCCTGAAAGTGAGACCGGCAGTCCAGGCAGAGATTCCCTGCGGAATGTGGCGCCTGATCAAGATAAGGCTGGCAGGAGGGATTCTTGCAATCCAACAAACGCAAAGGATTTCCGGCATGGCGCCTTTGGCAGTCTGAGCAGAGTTTATCAAGGTGCGGGGTCATCGACTCTCTCAGGATCGCCAGATAATTTGGCCGGCAATTGCGACAGCCGATGGAGTTGAGCAAGACGGTGAAACGCTGAATGCCGAGGGTGCGGTAGACAGCGATGGCCACGGTGATCACTTCCACGTCAACCAGCGCTTCGCCGGCGCCCAAGACCTCGAAACCGAACTGGTGATGCTGGCGGAAACGGCCGGCTTGGGGCCGTTCGTAGCGAAACATCGGTCCCAGATAGAAGAGCTTCTGCGGAAGCCCGCGATTGGCCATATTATGCTGCAGGTAAGCGCGGGCTACCGCTGCGGTTCCCTCCGGACGTAGAGTTAGGCTACGGCCGCCCTGGTCGGCGAAGGTGTACATTTCCTTGCAGACGATGTCGGTAAGACTGCCCACCCCGCGCTGGAACAACTCGGAATGCTCGAAGAGGGGGGTACGGATCTCCTCATAGACGAAGGAACGAGCCACCCGGCGGATGATCCCCTCCAGCTCTACCCAGAGGGCCGAGTCGGGAGGGAGGATGTCCTGGGTGCCGCGAGGGGCGTTCAGCGCCTCCATCAGGGGTACATCTTTTCCAGCATCCGGGGGAAGGGGATGCTCTCGCGGATATGCTCCAAGCCGCAGATCCAGGCCACCGTTCGCTCCACGCCGATGCCGAAACCGGCGTGAGGGACGGAACCGAAACGGCGCAAATCGAGGTACCAGCGGTAGAGCTCCATCGGTAGATTGTGCTGGCGGATGCGCTCTTCCAGCAGCTCCAGCGAGTCGATTCTCTCGGATCCGCCGATGATCTCACCATACCCCTCGGGGGCCAGCAAATCAGCGGAGAGGGTTACCTCCGGGCGAAGGGGATCCGGCTTCATGTAGAATGCCTTGCAAGCCACTGGGAAGTGGGTGAGGAAGACCGGTTTCTCGTACCGGCACGAGAGGAAAGCCTCTTGAGGCGCCCCTAAATCTTCACCCCAAGGCAGCTCCAACCCTCCCTCGGCCAGCAGTTGGAGGGCATCATCGTAGGTGATGCGGGGGAAGGGAGCCATCACTTTGCGCAAGGCATCGGAGTTCCGCTGCAGCGCTTCCAGCTCACGTGATCGGTGGGTCAGCACCTGCTCCACGATGGAACAGATCAACCCCTCCTGTAGCCGGAGGTTGTCTTCATAGGTGAAGAAAGCTGCTTCCGGCTCCATCATCCACAGCTCGGTGAGGTGGCGGCGGGTGTTGGACTTCTCCGCACGGAAAGCCGGGCCGAAGCAATAAACACGTTCCAGAGCCATGCAGGTGGCCTCGTTGTATAGTTGGCCGGACTGGGAGAGGTAGGCCGTCTCGTTGAAGTACTCCACTGGGAAGAGGGTGGTGGTTCCCTCCACCGCGGCCGGAGTGAGGATCGGCGCGTCCACTAAAGTGAAGCCTTGGCCGTCCATGTAGTCTCGCATGGCCTTGACGATGGTGGCGCGGACGCGCAGGATCGCCGTCTGGCGCAGAGAGCGCAGCCAAAGGTGGCGGTGCTCCATGAGAAAGGCGGTGCCGTGCTCCTTCAGGGTGATCGGATAATCTTGGGAAGGACCGACCAACTCCAGATCACTGACTTCCAGCTCCACCCCGCCGGGAGAGCGAGCATCCTCGCGAACGCGACCGCGCAAGCGGAGAGAAGCCTCCTGGGTGAGCCGCTTGGCCAAGGCAAAAGACTCCGGGGAGAGGGCCTGTCGACTGGCCACGGCCTGCACCAGGCCGGTGCCGTCGCGCAAGAGGATGAATTGAACGGAACCGGAGGAGCGGATGTTGTACACCCACCCCTCCAATTGGACTTCCTGTTGGAGATAATCTTTCAAATTTTCGACTGTGGGACGCTTGATGATGGATTCCTCCTTTGCTTCATAGACCTCCGGTCCGGATTGACCGGAGGTCCGGATTGACCGGAGGTCAATTCGGGGGACTTCCGGTTGAAGGGCTAGGCGTGGGTGTCAGCAGGGACTGAATATCCTCAGGCGGCGATGAACTGGGTGAAGGAGAGGGGCTGGGCTCCGAAGGCGCAACGCTGGTTATGGGGGTAGGAGATAATACCGGCGGCGCCGGCGAGGGAGGGGCAGGAGTTGCCGAGGGGGACGGTGTGGGTGAGGGGGTTGGAGTGGGTGAGGGGATCACTTCCACAGAGGGGCTGGGCGTGGGCGAGGCTTCCTCATGCACGTTACAGTAGCGGTCCGGCTCGCTTCCTACCACGAAGGTCTCCCAAACGACCTGGTTCTCCGGACACCAGCGGTTGGCCAAGCGACCGGACGCTTTGCAGATGCGCAGCGTAACTAGATCGCTTTCCTCGTAACCGGGAAAATCAGGCTTGGGCAGGATGGCGATGGCTTTTTCCACGAAGAGGCGCCAGATCGAGGCCGGCATGTACATACCGATATTCTTGCTCGAGAAGAAGGGAACCGATGCATCGTCCGCGCCTGTCCACACCGCGCAAGAGAGGGCAGGCGTGTAGCCGCAGAACCAGGCATCGCGCAGCATATCAGTGGTGCCGGTCTTTCCCGCCGAAGGCAATCCCTCGATGAAGGCCTGGGTGGGCCGGATCACCGACTGGAAGTAATCAGTCAGTTGATAGGCGGTTTGGAAGGAAAGAACCCGTTGCTCCGACGGTTGATAGGACTTGCGCAGGCTGCCGTCCCAGTTGAGGACGCGCAGGATGGGTCGCAATTGTGCTTTGACCCCTCCCTTGGCCAGCACCCCGTAGGCTTGAGCCATCTCCAGAGGGATTACTTCGCAGCTTCCGATGGCCAGGGAGGGGACTGCTTGGAGATCAGTGGTGATGCCCATGGCATGAGCCATGGCGATGACGTTGTCCAGGCCGGCCCGGAGCGTTACTTTGACGGCGGCAATGTTGGAAGATTGGACCAGGGCTTGGCGCACGGTGAGGGGTCCGTAGTAGCGTTTCTCGCTGGAGTTGGGGTTGTCACGGTATTCAGAGGGTTCCCAAACCTCGTTCCCTGTTTGCACCTTGATTGGCTCGGAGACCAAGGTCTCATACGGTTTGAGCACACCCGACTCCAAGGCAGTGGCGTAATCGAAGATCTTGAAAGAAGACCCGGGTTGCCGTTGGGCTTGGGAGGCGCGATTGTAATTGGAGGCGGCATAATCAGTCCCCCCCACCATGGCCAACAGGTCGCCGTTGGTTGGGTCGATGGCCGCCAGAGCCAATTGCGGCTGAGGCGCCCCCAAAGCATCGACTAAGTCGGTGGGCCACTCCTTCTGCTCTTGCCAGTAGCGCACTCCCTCGGTTGCCGCTTGTTCGGCGAAAGCCTGCAAGCGCAAGTCCAATGAAGTGGTGACGCGCAAGCCACCTTGGTAGAGGACGGTTGGACCGTACTCTTCCAAGAGCAAGCCTTTCACGTAGTCCACGAAATAGGGCGCCTTCCAAGCTTGGACGCTGAGGTCGTGGAAGCGCAGGGGCTCAGCCATGGCCTTCTCCATCTGCTGCTGATCGATCGTCCCCTGGCGTTGCATGCGTGCCAGCACCTCTCCCTGTCGCACTTTCGCCCCTTCCGGGTCACGGTAGGGGGAGATCTTCGATGGCGCCACGATCAATCCTGCCAAGAGGGCTGCCTGGGCCAGGTCCAATTGTTCCACGCCGATTCCGAAATAGGTGCGGGCGGCAGCCTCTACACCGTAAGCGCCTTCCCCGAAGTAGATTTGATTAAGGTACATCTCGAGGATCTTCTCTTTGCTGAAGGAGGCCTCCAGGCGGAGAGAGAGGATGGCCTCGGAGATCTTCCGCTGCAGTGTTTGCCGCGGGTCGAGGTGATAGAGGGCGCGAGCTAACTGCTGAGTAATGGTCGAGCCACCCTCCTCGATCTGGCCGGAACGCAGGTTGGCCAGCACAGCGCGCATGGTCCCCTCCAAGTCCACCCCGCGGTGGACCCAGAAGTTCTTGTCCTCGGTGGCGGTAACGGCCTGCAGCAGCACAACGGGGATACGGTTGAGGGGGATATTATAGCGGAACTCGTCCTGCCAAAGCTGGGCCAGCAATACCCCATTGCGGTCGTAGATCTCAGTGGTCAGGGCAGGAGTTTGGTCCAACTGCATCCCCAATACCTCGGCTGGGTTGATGCCGATGCGGTTCAGATAGACAAGACCGATCATCCCCACTCCGACCACCAAAACCAAGAGGATGGAGAGAAACCAGGCGAAGAAACGAAATAACATCCGTGCTAATGTGGGGCGTTGTCTGCTCATGCTCGTATTGTAGCGGGAGCAGCGCTGCACTGCCAGAGAAGGTCCGAAAAAGGACGGCTGATCAGCCCGCGGCAGCAAAACAGCCCGCGGCAGCAAAACAGCCCGCGGCAGCAAAACAGCCCGCGGCAGCAAAATAGCCCGCGGCAGCGTGCTACTGCCCTATCGATAAAATATCTGGTGGAGACAGCGGGAATCGAACCCGCAACCTCTTCCGTGCGAGGGAAGCGCTCTCCCGTTGAGCCATGTCCCCACCGGTAAGCCAATAGCCCGCGGCAGTGCGTTCATAATAGCCTGCGGCAGCGTGTTCATAATAGCCTGCGGCAGCGTGTTCATAATAGCCCGCGGCAGCGTGTTCATTTTAGCTCAATTCTCGCGGTTATCCAAGAGGATCGTCACCGGCCCGTCGTTGGTCAGGCTGACCTTCATCTTCGCCTGGAAGTCGCCGGATTGGGTGCGTATGCCCAACTCTTCCAGGGCGTTGAGGAAGGATCCATAAAGACGACTGGCTTCCTCCGGCGGGGCGGCCTCAAGGAAGTCCGGGCGTCGACCCCGCCTGGTTCTTGCCAGAAGGGTGAACTGAGAGACCACCAGCGCTTCCCCGCTGATCTCCAACAAGGAGTGGTTCATCTTGCCTTCTTGGTCCGGGAAGATGCGCAAATGGGCGGTTTTCACCGCTAACGAGCGGGCTTCACTCTCCCCATCTTCACGGGCCACCCCGAGAAAGACCAAGAGCCCCACCCCGATTTGAGCCACCGTTCGTCCGCCGATTTCCACCTCAGCGAAGGAGACTCGCTGTAGTAAGGCTTTCATCGCCGAACAGTCTCATTTACCGAGGGGATCCGTTCCAACCGATTGATCAAATGTTGCAACTGGCCGAGGTCACGGACGGTGACTTTCAGTTGGATTCCGGTTGATTCTGATGCCATCGGGTAAGCCTTAATCTCCTGGATGTTGACATTGTCGTCAGCGATGGTTGTGGTGATCTCTTTCAACACTCCGGGGCGATTGGCGGTTCGCAGATAGAGGGCGGCAGTAAAGGCGGTTTGTTTCAAGTGGGGTGGCCAAGAAACCTCCATCTTTCGTCCCGGATCAGGGAGCTTGGCCAAGTTGGGACAGTCGCTGCGGTGGATGGCGATCCCCCGCCCTTGGGTGATGAAGCCGACCACTTCATCCCCCGGCAAGGGCAGACAACAGCCGGCCAAACGAACCACCATCCCCTCGGTTCCCTGCAACTGAAGGGGAGGGGAGGGAGCCAGCGGAACTAGCTTGGGTTCCCCGGAAGCCTTCTCCTCGGCCTCCGCCCGAGCCAGGAACTGTAGGATTTGGACGGGCGAGAGGGCGCCAGTGCCGAGGGCAAGGTAGAGGTCTTCTTCCCCGGCCAGCGCGAAAGCCTCCATCGCTTGAGAGAACTTTGCGCCAGTCAAGAAGCGGCGCAGATGTTTGTCGAAGATGACTTTGCCATCTGCCAGATTCTCGACCTTGTCCTTCTTGCGGAAGAAGGCGCGAATCTTGCTCTTGGTGGAAGTGGCGCGGACGAACCCCAGCCAATCCAAAGAAGGAGCAGCGGTGGGACGGGTGAGAATCTCTACGCGGTCGCCGGTATGAAGGGCTGTGTCAAGAGAGGTGATCCTGCCGTTCACCTTTGCCCCAGCACAGTGTTGGCCTACCTGGGAATGTATTTGAAAGGCGAAGTCGACCGGTGTGGCTCCGACCGGTAGGTTGATCACCTCCCCTTTCGGGGTGAAGACCAGCACTTCGTCGGCGAAGAGGTCCACTTTCACCCGTTCCAGAAACTCGCGCGAGTCGGTCAACTCTTTCTGCCAATCCAGCAAGGAGCGCAGCCAAACCATCTTCTCTTCCATCTGGGAGTTCCGCTTACCCCCCTCCTTGTAACGCCAGTGAGCGGCGATCCCAAGCTCGGCGGTGCGGTGCATCTCCTCGGTGCGGATCTGGATCTCCATCGGCTCCCCCTGTGGGCCGATTACTACCGTGTGAAGGGACTGGTAGAGGTTGGGCTTGGGCATGGCGATGTAGTCTTTGAGGCGCCCGGGAAGAGGGGTGAAGACGGCGTGGACCAACCCCAGCGCTTCATAGCAGGTAGATACGTCGCGCACGACCACGCGCAAACCGAGAAGGTCATAGATCTCCTCGAATGGGATCTGGTCTTTGTCCATCTTCTGCTGCACCGAGTAAAGGTGTTTGGCGCGGTACTGGACCTCACCCGAGATTTTTGCCTGCGTCAATTCACCGAGGAGGATCTGGCGGCTTTCATGCAAGATGCGCTCCCGCTCGCTCCGTTTTCGCTGCATGCGCCGGGCCAGATCGAAGTAGAGGTCCGGCTCTAAATAGCGAAAGGAGAGATCCTCCAACTCCCACTTCAGCTTGTATATTCCCAGGCGGGAGGCCAGTGGGGCGAAGATCTCCAGTGTTTCCCGCGCCACCAATTGTTGTTTATCCCGCGGTAGATAGTTCAGGGTGCGGAGATTGTGCAGGCGGTCGGCTAGCTTGATCACAACGACGCGGATATCCTGAGCCATGGCCAAGAGGATCTTGCGCAGGTTCTCCAGATTGCGCTCTTCTTGTGAGGCGTAGTTAATACCGGAGATCTTGGTGACACCATCCACCAAAGTGGCCGCCTCTGCTCCGAATTCCTGGCTTATCTCTTCTAGCGTGGCGCCGGTATCTTCCACCACATCGTGCAAGAGGGCTGCCAGGAGGGTCGGCTCGTCTACCTCCAGCTCGGTGAGAATAGAGGCTACGGCAAGGGGATGATTGATGTAGGGTTCCCCCGAGTTGCGTTTCTGGTTGGCATGGGCTTGGCTGGCGTACTCGTAGGCGCGTCGAACCTGTACTCGATTGACCTTGGGGAGGAGCTGGGCGGTTTTTTCCTCCAGGTCGTCGATGTTCATCGCGTGTGGTGCAGCCGGCGCCTAGGTGAAAAGACTCGACGAGGGCAGAGGCGTTTTCCGCGGGCTATCATCAGGATGGTCCCGATTGCCACTGAATAAGCGGCAATCCGTTGTTTGTGCGAGGCGGCCGATAGGTCTGTCTGGTTCATGAGCAGATCCTCGTTCCCGGCTGGGACGATTCCTATAAGGGTATCCAAAGGTTTCTGAAACTGCAAACGCAAGACTGGATGGGACGCCCTGCCGGGGGCTATCTCCCTGCCGGGGGCTATGTAGAGGAAGGGCTCTGCCTTCCAGCAGAGCCCTTCCTGGGGACAAATAGGGGTTGATGCGCTAACGACGGTTCTTGCTCAAACGAGAACGGGCGTCGGCTCGCTTCAGCCAGATGTTCACCAGCGGGGTAGCGATGAAGATGGAGGAGTAGGCGCCGGTAGTGATGCCGATCAGCAAACCCCAAGAGAAATCGGGAATAGTCGCGCCGACGAAGATTACCAGGGCCACAACCGCGAGCACGGTGGTGAGGGTGGTGTTCATCGAGCGCACGAAGACCTGCTGGATGGAAGCGTTGATCAGATCAGGGATGCTCTCTTTCTTGCGCAGTCGCAGGTTCTCGCGGACGCGGTCCAATACCACCACGGTGTCCATTACCGAGTATCCGACCACAGTCAATAACACCGCTACAAGAGGACTGTTGGCCTCCAGGAAGAAGATCGCGAAGAAACCCATAACGATAAATATGTCATGGACCAAGGCAATGATGGTGGCTACGCCGAAAGTGAACTGGAAGCGCAAGGAGATGTAAAGGGTGATCCCGGCCAGAGCCACAAGCAAGGCCCAGAGGGCATTGAGCTGCAAGTCTTGGCCCACTACCGGCCCGACATAATCGCCGGCGAGCAGGGTAATGGTAGGGAAGGTCTTTTTCAGCTCTCCCGTTACGCGCGTGGTATCCTGCGAGGTCAATTCCTCCGTGCGCACCACCGCATCGTAGTCGTTGACCGGCTGAACTTGCACATTGGGTACGCCCGCTTCGGCGAAGGCATTGGCCAGGGTGGCGGGGACCAGCTTCTCCGGGGCTTGCGTGGTCAGCTCCAGCCGGCTGCCTCCGGTGAAGTCGACACCGAGGTTATAGGGCAAATGCTCGGGCCGGACGAACCAGTTCACACCGGCCACAGCCAGGGTGACAATGATCAGTGTGATAGAGATCCCGAACCACAGTTTGGTCCGCCCCATGAAGTCGAACTTGCCGATGCGAACCAGGGAGAAGTAGCCAGGGTGCATGTTCAAGAGGGGCAGGTTCTTGGCCAGTTTAGTCCCAGCCAAGAGGTCGACGAGAGCCCGGGTGACGAAGACGGCGGTGAAGAGGGAGACCAAGATGCCCAAAGCGAGGGTGATGGAGAAGCCGCGGATGGCGCCGGTGCCGAACCAGTAGAGGGCGGCAGCAGCGATCAATGTGGTGGCGTTGGAGTCGACTACTGTGCGGAAGGCTTTGGCGAAGCCGGAAGCGACGGCGCCACGGAAGGTTTTCCCGGCGAAGATTTCCTCGCGCATGCGCTCGAAGATCAACACGTTGGCGTCCACCGCCATCCCGATGGAGAGGATCACACCGGCGATGCCGGGTAGAGTGAGGGTGGCTCCCAGCAACTTGAGCAAAGCCAGGACAAGGATCACATAAAAGACCAAGGCGACATCCGCCAGTAGACCGAGCATGCGGTAGTTGACGATCATGAAGAGGAAGACCAATAGAATGGCGACGATCCCGGCGATGATTGATGCTTGGATAGCCGCTTCACCCAAGGTGGGATTGACGGTGCGCTCCTCGGCAATGACCAGCTTCACCGGCAATGCGCCGCCGCGCAGCAAAGTGGCAATGTTGGAGGCCTCATCGATAGTGAACGAGCCGGTTAGCCGGGCTTCGCCGGAGGGAATCTGTTCCTGTACCGTGCCGGCGAAGACGATGTCATTGTCCAACACAGTGTAGATCATCTTGTTGACCATCTCTTGGGTCAATGCAGCAAAGATGGTGGTTCCCTCAGCATTGAACTTGATGGAGACCTCAGGCTCGCTGTTTTGGCCGAAAGCGGCCTTGGCGTCGGTCAGATAGCGTCCAGTGATCCCCACATCGCCGCGAGGGAGGCTAAGCTGGACGCCGGGGGTGGGGGTGATGGTTTGGGCAGCCTTCTCTGGGCTTTCGAAGCCGGGCTCGGTGGCGCTGGTACTGCCGACAATGGCGTATTTACGTTCTCCCGCAGGGCTGTAATAGAGCAAGATCATTGGGATCCCGCTGCGCGGTTCAACCAAGATAGTCGGCGTCAAGACATCCCCGTTGGTGCTGGTGCGGGTGGCCAGATCGGAAGCGGTCAGGATGACGCGTTCCCGTGCGACGATGAACTCCAGTAATGCAGTGCGGCCGAGGATCTCACGGGCCTTGCCCGGGTCTTGGTAGCGGGGCAGATCGACAATGATCCGGTTCCAACGATCTCCCCCCTGTTGCTGGATGATCGGCTCACTGAGGCCCAAGGCATTGACGCGTTGGGAGAGCACTCTGCGAGCGGCATCGACTCCCTCTCGGGTCAGCGGGGCTCCCGGAGAGTCCACTGCCTCCAAGGTGAAGTGAACGCCACCGGCCAGGTCTAGGCCAAACCGGAGAGGCATCAGGAAATAGACCGCGATGCTTCCCGCCAAGATGAGAAGGATCAGGATGATGCGAAATGTTTGGTTCTTCAAACCGTTTGCTCCTTACGTTGGATGTGGGAATAACCCTGAAAGTATAGGGACTGCTTCTCTTCCTGGCAAGATAGCCCGCGGCAACGCGATAGCCCCCGGCAGGGCGTCCTGTGGAAAGAAGTGAGGTTTACCAAATGCGTTGCTTGTTGATGTCCAGGTGAAAAGAGCAACCCAGGTACTCGGACGCTTTGCGAGCCATTACCAGGCGGGGGAAGGAGATCTCGAAATAATCCATCACCGATCCGATGGCGGTGTCGGTGGTGAGCTCTAAGGTAATGTCCGGCGGAGTCACCCGCAGGAAGGAAGAGGTCACGGCGAAGTTGACGCGGTCGTGGATGTCGAATTTGCTCGGGTCTTCAAGGCGCACACGGCTTCGGTGAATGTCTGACTTGTCGGCCAAGATCAGGGATGAGCTGATGTCTGAGGCAGGGATTCCGGTCGGCTCGTCATGGTTGCCGATGGCCACCATGATCTCGGTCGTCTCCTCGAAGCCCATCCCCATCTCTTTCAGTGACTGGAAGGCGAGGATAGCCCCGACGCTTGGGTGGGATTCCCTGCCGCAGAGATTGCCGATGTCGTGGATGTAACCGGCGATTCCGGCCAACTCGACTTGGCGATCCTCCTTTCCCAATCGCTTGAGAATGTTCATGGCGATGGCTGAAACCAGGCCGGCGTGACGAAAGCCGTGTTCAGTGTAGCCAAGCGTGGCCAAGTAGTCATCAGCCCGCTGAATAAGGTGGTGGATCTGAGGATCGGCTTTGACTTGCTCGAGGGTGAGGAAGGGTTTACACATTGATGCTGGCCTCCTTGTAAGTGGCTTCAAACGTCGCCAGAAATGCTGGGAAAGACCCTTCCCGTAAAGCTTGGCGGATCTGTTCCATGAGGTGTTCCATAAAACGCAGGTTGTGGTAGGAGAGTAGTCGCCCGCCCAGCATCTCTTTGCTGGTGAAGAGATGGCGAAGATAAGCGCGGGAGTAGTTGCGGCAGACGTAGCAGTCGCAGGTTTCGTCAATGGGGCTGAAGTCGTCGCGGAAACGGGCATTGTCGATGTTGATCTTGCCTCGTTGGCAATAGACTGTGCCGTTTCTACCCAGGCGAGTGGGCAAGACGCAATCGAAGAGGTCCACTCCCAGGGCGACCGAGCGCACGAGGGCGGAGGGGGCGCTCATCCCCATCAGGTAACGTGGCTTGGAGGGGGGCATGGCCGGCAAGAGGCGAGCCAACGTTTCCAGCATGGCCTCTTTCTCCTCGCCGACGGAGAGGCCGCCAATGGCCAGTCCGGCGAAGCCGATCTCTTCCAACTGCTCTAACGAAGCAAGGCGCAAGTCGGAATAGATGCCGCCCTGGATGATGCCGAAGAGGGCGCCCGGCTTGTCTTGATGATACTCCTTGCCCCGTCGAGCCCAACGGGTGGTGCGGCTGGAAGCATCCTCTACGGCGCGGCGCGAAGCCGGCAAGGAGAGGCAGATGTCCAGCGGCATCAGTAAGTCGGAGCCCAGTTTTTCCTGTACTTCTACGCATAGCTCGGGGGTGAAGAGGTGGGAGGAGCCATCGATGTGCGAACGAAATCGCACGCCCTCCTCGGTGAGCTTGCGCAGGTGACCCAAGGAGAGGACTTGGTAACCGCCTGAATCGGTGAGGATGGTCCCCTGCCAGTTCATAAAGCGGTGCAGACCGCCGGCTCTCTCGATCAGCTCGGCTCCCGGCCGCAGGTAGAGATGGTAGGTGTTGCAAAGGATGATCCGCGCTCCGATCTCCCACACCTCCTCGGGAATCAGGGCTTTGACTGTGGCTTGCGTCCCTACTGGCATGAAGGCTGGTGTCTGGGCCTCCCCGTGGGCGGTGCGCAGCGCGCCAAGTCGTCCCCCGCTGGTGGGATCAGTGCATATGATTCGAAAATCCATCTATTGGCTCACCATCCTATTCAGTCCAAAGTCCTGCGTCTCTGGTCCAAAGCATGCCCTCGAGCATTGCTGCTGGTCTTCTTGACCCGGAACTCGGCGCCTTCGAACGCATCTCCGTAGGGGCGGGTTTCAAACCCGCCCTATTTCAAACCCGCCCTGTTAACAGCCCCCGGCAACAAAATAGCCCGCGGCAGCGTGCTATTGCCCTATTTCAAACCCACCCCTACAGAATCAACATCGCATCTCCAAAGGAGAAGAAGCGGTAGCGAAGATTCACAGCCTCCTGATAGGCGTTGAAGATCTGCTCACGCGAGGAAAAAGCCGAGACGAGGAGGAGTAAAGTGCTCTTGGGCAGATGGAAGTTGGTGATGATGGCGTCGCAGGCGTAAAAGGGGAAGCCTGGGGTGATGAAGAGTCCGGTCAGGCCATCCATCGCCTGGACCTCGCCAGCGCTTCCAGCAGCCGTCTCCAGGGCGCGGACTACGGTGGTGCCGCAGGCAAAGACTTTCCCGCCTCTGCGGTGCGTCTCTCGAATGGCCGCGGCGGCTTCGATGCTCAAGCTGAACTCCTCTTCATGCATCTGGTGGTCTTCGATCTCCTCAGCGCGGATGGGTCGGAAAGTGCCCAACCCGGCGTGAAGGGTCACCTCGACACGGTTGATACCTTTGTTTTGTAAGGACGAGATCAGCTCGGGAGTGAAGTGAAGGCCGGCGGTGGGCGCCGCTACTGCTCCCCGCTTCCGGGCGAAGATGGTCTGGTAGTCCCCTTCCTGGCGTAGAGGCGCCTTGATGTAGGGGGGAAGAGGGATTTCGCCTCGCTCTTCAAGAAAATCCCAGTCGAAGGCGCTGAAGCGCACGGTGCGGCCGCCGAAGGAGTTCCGGCTCTCCACTTGAATCTCTACGCCATTCACCAAGAGCCGATCCCCGGGTTGCAGCTTGCGCCCCGGCCGGACCAAAGCCTCCCATCGCAGCAATTCTCCATCCAGTGGGCGCAGGAGAAACACCTCCCCTTTTCCTCCGCTGGGCAGGCGGCCATGGAGGCGGGCAGCGATGACGCGCGTGTTGTTCACAACCAACAAGTCCCCGGGGGCCATATAATCGACGACATCGCGGAACAAGCGATGACCGATCTCTCCGGTGGCGCGGTCCAACACCAGCAGGCGGGCTGCGTCGCGTGGATCGACCGGGTGCTGGGCAATGAGTTCGGGGGGGAGGCGGTAGTCGTAGGCGGCGATCTTGGTCATCAGTAACGCGTCTCCAACTGGACGCCGGTATAGTACATCATAAGGATGGCAATGTAGCTCATCCCCTCCTCGGCACGGGCTTTGGCGCCCCATTGCGGCATACCCAGGCCGTGGCCGTTGCCATGTCCGGTGAAGGTCAGGACTTCGCTGAAGGCCACCGTGGGAGGGGGAGTCGTCGAAGTGATGGGTAGCGGCCAGGGACCATCCGCGGAAAGGAGAATCGGTTGGTCCGGGGGAGAGGCCGTCCCCAGGGAAGAGAGCAGGACTGCTCCCTTCATGGAGAGGTTTCCTAGGCCGGAAGTGGACAGGCAAGCGACGATGGCATCGCCTGCAGGTGGTTCTCCCTCTCCCGAAGGGACAACACTTTGCCAGAGCACCCTGCCGGGGGCTATCAAGTTGCCGGGGGCTATCAAGTTGCCGGGGGCTATCAAGTTGCCGGGGGCTATCAAGTTGCCGGGGGCTATCAAGTTGCCGGGGGCTGTAATGAGACTGGAGCGCAACCCGGCTACCTGCCGCAGTTGTTCGCCGGTTAAGGTGCAGATCCCCACTGTTCCCTCCACCTGTAGCGTCTTGATCCGTCCGGAGACGCCTTGTTCCAGGATCTTCAGGGAAACCAGATCTCCGAGCGTCACACCCTTTTTCTTTTCGGCGGCCTCCATGAAAGCGCCGGCAGCGATGGTGGCGGTCCAACTAAAGTATTTGTTGGCCTCCTCGCCTGGACTAGGGACGCTTCGAAGGTAGGGGAGGGGTGGGCCGCTGAAGACGTTTTCATTGTTCTCGGTAATCCCTCCCGAGCAGTCGTGGAAGAGGGCGCTAATCACCTCCCCACCGTAGGTCAGGACTTCTCCGCGGGTATCGTCTACGGCTAGGTTGCTGGCTTCCGCTTCTGCGCTGTAACCTTTGTAGACCTGGTCGGAAATGGTGCCGGTGAGGTCGTACCCTTCCGTCTCGCGGGGGGTTCCGCCCTGCAGCCTGCGCAGGGCGTAGCTGCGGGCGGCCACGGCCTGCGCTCTCACTGCTTCCGCCGCCCAATTGGGGTAGATCTCAGCAGGCAGGACACCGTAGAGGTAACTCTCCAAGTCTAGTTCATTGACCACGCGCAGGAGCGGCTCCTCGCCGGCCCGCACGAAAACCTCCAAACTGCCGCGGTAGCCCTTCCCCTTATAGGACAGCGGTGCAGAAGAAGTGAATTGGAAGGCTACTCCACCCTTCTCGGCAGCCCATCCCAGGTCATAGGCGCGGTCTGTCTCCAGGAAAAAGGAATAACGGCCACTGACCACAGAAGCGCCAGGGAAGGAACTTGCGGAGCGGCTGCGGTCGGCTTCAGCCGCGCTTTGGCTGGGGTATGGTCCCAAGGAGAGGCTAAGAACCCCAGATAATTCAGCCAACAGTGGTTTCCCCACTTGTCGCCAGAGGTCGGGAAAGGTGGACACGGCTTGCTGCAGCGAGGAAACTGGACCCGCCTCCAGTATTACCCACCAAGGGTCGGTGAGAGGCCAGAGGGCGAGCGACTCCTCACCGGAGAAGGTGACTTGCCCTCCACTGGATGGAAAGGAAACTAGCCAAGACGCCCTGCCGGGGGCTATCAAGTTGCCGGGGGCTATCAAGTTGCCGGGGGCCGGCAAGCTGCCGATCAAGCTGGCGTTCGGGGAGGAGTCGAGCAATAGACGCAGAGTCGGCGGCTCACTTCCCCCCTCGATGTCGCTGGAGGCGCCAGGGGTAATCGGCGCTGCTAGCAGAACAATCAAAAGGAGGAGGCTAAGGGAAAAGCGCATGGGTTCCCTGCGTCTCCAGCCGAAGGTGCCGCTTTGCCTTCTCCGTCAGCATCCGCCCGCGCGCGGTCCGCTCCAGAAGGCCTGATTGGATCAAGTATGGTTCGTAGACGTCCTCCACCGTGTCGCGATCTTCCCCCAGGATCGCGCACATCGTTTCGATCCCCAGCGGCCCCCCGCCGTATTTGCGGGCCAAGGCCACGAGCAGTTGGCGGTCCATCTCATCCAAGCCCAGCTCGTCGATTTTCATCAAGTGGAAAGTCTCCTCCAATACCCACTCGGCGACTTGGCCATCGTTACGAGCTACGGCGTAGTCGATGACTCGTTTTAAGAGACGGTTGGCGATGCGGGGGGTGCCCCGTGCGCGTTGGGCGATAGTCTCAGCTTGATTTCCGTCCACCGCTGTGCCGTAGATTCGCGAGGCTCGGCGGATGATCTGGACGATCTCAGGCAACGCGTAGAAACCCAGGCGAAAGACCAGGCCAAAACGGTCACGCAATGGACTGGTCAGCATCCCGGCTCGCGTTGTGGCTCCCACCAAAGTGAAGGGGGCCAGCGGAACCTCGATGGCTTTGGCGGTCAGACCTTTGCCCAGGGTAATGTGCAGGCGGAAGTCCTCCATCGCCGGATAGAGGGTCTCCTCGGCAGCGCGGCTAAGGCGGTGGATCTCGTCGATGAAGAGCACGTCCCCCTTCTGTAGGCTGGCCACGATAGTGGCCAGGTCGCGGGGAGAGGTGATCGCCGGGCCGGTGGTGCGCCAAAGCTTGCTGCCCATCTCGTGAGCGACCATCGCAGCAATGGTCGTCTTTCCCATTCCGGGAGGACCATAGACGAGGATGTGGTCGATCGGCAGGGAGCGGATCTTGGCCGCCTCAATGGCAATGCGCAATGCTTCCTTGACTTCGACTTGGCCAATGTACTCGTCAAGTGTCTGGGGTCTCAGTTGCTGGTCTTCAAGAGCTGTCGCGATAATCTGCTTGACCATTTGGGTCAACCCTGAAGCGCCTCCTTGATGACATCCTCAACGGTCAGGCCGGGGCGCAAAAGATCGATGACGGCCAAGCGCCGGCGGGCTTCTCCTTCGTCGAAACCGAGGGCCAGGAGCGCTTCCAATGCCTCTCGCCATTCCTCTTTTGGTAGGCTGAGATCCGTATCCCGCAACGCGAAGAGGATCTTCACAGCGGTTTTTTTGCCGATCCCCGGAACAGTCAGGAGAGCTGTAGGGTTCCCGCTCTTGATGGCTTGACCCAAGCCGGCCGGTCCGACATAGGCGACGATGCCTTGACCGGTGCGCGGCCCCACACCTGGAACCGTCAGCAAATGCCGGAAGAGGGCCAGTTCTTCTCGCTCGCGGAAGGCAAAGAGGGCGATCAGATCTTCTTTGAAAAAGAGGTGAGTGTGGAGAGTGACCTCAGATCCGGCGATGAAAGCCCCTTGGCGCAATAGATACTGAAGGCGCAAGACGAGGGGACCGACGCGAAGCAGTAACTCACTCTCGCCTTGCAAGACGACTCTTCCTTCGATCTGTTCAATCATTGACCCGTTCCTTCCGTTAGACGGCGCCATTTTGCTGCGAAGGTATGACAGAGGGCGATGGCCAGAGCATCGGCAGCGTCATCCGGGCGTGGCCGCGCGGGCAGACCGAGCAGCATTACCAAGCAATCTTGGATCTGTTCTTTGCTAGCTCGGCCGTAGCCGGCAATGGCCATCTTGACCTGCAAGGGCGAGTAAGCGTAGATAGGGAGGTTCTCCTGGCCGGCCAGGAGAAGGATTACCCCGATCACTGCACCGACAGCAAGGGCGGTGCGGACATTCTTGTTAAAATAGAGTCCCTCGTAGGCCAGCGCCTCGGGCCGGTATTCCGCCACCAACCGACGCAAGCTTTCGTAGTGCTGCAAGATGCGAGCGGGCATGATCTCGTCCTTGGAAGTGCGCAGGCAGGAGAAGAAAAGGCAGCGCGGTTCCGAGCCGTCGTTTTGCTCCAAGACAGCAACCCCCAGAGAGGCCGTGCCTGGGTCCAACCCCAGGATCCTCAAGTCATTCCCCGGTGATGCGTTGCAGCTCCTCGTTGGAGATGTCGAAGTTGGTGTAGACATGTACCACGTCTTCGTGATCATCCAGCGCTTCGCTGAGATGGATCATGCGACGAGCCTCGTCACCGGAGAGGGTCACGTAGGTATTCGGCACCATGGTCAGATCGGAAGTGGTGATGATAGCCCCGGCTGCTTTCAGCGCCTCGCGCACTTTTATCAAAGCATCGGGTGGAGTGACGACTTCGTACCCGTCCTCGTTCTCGCTGAAGTCATCGGCGCCATGATCTAAGGCAACCATCATTAGGTCGTCTTCCTTGCCTGGTGATTTCTCCAGTTGGGCGATGCCCTTCAGTTGAAACATCCAGTTCACGCAACCGACATCACCCATGTTTCCCCCGTAGCGGGAGAAGAGATGGCGGATGGCGGCGCCGGTTCGATTGCGATTGTCGGTGGAAACTTCCACCAGTAACGCCACACCGCGTACACCATAGCCTTCGTAGGTGATCTCTTCAATGATTTGGCCGGGTATATCGCCGACCCCCTTTTGAATGGCGCGCTTCACTGTATCGGAAGGGACGTTGTTCTCCTTGGCTTTGTCGAGAGCCATGCGAAGGCGGACATTGGTGTCTGGGTTGGCGCCGCTTTGTCGCACAGCAGTGGTGACCTCGCGGGTGATCTTGGTGAAGACCTTACCTCGCTCAGCATCGGCAGCGGATTTCTTTCCTTTGATGTTGTGCCATTTGGAGTGGCCGGACATGCTTCACCTCCAGGGATGATTCTTCTAGAATTGTATAGCCCGCTAGACCTCGGGGCAAGTTCATCGGAAAGAGGCAACCGTGGAATCACACAATGGTCTGCGCTTGGAAGCGCTTCGCCAACGCATGAAAGAGGAAAGGCTGGACGCCATCTTGATCAGTCGGCCTGAGAATGACTATTACCTGTCCGGTTTTACCGGTGAGGAAGGGTATCTGGTAGTCTCCTCCGGGCGGGCCATTCTCTTCGTCGATTCCCGCTTCAGCGAGCAGGGACGCAGCCAGTGCCCAAGCTGGGAGGTTCGCCAGTTCAGTCAGTTTGCTCCAGATTTGGTCTCACTCTGGGGCGAACTCGGTCTGCGTTATGTAGGGGTGGAGAGTCAACATCTATCGATGGCGGCCGCCCGCGAGCTGGAACGCCTGGCTGTTTGCCAGGACACCCTGCCGGGGGCTGTCAACTTGCCGGGGGCTGTCAACTTGCCGGGGGCTGTCAACTTGCCGGGGGCTGTCAACTTGCCGGGGGCTGTCAACTTGCCGGGGGCTATAGTGCCCTTGGTTGACTTTCTGGAACAGCAACGGGCCACCAAGGAGGAACAGGAATTGGTTATTCTGCGCCAAGCCGCCCGTTCTGCGACTGCTGCTCTCGAGGAGGCACTCAAGGATGGCTTGATCGGACGTTCGGAAGAAGAGATCGCTTGGCGCCTGGAGATGGCCATGCATGCGCATGGCGCCCAGGGTTCCAGCTTCGAAACGATCGTCGCTTCCGGCGCTCGCGCTTCATTGCCGCATGGCGCGGCTTCCCCTAAGATCGTAGAAGCCGGAGAGATGGTGCTTTTCGACTGGGGCGTGAGGAAAGACCACTACTGCTCGGATTGCACACGGGTCGTCTTCACCTCCTCCCCGACGATCGACCAGGAGCGGATTTACGCTGCCGTCCTCGACTGTCAGGAAGAAGCCCTGCGCTTGATAGTGCCAGGAGCGCGACCATGCGACATCCTCCAAGCAGCGCGCGAGATCCTGCGGCGCTCGGGGTACGGCGACTTCACTTTCCAACACGGACTGGGGCATGGCCTCGGTTTGCAGGTACACGAGCTGCCCTTCCTGCGCGCTTCCAGTGAGGAACCTCTACGGGCCGGTCAAGTGATCACCATTGAGCCGGGGGTTTACATCCCAGGCTGGGGCGGGGTGCGCATCGAAGACACGGTCTTGGTAACAGAGGACGGGAGCGAGATTTTCACATCGTTTCCCAAAACGATTATCATTGCTTGAAAGAGGTGAGAGTGAATGATTTCATCGAATGATTTGCGTCCAGGGATTACCTTTGAGCTTGACGGTGAAATCTGGGTCGTAGTGCAGTTCCAGCACGTCAAGCCAGGCAAAGGCGCTGCTTTCGTGCGCACCAAGATCCGCAACGTGGAGTCAGGCAACGTCAATGAGCGCACCTTCCGCGCAGGCGAAAAGATGGCCCGGGCTTATCTCGACCGCAAGCAGATGCAGTTTCTCTACGCTGCCGGCGACGACCTCGTTTTTATGGATCTGGAGAGCTTCGAGCAGGTTTCCCTGCCCAAGAGCGATTTGGAGGAAGCGATCCCCTTTCTCAAGGAGAATACTGAATTGGAAGTCCTCTACTACAAAGGGAAACACATCGGCGTGGATTTACCCACCTTTATGGAACTGGCTGTAGCTGAGACCGAGCCGACTTTCCGCGGAGATACCGCCGCCGGCAGCACCAAGCCAGCCAAGATGGAGACAGGAGCAATCGTGCAAGTACCGTTCTTTATCGAGGTGGGGGACGTGATCAAGATCGATACTCGCTCCTGTGAATACATGGAAAGGGTCAGCAAGTGAGAATCAAGGTCCATCCCGAAGTTATCCGCCTAATCGCTGTATTGGCAGCCTTGGAAGTAGAAGGGGTGACGAGAGCGGTCTCTCGCATGCCCCTCTCTCATGACCCCAAGCGGGCTGCCAGGTTGCGCGTTGAGGGGGGGCGCCTGGAATTGGAGTTGCACTTGGCTTTTCGCTACGGCGAGGATCTGCTGGCGGTGGCCAGGCAAGCGCAACAGGCAGTCCAGCGGGCAGTGGAGAACCTAGTTGGAGCAGAGGTGGCCAGCGTCGACATTGTAGTGGAGGATATCGACTTCCTAGCCCCCGGCAGCATGATAGCCCCCGGCAGCATGAAAGCCCCCGGCAGCATGAAAGCCCCCGGCAGCATGATAGCCCCCGGCAGGGCGATATAGATAGATGCGAAGGCAGAAGGCCAGAGAGACTGCCTTCCTTCTCCTGTACCGCATGGACATGGGCCATCTAAACTTGGAGGAAGCGAAGGAGTGTGTAGAGAGAGTTCCCGATGCCGACATCTGGCAGTATTCGCAGAAACTGGCCGAGACTGTCTTGCAGCAACAGGCGGAGATCGACCGCATCCTTCATGCTCATTCTCCAGAGTGGAGCGTGGAGCGAATGTCCTCCACCGATCGCAGCATCCTTCGCCTGGCCGTCGGCGAGCTGCTCTTCTTGCGGGACGCTCCGGTCGGGGTATTGATTGATCAAGCCCTCCGCCTTTCTGGGAAGTACGGCGGCGAAGAGTCCAGCCATTTTGTCCATGGTGTGTTGGGAGCGATCCTGCGCGATGAAGCGGCAGACGTTGCAGATCCGCGTTAGCGGCCTCGTGCAAGGGGTCGGGTATCGCCGTTGGGCCTGGATCAAGGCCGTTTCTTTAGGAATCGATGGACAGGTGCGCAACCTTTCCGATGGTTGGGTGGAGATCCTTGCGCAAGCTGAAGATACAGCGCTCCGGACATTCCTTGAGTTGCTCCGCGAGGGGCCTCGCTTGGCCAAAGTGACAGGTTTGGAAGTGGAGCCCTATCATGCCAACGGCCTCGACTGGAGAAGGTTTGAGGTGCGTTGAGATGGAAGGCTGGACGGACCGGAATGAGTTGTTGGATGCTCTCACGGAAGTCAAGAGGGAAGTAGACTCTTACTTGACCGCGTCCTTGGATGAAATGCCGATCGAGTCGAGGGCGCGCGAGATGTTGGTCTACGCCGCGTTGGGGGAAGGAAAGCGTCTGCGCCCAGCCCTTCTACTGTGGGCATGCCAGTCCGTGGGCAGAGGCAGCTCATTGCCAGGAGGCTCGTCTGGCAGCGGATGGCAGTCGGTTCTGGCAGCAGCAGCGGGAGTGGAGTGCCTGCACGCTTTCTCACTGGTCCACGATGATTTGCCGGGGATGGATAACGCCGATCAGCGCCGTGGGAAACCCTCGGTGCATCGTGTTTTCGGGGTAGGTGAAGCGATCCTGGTGGGGGATGCCCTCTTTGCTTTGGGTCTTCAGTTGATCGCTCGCAGCTTAGTTGCCCTTTCCGTCTTGGAGGCTTGCCAACTGATGGAGGAGGCTTGCCGCGCAGTGGGCGTGGAAGGGATGATCGGCGGCCAGTTCGTGGACATCGAGGCCCGCCGGCGCGACGAAGAAGGCTGGCGATGGCTGAACGAACGCAAGACTGCCCGCCTCTTTCAGTTGGCCTTGCGCTTGGGGACTGCTTTGGGCGGAGGCGACGATACGCAGCAGAGGATTCTGCAGCGCTATGGCTTGGAGCTGGGCCTGGCCTTCCAACTGGTTGACGACTTGCTCGATTTGCCGGGCGAGGACGTTTTATCCTGGGCTCGTGCGCTCGGTCCCGACGAGTCTCGCCGACGAGTGGAGGAGTACAGTCGATCCGCATTGGCGCACTTGGAGGGATTTCCCGGCGAGCCGCGATTCCTACGCCTTTTAGTCACCTACCTAGCCGAGCGAAAGAGATGAAAAACACGCTGCCGAAACAGCTCCCGGCAACTAGACAGCTCCCGGCAACTAGACAGCCCCCGGCAGGGTGTCCTGGTCTATTGGAAAGCATCTCCCAGCCTGCCGACTTAAGAGGGCTCTCGATGGGAGAGTTGGAGAAACTCGCGGCAGAGATCCGCACTCGAATCATCGAGCAAGTTTCGATCAGCGGCGGACACTTGGCTTCGAACCTAGGCGTAGTGGAGTTGACGCTTGCCTTGCACCGTGTCTTCGATACCCCTGCCGACCTGTTGGTGTGGGATGTCGGTCACCAGACTTATGCCCATAAGCTAATTACCGGCCGTCAGGAAGCCTTCTGCCGGTTGCGTCAAGAAGACGGGCTGTGCGGATTCCCAGCTCGCGAAGAATCCCCCTATGATGTAACCAATACAGGCCACGCTTCCACTTCTCTTTCCCAGGCCCTTGGTCTGAGGGCTGCACGAGATCTTGCCGGCGAGAACCACAAGATCGTGGTAATAATGGGTGACGGCGCTCTCTCTGGTGGACTGGCGATGGAGGCTTTGAACAACACCGGGCAACTGCAGAAGGATCTCATCCTGGTGCTGAACGACAACGAGCACTCAATCTCACGGAACGTCGGCGTCCTGGCCCGGCAGTTGGAGGATCTTCGCAGTTCCCTTGGCTATCGCCGCACCAAGAATGCGGTTAAGAGTTTCCTGGAGCGCTCACCCAAGGTGGGCAGCAGTTTGGTCCGATTTATCGATCGCCTCAAATTGGGAGTTAAGGCTTTCATCTTACCCAACATGCTCTTCGAGAGCTTCGGCTTCTTCTATATCGGGCCGATCGACGGTCACGACCAGGAATCTCTGGAGAAGGCTTTATACAAGGCCAAGCAGCTCAGTTCGCCCGTCTTGGTGCATGTCCTTACCACCAAAGGAAAGGGCTTTGCGCCGGCCGAGAAGAACCCTACCTTTTTTCATTCCGCCCCATCCTTTCACCTCACTACGGGAGAGCCTATCCGGCAGGAGCTCCCTACCTACACAGAAGTAGTGCGCTCCACCTTGCTGGAAGTGGGCGAACGAATTCCGGAGACGGTCTGCATCACGGCGGCAATGGCCGATGGGACGGGATTGGACGGTTTCGCCCGGATCTACCCTGACCGCTTCTTTGACGTAGGCATTGCCGAAGAGCATGCCCTTAGCTTTGCCGCAGGCTTAGCCTTGGGAGGCCGTCGCCCGGTGGTGGCCATCTATTCCACTTTCTTGCAGCGAGCGTTCGACCAGTTGCTGCACGACATCTCTTTACAGCGCTTGCCGGTGCTCTTCCTTCTGGATCGCGCCGGTGTGGTGCCAGGGGACGGACCGACTCACCAGGGGATCTATGACCTTAGTTTCTTGCGCTGCATCCCCGGTTTAGAGATACTCGCCCCGGCCGATGGGCGTGAGCTGCGGGCGATGATCTTTGCCGCGCTGGCACGACCGGGGCCGGTAGCCATTCGTTACCCGAAGTGCGCTATCCCGGAAGGGATTCTGCCGGAAGGCCAGGCGGCAATGCCTTGGGGTCGAGGCAGCCTCCTTCGGGAGGGGCGAGATTTGGCCTTCCTCGCTCTGGGAGCGACAGTGGAGAGTTGCCTCCTTGCTTCATCGATTTTGGTCGAGACGGGGATCGAGGCAGCCGTCTACAACTTCCGCTTCCTCGCCCCCCTCGACCTCCCCCTTCTTCGAGTTGCCAGCCGTACGCACCCTTTGTTGATCACGGTAGAGGAGAATGTCTTGGCGGGAGGATTCGGCTCAGCGCTGCTGGAAGAACTCCAAAGCTGGGATCGACCCCAACCTGCTCTCGTACGGTTGGGCATCGAGGAGGTTCCCGGGGTCGGCAGCAGGGCCGAGCTTCTTCACCGAGCCGGTCTTGATCCGGAAGGCATTGCCCGAAAGGCGAGAGAAGCGCTCTCCGCCATTAGAGGACACGCTAGCTTGACAGCCCGCAGCAGCGCGTCCTATCATGCTGCTGCAGGCTGTCAAGAAGCAGTAAGAGACAATAGCCCGCGTTAGCATGTTCGAACGAGTCGGCATCTATCCAAACCCCAACCGCCAGGAAGTCCTCCTCTTTGCCCATGACTTGGCCGATGAGATCGAGCGGCGGGGAGTGCGAACGCTCTTTCCAGCAGCTCCTAAAGGCTCCCCGGCGCCGTCCGGCAGCGGGACTTTTCCCCCCGAGATTCCGGACTTGATCCTTAGCCTTGGCGGGGATGGCACCCTTCTGAGTTGCCTGCGAGCGGCGGGGGAGTTGGCGCCCATCTTGGGAGTGAACTTGGGCGATGTCGGTTACCTCTCCGCCACTACATCGGAACGTATTCTGCCCGACCTAGATGCCATCCTGGCCGGCCATCTACTGATGGAGGAGCGGACCATGGTTTCCTTGAAGATCGGTGATCGAACAGCTCACGGATTGAACGAGTGCGCCATCCTGCACCGCCAACAAGGTCGCAGCATTCGCTTGTTGATCCAGATCAACGGCCAAGAATTGGGTGAAGTACGGGGAGACGGGCTTCTGGTAGCCACTCCTTCCGGATCCACCGCTTATGCCATGGCTTGCGGCGGTCCTCTCATAGACCCCTCTTTGAACCTCCTTCTGCTTTGTGCTGTGGCCCCCCACAGCCTCTTCTCCCGCCCGATATTGCTCAACCGAGACAGCAACGTGGTCGTTCGCCCACGCGGCCGTGAACAGGCATTAGCCTTGGTGGACGGCCAGGAACTGGGACCGGTGCGCGTCGACCAGCCGGCGCTGATCTCTCTTGCGCCAAAGGTGACTCGGCTGGCTTACCTGGAGACCGGACACTTCATCCAAGACATCCAGCGAAAACTGCATTGGGGTCGTTTGTGATCAGCTACCTGGCCATCCATAATTTAGCCATCGTAGACGCTCTGGAGTGTGAGTTGGAACCTGGCTTTAATGTCTTTACCGGGGAGACTGGGGCAGGCAAATCCCTGGTGGTGGACGCGCTTGCCTTGCTATTGGGCAGCCGCGGCCAGGCTGACCTGGTCGGCTCGCACGGCGATGTGATGCGGATAGAGGCAACCCTGGAGTTGCCGGCACACCCTGGCTCGCCAGGACTCCCTGCCGGGGGCTGTCAAGCTGCCGGGGGCTGTCTAGCTGCCGGGGGCTATCAAGCTGCCGGGGGCTGTCTAGCTGCCGGATCCTATCAAGCTGCCTCACCGGAACGCGCTGCCACAAGTTATCTGCAAGAGCTGGGCATTGAGGAGGGCACGCTCTCACTGACCCGAGAGATCAGCCGTGCTGGGAGGAGCCGCGCTCACTTGAACGGGCGACTGGTTCCGCTCAGTTTGCTGCGTGATGCCCTTGCTCCGCTGGTACACCTGCACGGCCAGCAAGAGCATGAAGCCCTATTATCCCCTCTCTTTCAACTGAACTCGCTGGACCGTTTTGCCGGCGCCGATGCTCTGGCCGAACGCGATCGGGGAGAGGCGTTGCGGGCAGCGAGGATCGAAATACTCGGGAAAATCGCCAAGCTGAAAGCCAACACTGGAGAGCGGCAGTCCCAAGAAGAGCTCTGGCGCTATGAGTTGGAGGAAATCGAGAGAGCATCTTTGCGTGACGGGGAGGACCAGCTATTAGAGGAGGAACGAGCTTTATTGCGGGGGAGCATTCGAATCCGCTCGACATTAGAAGCGGTAGCGGGTTATTTGCGGGGGGAGACAGCAGGGGGCAATTTCATGGACGGCCTCGAGCGGAACGCCCAGGCCTTGCAGGAATTGACCGGACACTATCCCGCGCTGACTTCCTTGAGTGAACGGCTGGCCGGCCTGACTTTGGAGCTGGGTGATTTCTGCTGGGATTTGTCCGCCGCCCTGGAACACCTGGAAGCAGACCCGGGCCGGCTGGAGCAGATCGAGGGTAGATTGGACCAGTTGGCTCGTCTGAAGCGCAAGCACGGGGGCACGTTGGCGGCTGTCTCGGCCGCTCGCCTTGAAATCCAGGCGGCATTAGGTTCGCTGGAGGCCAAGCAAGCCGAGGAAAGAGCGTTGGAAGAGGAGTTGACGAAAAGTGAGGGCGCTTTGAGCGGTTCATTGGGTAATCTGCGGGAGCTTCGACGTGAGGCAGCAGACCGACTGGCCGGACGAGTGGAAGAGAGCCTGGGTGAACTTGGCATCGAACACCCAATCTTTCGCATCGAATTGGAGGAGTTCCCCTTGGAGAACCTTCGCGCGGAAGGTCTGGACCGTGCCGAGTTCCTCTTCTCATCCAACCCCGGGGAACCGCCTCGACCCTTGACAAGGGTTGCTTCGGGCGGAGAACTCTCGCGCCTGATGTTGGCAGTGAAAGCTGCCCTAGCCGACCGTTACGATGCTTCCACTTTGGTCTTTGACGAGATCGATGCCGGCATTGGCGGGAGAGTGGGGGAGATGCTGGCAGCCAAGTTGGTGGAAGTCTCCCGTTTTCATCAAGTGATCTGCATCACCCATCTTCCACAGATCGCCGCCCGGGCTGGAACCCACTTCCTTCTCCAGAAGGATGCCTCCGGCATTTCCAGCCAAGTCTCGCTACGGCGTTTGGGGGAGCAGGAGCGGGTGGGGGAGATCAGCCGCATGTTGGGTGGGAGCAGGATTAGTGAAGCGGTCCGCCAACA
>JAPLHV010000039.1 GCA_026389455.1 Coprothermobacterota bacterium
AAGAGCTGGCCGGGACGCCTTTGGGCGCCCCCACCTATTTCGAGATGGGAGTGGCGCTAGCCTTCTCCTACTTCGCCCAGGAGCGGGTGGAGCTGGCAGTGGTGGAAGTCGGCCTCGGCGGCCGCCTGGATGCCACCAATGTGCTGCGGCCGATTTTGACCGGCATCACCCCGATCGGCTTCGACCACACTGAGTATCTGGGCCACACCCTGACCGAAATCGCCGGCGAGAAAGCCGGCATCCTCAAACCGGGCGTCCCGGTGGCGCTCGCTCCCCAGCATCCCGAGGCCCTAGCCGCTATCCGCAGGCGAGCCGCTGAGGTAGGGTCGCCGATCCTCCCCAGTGAGGGTTGGCAAGCGCATCGGAACAGTGCCGACCTCCGCGGACAGCGCTTTGATCTGGAGCAAGTCAGGCCGGAGAGCGGAAGTCAAAAGGCAGGGGTCAGGAAATACGGAGAACTCTTCTTGCCGCTCTTGGGCCGGCACCAACTGGAGAACGCCGCCTTCGCCCTGACTGCCTTGGAGCGGTTGCGAGAAGAGGGCTTCGGCTGGGAGGAGAAGCATCTGCGTCAAGGATGGGCTGACCTGTGTTGGCCGGGGCGGGCCGAGGTCCTCCAAGAAGGGCCGCTGTTGGTCATCGATGCGGCTCACAACCCGGACAAGGCTGCCGCATTGGCCGAGACGATTCGGGATTATTTCTCTTTCCGCCGTCTAGCGCTGGTATTCGGCGCCTCCAGCGACAAGGACGCCGCTGCCATGCTGGCTCTCTTCGCGCCTTGGCGGCCGCGACTCTTCGCTACCCAAGCCCAATCCCAACGAGCTCTGGCAGCCGATCAGGTTCTGGCTCTCGGCGCCGTCTTGGGTTTATCGGGAACCAGCTTCCCGAGGGTGACCGACGCTGTTCAGCAAGCCTTGCGTTGGGCAGACCCCCAAGACATGGCGCTGGTCGCCGGCTCCACCTACGTCGCCGGAGAGGCAAGGGATCTTTACTTCCCCGCTGACGCCGAATAGCTCGCGGCAACTAGACAGCTCGCGGCAGCCTGATAGCCCGCGGCAGCGCGTTCCGTAACCAATCCCCCTTCTTGACGGATCTAACAGATAAACCCTGATCGGAGAGAGCATGCAATACGATGCAGTGGTCTTGGCCGGCTCGGACCGGGAAAGCTGGCTCAAGGAAGAAGGGGTCAACAACAAAGCGCTGCTAACGATCGATGGCAAGCCGCTGGTTCAATATGTGTTGGAGGCGCTGCGCGGATCCGCTTACCATGGCCGCACAATTCTGGTGGCTGACTTCCCCCCCAACGAAGCCCTGGATCCCCTGGTTGATGTCTGGGTAACGGCCGGGGATTCCCTGGAGGAGAACATCCGCCGTGGCGCCAAGAAGACCACGGCCCCCCTGGTGTTGATCGTCAGCTCCGATCTCCCTTTCCTGGAGACGGCGGATGTTGACCTCTTCTGCGACTTTTGCCTGAAGAACCCGGCCTACTACTACATCCCGGTGATCCGCAAAGAAGACATCGAAGCCCGCTTCCCGGGGAGCAAGCGGACCTACGCCCAACTGAAGGAGGGCAAGGTGAAAGCCGGGAATATGGTGATCTTCTCCATTGAGGCCTACGACGTGGTGGAGCGGTTCATGTCCGAGGTGATCGCCGGGCGGAAGAAGATCTGGAAGCTGGCCAGTATCTTCGGCGCCAAGCAAATCCTCAAGTTTGCCTTAGGGACTCTCTCCATCCACGAGTTGGAAGCAGTCTCTTCCCATTACATCGGCAAGCCGGGGCGGGCCGTCATCCTCAACGCGCCCGCGATGGGAGTGGATATCGACAAGCCCGAGGATTTGATTCTGGCTCGAGCCATCCTCGAGAAGTGACCGGCTAGAAGTCTTCTCCGAAAAACAGCTTGGCTTCGCGGGCGAAGGAGGCGGGGGCATCCGAGGCGTGGACGATGTTGGCCGGCAGCTCCAAGCCATAGTCGCCGCGGATGGTTCCGGGGGCGGCTTCCTGGGGGTTGGTCGAACCGATCAGAGTGCGGACCAATTTCACTGCGTTGGGACCTTCCAATACCATCCCCACTGCGGGACCGGCTGTGACTAGGTCGACGAGCGACTGATAGAACCCCTTTCCCAGGTGTTCAGCATAGAACTGGGCGGCATCTTCGGTGGTGAAACTGCGCAGGCGCAGGGCGATGATCTTCAGGCCTTTATCTTCATAACGACGAATGACCTCGCCGACCAAGCCGCGGGCCACGCCGTCCGGCTTGACCATGGTAAATGTGCGTTCCATTCTCTTTCTCCTCCTCGCGAATCAAAGAGTAATGGGGACAGAATTAATTCTGTCCCCATTACTTTGCAATCTGTCCCCATTGCTGCCGCATTTCCTAGCGGAATAGCAGTTTGATGGAGTTATAGAGCTCCACCGGCACCGTCTTTGATTGTGCCAGCACATCGGTCAATGGTACGGCCACCATCTCCGTCCCTTGCAAAGCTGCCATCGAGTCCCAGCCTTTCTGGTGAATCATCTCCATGGCCTTGACGCCCATTCGCGTGGCCATGATGCGGTCGAAGGGGGTGGGGGGACCGGAACGGACCAAATGGCCGAGGACAGTGGACCTTGTTTCCAGGCCGCTCTTGCGCTCCAGCAACTCGGCGAAGATGTGGCCCACGCCCCCCAGCCGGACGTGGCCGAAGGCATCCACCTCGCGCCTCTCGTAGCCGAGAAGCTGCCCTCCCTCCTGTGGGTAGATCGCTTCCGAGACCACGATCAAGCTGTAGGTCTCGCCGCGAGCTTTGCGCTGGTGCAGAAACTGGGCTACATCCTCGATGCTGTAGGGGATCTCCGGAATGAGGATGAGGTGCGCTCCCCCCGCCAGGCCGGATTGGATCGCCACCCAGCCGGCGTCGCGGCCCATCACCTCTACCACCATCAAGCGGCGGTGCGAGCGAGCCGTGCTGTGCAGGCGGTCAATAGCTTCGGTGGAGATCGTCACGGCGGTGTCAAACCCGATCGTGTTGTCGGTCAGGGCCACGTCGTTATCCATCGTCTTGGGAACGCCGACGCAAGGCACACCGCTCCGGCAGAGCTTGTGAGCCACGGTTAGGGTATCGTCGCCGCCGATGGCCAGCAAAGCATCCAGCCTCATCTTCTCCACGTTGCCCAGCAGCAGCGCTTCATCGCCGTCGCGCTTGAAGGGGTTGGTGCGGGACGTCTCCAGCAGGGTCCCCCCCACGGCCACGATCCCTTCCACGTCCTCCCAGCAAAGCGGCGTGGTGTCAGCGTCGAGGAGACCGGCCCATCCGCGCCGGATTCCCACCATCTCCCAACCGTAATCCTCTCCCTTGGCTACAGCGGCGCGAATGGCCGCGTTCAAGCCTGGGGCATCTCCTCCACCAGTTAAAATCCCGACTCTCATTTCACTCTCCTTGGCCTGCTCCCGCGATGGGATCTACCCCCGCGATAGGTTTGCTTCCCGTCACACCTGCGCCTGCCGCTGATGCTGGGGACAGATTTCAAATCTGTCCCCAGCATCAGCGGCAACTAGACAGCCCGCGGCAGGGTGTTCCGCTATACACAGATTCCACAGAATTATGCACAGGATTTTCCCAAGCTGTAAAACCGCGACTTTGTGCTGAAACCTGCCTCATCCTAGTCCAGTCCTCGGTTTTGCGCAAGCGCTTGACAGGTGGGTTGACGGGCATGCCTCAGGTAGGTCAAAATAGGCCAGCGAAGCGGGGATGGATTCCAAATAAGGAGTGGAGATGCGAAACCTGAAGATTTTCTTGCTGTGTCTTCTATTGACCCTGCTCGTAGGAGCGCCGGCGGTAAGGGCCGAGACGCTGTCATTGGAAGCAGTGGCCTATTCCCCAGAAGAGTGTGGCGACGGTGCGAAGGTTCCGCACACCGCCAACGGCACCGACTTGCGTCCCGGGGTGATGGCGGTGGATCCTGGGGTCATCCCCTTCGGCACGATCTTGGATGTGCCGGGGTACGGTCTAGCTCAGGCCGAGGACACCGGCGGAGCGATCATCGGGACTATCATTGATCTGGCCGTAGGCAACCGCGATGAAGCCTACGCCTGGGGACGGCGCCCGGTGGAGGCTCTGCTGCTGCGCCGCGGGTGGGACCAGTGGCTGCTTCCTGTTTTGGCCCCTCTTCTGGAGAAGGCCATTGCCGGCTACAAGGAAGGCGCCGACCCTGCCCTTAACCGGGCAGCCACCCGCGCCGAGTTTGCCGCGCTGCTGGCCCGCATTCTGGGGATCCAGCCCAAAGCCAGCGTGGCCTCCTTCCGCGACGTGCCTCCCACTCATTGGGCCGCCCCAACACTGGCCGCCTTGCGCGAGAAGGAAATCTTCAAGGGCAATTCCGACGGTACTTTCCGCCCCGATGACCCGGTCAATTGGGAATCGTTAGAGGCCATACTAAGCCGCTTCGGGATCAAGTCTCTTCACCAGATCTACCTGCACCGTGAAGCGTTGACCCGTGGCGAGCTCTTGATCCAAATGCGCCCCCTCCTCCCGCCGTCGACCGCCACCCCCTAGCCTCATTTACTTGGTTTTTTCTCAAACTGAGCGGATTAGGCAGTCTGAAGTTAAACAAGGTCTCTGGGATCATCAAGGCTGACAACAGCAAGTTAGCTTGCGGCGGCTCGATAGCCCCCCGGCAGCTCGATAACCCCCGGCAGGGCGTTCTGGAGAATAAGTCATCACTACGCTGAGACAGCCCTGTTTGTGGGCGGGTTTGAAACCCGCCCCTACGAAAACCGATCCGGCGTAAACCATATCGGGGTTGATGTGACCTCAAGAGTAAAAGGGCTTGACTATCCCTGTGACCGCGGCGCCCTAGTGCGGCAAATCTGAGACTGAGACCGTCCCTGGAGAAAAAGGGACAGATTTATTTTTCCGTCTTTCTATCTTCTTCTCGATTTCCTCCACAAGGAGCAGGAGCTTCTCTTCCCAGTCTCCAACGTGACGCGGGCTTGTTGCCCAATCAACCGATTCGGGATCGGGAAGCAGTGGATAAACTTGCCTGCGGGCTCTACGGCCCAGATCCTTCGTCGTCCTTCCTGCTTTTCTCTTTCAATCCCGTCTATCCTACTGGAATTCCTGGTAGGAGATGCTTCACTGCGTTCAGCATGACAAGAAAGGAGGGTACGATCGTAACTCGAGGACTGTCTCCATCTCTGTGTGCAGGCCGTCACAACGGGCGCATGGGAGGCGGCGGGGAGGATCTAACCTGTAGGGAACAGCCGTGGTTAGACTGCTTCCGTTTCACGAATCAAGCTAGGAAAGAAGGGGTGGGGAGAAGGAGGGCAAAGTGCGGCGCGAGACAAAAGGAAGGGGAGAGTCGGGCTACCTAACCAGCCCGCGGCAGGTTGACAGCCCGCGGCAGGTTGATAGCTCCCGGCAAGTTGACAGCCCGCGGCAGCGTGTCCTTAGATGTCCAGGTTCCTCACTTCGTGGGCGTGGGCTGTGATGTATTCTTTACGCGGTTCCACTTTATCTCCCATTAGGACAGTAAAGATCTCCTCGGCAGCTTGGATATCCTCAAGGGTAACTCGGAGGATGGCGCGCGAGTTAGGGTTCATGGTCGTGTCCCACAACTGCTCGGGATTCATCTCCCCCAAGCCTTTGAAGCGCTGCACATCCAACTCCTTCTTCCCGGAGGCGGTCCGGAAGACGCCTAGCTCGGCCTCGGAGAGAAAGTAGCGGATCTCATCCTTGCTCACCCGGGCGCCGAATAGCGGCGGCTGGGCAATGTAGACGTAACCCTCCTCTATCAGCTTCAGCATATGCCGGTAAAAAAAGGTCAGCAGCAGCGTGCGGATGTGCGAGCCGTCCACATCGGCATCAGTCATGATGATCACCTTGTGATAGCGCAGGCGACTCGGATCGAACTCCTCGCCGATGCCGCAACCCAGGGACGTGATCATGGCTCGAATCTCCGCATTGGCTAAAATTCTGTGCAGATTGGTCTTCTCCACGTTTAGAATCTTGCCGCGCAAGGGCAGGATCGCCTGGAAGGAGCGGTCGCGCCCCTGTTTGGCCGAACCGCCGGCCGAGTCTCCCTCCACCAGATAAATCTCGGTGTGGGCTGGGTCGCGATCGGAGCAGTCGGCAAGTTTTCCCGGCAGGGGGGAGATCTCCAGAGCGCTCTTGCGCCGCGTCAGTTCCCGCGCCTTGCGGGCCGCTTCACGGGCTCGCTGTGCCATCAGCACTTTGCCGACGATGCGCTTAGCTTCCTGGGGGTGGTTTTCCAGGTAGTGGGAGAGGCCGTCGCCCAGGATCGTCTCGGAGATCCCTTTCACTTGCGAGTTACCCAACTTGGTCTTGGTCTGTCCCTCGAATTGAGGGTCGACCAAGCGGACCGAGATGATCGCTGCCAGCCCTTCGCGGGTATCCTCTCCGCCCAGCGGCGCATCGCCGTTCTTCAGCGCCCCGTTCTTTCGCGCCCAGTCGTTCAGCGAGCGGGTCAAGGCGGCGCGGAAACCGGAGACGTGGGTGCCTCCTTCAGTCGTGTTGATGCTGTTGGCGAAGGAGAGAACCTCCTCCGAGAAGCCGGCATTGTATTGAATGGCCGCCTCTACCAAGAGCTTTTCTTCATGCCCCTCCAGGTAGATCGGGTCATGCAGGGGATCCTTCTCTTGATTGAGGAAGCGGACGAAGGAGACGATTCCGCCGTCGTACTGATACTCGGCAACCACAGGCGGTTCGCTGCGCTGATCCTCGAAACGGATGCGCACGCCGCGGTTGAGGAAAGCCATCTCTTGCAGGCGCTGCAGGATTATCTCACCCTCAAAGTGGAGTGTCTCGAAGACAGCGCTGTCCGGCTTGAAGCGGATCATGGTGCCGGTGCGCTCGGTCGGCTCACCCGTCTCCATCGGCCCCAGGGATTTTCCGCGGGAGAAACGCTGGCGGTAGGTGAGGCCGTTCTGCCAAACCGTGGCCTCCAGGAGTTCGGAGAGGGCATTCACCACTGAGACGCCGACCCCGTGCAAACCTCCGGAAACGCGATAGGCGCCCGATCCAAACTTGGCGCCGGCATGCAAGCGAGTAAGCACCACTTCCAACCCGGGAAGACGAATCTTGGGGACGATATCGGTGGGGATGCCGCGGCCGTCGTCAATCACTGTAATCGACCCGTCTCCATCAAGTGTAACCTCGATATTGCGGCAAGCGCCGGCCATCACTTCATCGATAGCGTTATCCACCACTTCGTAGAGCAGGTGGTGCAGGCCGTGCCAGTCGGTCGAGCCGATATACATGCTGGGGCGCTTGCGCACACCTTCGAGGCCCTCTAATACCTGAATATCGTTAGAATCATACTGGGGAGCTTGGTTTTCCATCACGGGCTCTATTGTACCGTTCCTGGCGGTGCGACGCCAACCTTGCATAAGCTAATGGGGACAGATTTCAAATCTGTCCCCATTAGCTTCGCAGAATTAATTCTGTCCCCATTGCTGCTTACTCTTTGCGCCGGGGTCGGCCGCGGATCCCCCCAACGCGCAGATCGCGCACCAGTTCTTCCCCCAGAGTCTCGTTCAGGCGGGGGATCAGCTCTCCTTTGGCCAGGCGCAGGGCTTGAGCCCAAAGCGAGGCGGTAGGCTGGAAATAGAGAGTCCCAGCTTGAAAGTGATAGAAGCGCAGGTTGCTGCGCAGATCAGCCGGAGCTACCCGCTCCCAGGCTTGGCGAGCGCGCGTCTCATTGATCTTTTCCTCCAAGCCAAAATGTTGCAGTGCCGCCGGCAAGAGGTCAGCCAGCGGGATCAGGCCTCTTTTTGATTTCTCCGTCTTGGACATCGAAGATGCTCGCTTTCTCGCGCTGCCGGCGCGGTAACTCATCAATCGTGACAGTGGTCAGAAAACTCTGCGGCAATGGTTCAAGCAAATCGAGGAGAGCCTCGCGCCGGCTTCCGTCCAGCTCGGAAAGTGCGTCGTCAAGGAGCAGCAGGGGCGCATCCCCTCCATCTTCACACAATATCCGGTATTCGGCCAAGCGCAAGGCCAAGGCCAAACAACGACCTTCCCCTTCCGAGGAGTAAAAGCGAGCCGCTCGTCCGCTTAAGCGGATCTCCAACTCATCCAGGTGAGGCCCGAATAAGCAGGTTCCGGCCGCGATCTCTCTCCTTGCCCCGCCGGCCAGATCTTTGCCGATCTCCCAACTAGCGGGTTGATAGGCTAGCCGGACCGCTTCTCCTCGACGGGAGAGCAATCTGTAGAAGGATTGGGCAGCCTCCGCCAGTTGAAGGATGGCTGCCGCTCGCTCGTCGACCAAGGCTTGGGCTGCCTCTTGATAAACTCCGTTCCATGTCTCCAGGCTCTCTCCCCGGTTGCCTCGCTGCATCTCTTTGAGGATGGCGTTGCGATGACGCAAGGCTGTGCTAAACCGCTGCAAGTGGTAGCGATAAAGAGCAGATTTCTGCCCCAGAAAACGGTTCAAGAATTGCCGCCGGAGCAAAGGCGGTCCTTTCACCAACAGGCTGTCGGCCGGTACGAAGGGAACCGCCTTGACTTCAGCCCACAGTTCCATCACCCGTCGCAGCGGAGCGCCGTTCAGTGTAAAGGTTCTTCGTTTGGTCTCCTGATCAAAAATTAGAAGGGGATGGAGAGCGTCGTCCCGCCGCTTGATCTCTCCTTCCAGGCGATACCCAACTTTCTCATCGGCGCCGTCTGTCTGTCCCACCAGGATCTGATCGTCGGCCGAGCGAAAAGAACGACCAGCGGTTAAGCAGAAGATCGCCTCCAATAGATTGGTCTTCCCTTGGGCATTTCCACCACAGATAACCTGTAAACCATCCCCGAAATCCAGCCGTTGCTCGGCCAGGTTGCGAAAACCGTAGAGGGTTAGACGGGTGAGGTTCAAGAACGCAGCGGCATCACCAGATAGAGGTACCCCTTCTCATCCGAAGGCCGCAATACCAAGGGCCGTTCTTTTCCGGCGAAGGCCAAGTAACTGTACTCGGTTTTAATGTTGTGCAACCCCTCCAGCAGGTAACGTACGTTGAAGCTCTCGCTCAGAGAGCCGCTGCCCTGTGACCACTCCAATTCCTCGCGCACCTCGCCGACCTCGGGCACAACAGCTTGCAGGAGGACGGAAGCGCCCTGGCTGGTGATCAGGATGCGGTTGTTCACCAGACGGGCCAGCAGCATGCAGCGGTCCAGCGACTCCTGAAAACGCTTGGTATCCACCAGATAGGTTTGCTCAAACTGCGTCGGAATAACGACTTCCCAGTTGACGAAACGGCTCTGGATCTTTCGCGTAATCAGCTTGCGCTGAGGCAATCGAAATTCTACCTGGTTGTTCCCCAGCGTTACTTCCACCTCATTTTCCCCGTCCATCTCCAAGATGCGCAGCAACTCCTCTAGAGAACGACCAGGGATCAAAACTTCCAGACGGCCCTCGACCTCGGTTGTCGCTTCCACTTCACGCAGCGCCAAGCGGCTCCCATCAGTGGCCACCGACTGGATCTTGCCCGGTGCAAGAATCAGCAGAATGCCGGCCAACTCGGGCCGGGTAATCTCGTCTTTGGAGCAAGAAAAAGAGGTCTCCTCAATTAGTGTCTGCAAGATGCTTCGCTGGATCTTCAGTTTTTGCCCCTCTTTAATCTCCGGCAGAAGGGGAAAATCGTCGGCCGGCAACCCACTCATGGTGAAATGTGCCTTGCCGGCCTTAATATTGACCTGAGAGCCTTTTTCCACGAAGAGTTCCACGTCTCCGGAAGGGAGCCGGCGGATAATCTCCAGAAGATATTTAGATGGGAAAGTAATCGTCCCTTCTTTCTCCACAGTGGCATCAAAACTGGCTTCAATGCCGATCTCCAGATCAGTGGCCATCACGCGCAACATTGAGTTCTTGGCTTCCAGCAAGATATTGCTAAGGATCGGGAGCGACCCTCGGATGGAGACAGCCTTCTGGACAATACTGACGTTCTTCAGCAATGCATCTCTCTTACAGTGAATGTGCATAATCCCGATCCCCTTCTTTTTTTATTTTCTTTATGTTATCTAGCTCGTAGTAATAATAGGGCCTTTGGATCCTGTTGATAAGGATGGCAGGATAGACCCAATGAGTCGCAATAGGGATGCCCTTGCTGTGGAGAAAATTGGGGATACTGTGAAGAGAAATTGAAAATAAGCGTTCTATCATGTTTTTCCACAAAGCGCCGGCATTGTGTGTGAAGGATCAGTGGAGAGGTCGTAGGAGCAGTTTGCGAATCTCGTCGAGTGCGGTCTGCAGGTTGATGTCTGCCTCCTTCTCGGTTTTGATCTTATCGCAGGCGTAAAGGACGGTGGTGTGGTCGCGACCGCCGAAGGATTCCCCCAACTGCGGCAGGGAGAAATCGGTCAGCTCCCTTGCCAGGTACATAGCGATATGCCGGGGGATGACAACATCGCGCGAGCGCTTCTTGGCCAAGAGAACCTCTGTGGGAATCTGAAAATAGCCGGCCACAGCTTTCTGAATCTCGGCCACCGAGAGCGGGCGGGTGGTGACCGGAATGAGATCCTTTAAAACGTACATCGTCATCGACAGGTCAATCTCCTGATTATAGAGAGAGGCATAGGCCAGGATGCGAATCAATGCCCCCTCCAGCTCACGGATATTGGAGGTAATATTGTCGGCAACATAGGACAGAACTTCGGCCGGCACCTCGATCGACTCAGACTCAGTCTTTTTCTTGAGGATAGCGATGCGTGTCTCTAAGTCAGGGCGCTGAACGTCGGCTAAAAGACCCCACTCGAAGCGCGAACGAAGACGGTCTTCCAGTGTATGAATCTCCCGCGGGGGCTTGTCGGAGGTGAGGATGATCTGTTTGGATTCGTCGTGGAGGGCATTGAAGGTGTGGAAGAACTCTTCTTGGGTGCTCTCTTTGCCGGCGATAAACTGGATATCGTCGATCAAGATCACGTCGACCGTGCGGTAGTGGTCGCGGAAATTTCCCATGCGGTGATCGCGGATCCCGTTGATCACATCGTTGGTGAATTTCTCCGAGGAGAGAAAAATCACCTTCAGTTGGGGGGCTGCCTCTAAAATATGGTTGCCGATAGCCTGCAAAAGGTGAGTTTTCCCCAGGCCCACGCCGCCGTAGACAAATAGGGGATTGTAAGCCCGTCCGGGAGCATTGGCCACGGCCAGACAAGCGGCGTGGGCAAAGCGGTTGGAGGCGCCCACGACGAAGGATTCAAAGGTATAGCGTGGGTTAAAGGGGGATCGCCGTTCCTGGCTGGGAACGTCGTCGGCGGCTGTTGGAAGCCCGGCCGGCTCCATCGAGACGACGCGGAACTCCACTTCGATCTCCTCCGACTTCACCGCGTGCAAGGCGCGCTGGATCGAAGCATAGAGCCTCGTCTGCAACCAATCGCGAGCAAAATCGCTGGGCACCCCCAAGAGCAGGACGCTATCCTCCAGCGAGAGAGCCTTGGTGTTCTTCAGCCAAGTGTCATACGAGGGCCGGGACAGCTCGCGCCGCAAAATCTTCCGGACCTCTTCCCACAAATATTCCGCTTCGTCCTGGATTTCCCTCATACAACTCTCCTTGAATTAAAACTTATCCACAAGCACTGTGAGAAAAGTGGATAACCGCTTTGTGATCTTTCGGCGCCGTCCTTCCTTCAGCCTGCGGCAGCATCATCCCCTGCGGCAGCATAATAGCCCCCGGCAGCATAATAGCCCCCGGCAGCTCGATAGCCCCCGGCAGCTCGATAGCCCCCGGCAGCTCGATAGCCCCCGGCAGGGCGTACCGCCACAAGGGAGCGTCGCGCGGGTTGTTTGGGGGCCTTCCCCACCAGTGATCGCGTAGAAACAGCCTGCGGCAAGATGAATCTAACAGACTCGGAGAAGCGGGGCAAGAAGGCCTAACGGTTCCCGCGAGGGCGGGAGATGAAGAGTCCGGCCAGCAGCAGGAGCAGGAGGGAGACGAGCAGAGCGTTCGCCCCGGGGGCTAGCTCCAGCCACGAGAGAGGTTGGCTGAAGGCGGCTGCTTGACTTAAGTTGATCAACATCACTGGAGCCCAAGCCAGGAAAGGAGGGAGCAATAGAAACTGGACGAGGAGTGAGGCCACGGTGAGCAAGGCGCTCCACCCTGGACGGCGTAGCCAGGCGCCCCAGAAGATAGCCAGAGCGAGTACAAAAGCCAAATATAAGGCAAGCAAGAGCAGGGCGAAGAGGGTCGGCCGCCAGGCCAGACTGTAGGGAAAAAGCCCGCGGCAGAGCTGGTTGAAGAGGATGAATGAAGCTCCCATCACCAGCAGCAAGAGGGAACAGTCGGCCAACCATTTTCCCAGTAAAATCCCTCCGCCGGCGGAGGACTTGGCCAAGACCAGGCGCAACTGGCCGCTGCGCCACTCGTAGGCAATGCTGCCGATCCCCCAGAGGATCATCGCCAAGCTGCCCAGCGCCACCCAGATCAGCAAGAAGACGATCGAGGCGCCCTCCTCCTGGGTTCGCAGGAAGAAGCTGACGCTAGGAAAAAGGTCCACAAACCACAGCTCCGGCAGGTAGCGGAAAGAGACCGGCACGATGGCTGCCAGGAAGAGGAAGAGGCCGCCCAGCGCCCAGGCCGTCCCCTCCCGCCAGATCTCTTGCCACTCTTTTCGCCAAAAGGCATTAAGCATGGGTGACGCTCCCTTTGCCGGCGCGAGCCAGGAGCGCTGCAAGGGGTTGCTTGTCCACCGAAAGGCGCCGCAAGGCTAAGCGATGGCTGCCGATTAAAGGCGGCAGCGAAAGGGTGGCTTGCTCCAAGTCACGCACGCGCAGGCGCAGCAAGCCGTCTTGCGGGATGGCCTCCTCCAGCCAGGGTTCAGCCTGCAGAGCAGCCAGGAAAGCGGCCGGACAGTCGCTCAAGTCGAGGACCAGAGCCGGCTCCTGGAACCTCTGCCGCAAGGAACCCAGCTTCTCCTGGAGGAGAAGTTTCCCCCGATCGAGCACGGCCAGAGAGTCGCACTGCTCTTCCAGCGGGCCGAGCGTGTTACTGCTGAAGAGTACTGTTCCTTCCTTTCGCAGTGAGAGGAGCAATGTTTCCAGGCGAGAGCGGCTCTCTCCGGCACAGGAGGCCAGAGGGTTGTCGAGGAGAAGCAGTGGGGGACCAAGGAGGAGAGCCTGGGCTAAACCGAGCCGACAGCGACCCTCTTCGGTCAAGTCGCCGACGCGCGCCCTCTCCTCGTTCAAGCCGACCCGTTCTAAAACCTCACCTATTCTCCCGGCCAGCCGCGACCCGCCCAACCCGCCGGCGCGAGCCAGGAAGGCCAGGCAGCCGTTGATGCGCATCCAGTCGTAAAAGACTGGATGGGCGGGAAGGAAGCCTACTTTGCGCAGGAGGGAGGAACGCGAGCGAAACGGATCCTTGCCCAGGATCCTTGCTTCTCCTCCGCTTGGGCGCACTTCCCCGGCCAGGATCCGCAGCAACGTGCTTTTCCCCGCTTCCGGAGGACCATAGAGACAAGCCAGCTCCCCGTTCTCCACCACCAAGTCAACGTTCTCCAAGGCTTTCCTGCCTCGGAAGGACTTCGCCAACCGGCGCGCGTAGACGGCGCTTTCCATCGGTGCCACCTTGCTATTATAGCGCGACTCCCCACGGTTGACCCACTGCCCTCCTTTCTTTATAATAACTTGTCGATTCCTGTTGGCTCAGCCTTCAGGACACCGATGAAAAACGGAGAAAGCGAGCAGAACACAAGGGGGGGCCCCCTGGGGGTTTATACCCAGCGCCCTTAATCCTTAAGGATAGAGGCAACCGAATGAAGAGAACGTTTCAACCCCACGTGCGCTACCGTTACAGAGTGCATGGCTTCCGTATGCGCATGCAGACCAGGGGAGGCCGCAAAGTGCTGAGCCGGAGGAGGGCTCGCGGCCGCCACCAGATCGCCATTGCCTGAAGCGGGCGATGAGCCCCGGCGTTTCCCGCTGCCGCGGGAGGGTCGCCTGCTGTCCCCGGAGTATGTCCGGGTTTTTCGTCAGGGGAGAAGTTACCTTTCACCCTATTTCCTGCTGTTTTGCCTGAAATCAGGCGAGGGTAGGAAACTGGGCATCGTGATTAAAAAGCGCAGTGTGGCCCAGGCAGTCGACCGCAACCGCTTGAAACGCTGTTTCCGTGAAGCTTATCGGCGCCTCCGCCCCCAGCTGCGAGCCGATTGTCTGCTGGTTGTGCTGGCCCGCAAGGAAGCTGTTCGGGAGACTCAGCCCGTGCTGGAGCAGGCCCTTCGCCGTTCTTTGGAGAAGGCCTCGGTCCTGCCTCATGTGTAAGAAGATCTTCCTCTTCCTGATCCTCTTCTACCGCAAGGGGATCTCCCCTTACACTCCGCCCTCCTGTCGCTACATTCCTACTTGTTCACAATATGCGCTGGAGGCGATCGAGCGCTATGGCGCCGGCAAGGGAGTCTGGCTTGCCCTCAAGCGCTTCTTACGCTGCAACCCCCTGCACTCGGGCGGTTTCGACCCGGTGCCTTAAGAAAGGAGTTCGAGTTTGGACTTTTTACAGAACATTCTCACCCAGACGCTTGATTTCTTCTTCTCTATCATTCCCAACTATGGCGTGGCGATCATCCTGCTCACCCTGGTGTTGAAGGCGATCCTCTACTGGCCTCAACAGCAGTCGCTGATGAGCAGCCGCAAGATGCAATCGATGACCCCAGAGATGCAAGAGATCCAGAAGCGGTTCAAGGGCGACCCCGACCAGTTGAACAAGGCCATGTCCCAGCTCTACAAGAAGTATGGGATCAACCCGGTGGGTTGCTTCACTTCCTCCTGCTTGTTGCAGATCCCCCAGTTGTTGATCATGTGGGCCTTGTGGTTTGCCCTGCAAGCCTTTTTCCTGGCTGCCGTCCAAGTTCCCATGAACACGCCCTTCCTGGGGAGCCTGACTCCCACCGCAGTTACCCCGACCATCCCGGCCGATCTCTTCCATACCTACACCACCACCATGCTCAACGGCAGCCAATTTGCCCTGGTAGCGCGAGCCGCCACCCCCGGCGCCATGTTCCTTGGTTTCAACCTGGCTTATACGCCCACCGGGGCGCCCCATTGGATCTACTACCTCTGGCCCGCGCTGACTGCCGCCACCATGTTCCTTCAATCGAAGACGATGGGTCAAAGCCAAACTCAGCAAGGCGGAGCGGCTTTCATCAATATTCTCTTCCCCCTCCTCATCGGTTGGATCTCCATCTCCATCCCGGTGGCGGTCTGTCTCTACTGGGTAGTTTTCTCCCTTCTTCAGGTCGCCCAGCAGTTGTTCGTCTTCAAGGGCATCCCCAAGCCGCCGGCTGCCGCTCAGACCGTCCAGGTGATCCCCACGCCGCCCCAGGCTCTACCCGGCCCAGGCAAGAAAAAAGCAAAAGGAAAGTAAGCGATGGCTGAAATAATTTCTGTGGATAAATCGGCCAAGACGGTCGAAGAAGCGATCATTGCCGCTCTCGAAGAGCTCGGCATCTCCCGCGAGCGAGCGCTCATCGAGGTTTTGGAGGAGCCCAAGAGCGGGCTTTTCGGCATTGGCTCGAAGCATGCGCTGGTTCGCGTCACCCGCCAGGTCGAGGAGATCGAACAGATCGAGGAGATCAAGGAGATCGACCAGGTCGAAGCAGTGGCCCGCGCCCTGCTCGCCCGCTATGACGACACTCTCCGTTTGAGCGTGGAGAAGAAGGGCGAATCCTATTTGCTGGATATCGTTTCCCCCGAGCCGGCTCGTTTCATCGGCAAGCACGGAGAGACGGTCAACGCCCTTCAGTTCATCCTTTCCCTGCTCTTGGCCAAGCAAGGTCTTCACGTGCGCTGTCTGCTCGACTCGGGGGATTACCGCTCCCACCGCGAACGCACCCTCAAGCAAATGGCCCGCCGCTTGGCCGACCGCGTCAGCCGCATTCGCCGCCCCTACACCATGCCGCCCTTGCCGCCCATGGAGCGCCGCGTAATTCACCTCGCACTGCAGGATCGCACTGATGTGAAGACGCACTCCGAGGGAGACGAGCCCTATCGCAAAGTAATCATCGAACCTGGCCCGAGCGAGGGGTTGGCGCCTCGCCCGCCGCGCCAGGATCGCTCCAGCGATGATCGCCCGCGCCGGGCATATAGCCCCCAGCAGCGAGCTCCGCGCTATGGCGGTGGAAGCGAACGCCGCCCCCCCGATCGCGATCGAAGCTATGATAGCGGCCCGCGCCGCCCACCGGGGGATCGACCCACCGGGCCTCGGCCAACCGAGGTCCGACCCCCGCGCGAAGAGCGGCCGCGCGAGGAAGACGAGCCCATCTCCATCCCATCTCCGATGGCCCCTTCCAAGAAGTGGATCGCTCCCGCAGCGCCTCAGGGTCCCTACTCTCCCAAGGCTTCGCTCCGCTACAGGCCGTCGCGCAAGCCCTGAACCGCGACCAGCGGGCTACCATCGCCGCCATCGCCACCCCCCTGGGATCGGGGGGGATTGGCGTGGTTCGTCTCTCCGGACCGGACAGCCTGCCGATTTTGTTGAGACTCTCCGGCCGCAAAGAGGGATCCTTCACGCCGCGTCGCTTGCAGGCGGCCACCTTCACTACAGCAGAGGGGCGCCGGCTGGACCGGGGATTGGCGGTTTGGATGCCGGCGCCTCATTCCTATAGCGGAGAGGATATAGTCGAGTTGCATGCCCACGGATCACCGATCATCCTTCAAGCCTTGTTGGAGGCAACTTTCCAATGCGGCGCCGCCCCGGCGCGACCTGGAGAGTTCACCCGCAGGGCTTTCGAGAACGGCAAAGTGGACCTTCTGCAGGCGGAGGCCATCGCCGCGCTCTCCCAAGCCGCTTCACAAGGCGAGGCCCAGGCCGCTCTCTACCAGTTGGAAGGGGGGTGGTCTCTGCGTCTATGCGCGATCGAAGGACGCCTCCGAGTTTCCCTGGTCCAACTGGAAGCGGCCCTCGATTTCCCCGAAGAGGTGGATTGGCAGGCCGCGCCTTTGCGTGAAGTGTGGGAGGAAGCGGAGCGAGAGATCGGCGAGCTGCTGAATGCCGGCATCTCAAGTGGGCGGGGTGCAAACAAGCCGGCTTTGGTCATCGCCGGCGCGCCTAATGT
>JAPLHV010000109.1 GCA_026389455.1 Coprothermobacterota bacterium
CGCTGCAAGATCGGCAGAACGAAAGCCGCTGTCTTGCCAGTTCCCGTCTGTGCCAAACCAAGCAGGTCTCGACCTTCCATGACTGGCGGAATGGCCTGTTCCTGGATCGGCGTGGGACGGGCATAGCCCGCGGCAAGGACGCCCGCTTCAATGCGGGGATCCCAATGAATAGAGGTAAAGCTCAAACAAAGCTCCTTCGAAGCGAGGAAAACGAATCGGAATGTACGCGCACGACCGTCCGCCCATTGCTCCATGGGTTTCACCGCCCGCTTTGCGGGTCAGCGTTTGGGCCGCTTGCGACAGTCGTCCCAGGGGAGGGATCCTCCCAGGTGGGTGCGTAACGGTGCTGCCTTTCGGCCCTGGCTCTCCCGGCGAGGTTCGCTCAGGTGAGGCCAAGGGGCATTATGGGCGTCTTCCTGCCGATTGTCAAAGGCTTGGACCGGCGCGGATCCTGCAACTTAGCTGGAGAGGGCTTCCAGGGCGGCGGGCAGGTCGCGCAGGGAGTGAATAGTTAGGTCCGGCTGCTCTTGAGATGAGCGCGGTGGGATCAGGGAAAGGCTGGCCCGCTGGAGACTCTCCAGGTAGAGGCGTGCGTTCACAGCCTCTGGCTGGTAGCCCTTCTTGGCGGGGTCGAGCCGCAGCCAGATGGTGCGCAAACCCATCCTCTTGGCTGGGATGATGTCGTTGTCGATGCGGTCGCCGACCATGACCGCCCTCTCCGAGGCGCGACCGGCCACCCGCAGGAGGCGCTCGAAGAATCGCGGGTCCGGCTTGGCCAGGCCGATCTCCTCGCTGATGAGGATCGCCCTGAGGCAGGCGGCCATTTGATTGGCGGCGACCCCTAGCTTGTATCGCCGGCTGAGGGAACGCACAACTTCCAACGAGGCGGGTATGGGCTGGTTCAACTCGTCGAAACGACTCTTCACCTCTTCACGGATCTGCAGGTGAAGAGATGTCCACTCTTCCTCTCTCAGGTGGCGGCGGGCCAGGATGCCGTAGTGCTGATACTCCCAGGTTTCAATCAAGCTCTCCCGCTCCGCCATCAAGGAAGCGAAGGAGAACCCAGGCTGTTTCCGGCAGATGACTTCCCACATCCGGCCGTAGACGACGGCCATGAGGGGGTCGTCACTGAAGAGGACATTCCCCACATCGAGGAAGACCCATTCGATCCTGCTGCCGCGTGCTGTCTTATCCAAAGTTGGAATGAGCCGGCCTAGACCGGCCTGGATTTCCTCACACTGAAGGAAGAGTGGGGGGCTTGGGCGTCAGCTTGCCGTGGCGGTGGGCGATCAACTCAGCCAGGATGGAGATGGCGATCTCGGAGGGCCGCTCTCCTCCTATATGCAGGCCGATCGGCGAGTGTACCCGGTCCAGGCGATCCTGGGGGATGCCGGAGTCTCGCAGGTGTTGCAAGACTACAGCAACCTTGGAGCGGCTGCCGATCATACCCACATAACCGGGTTGAGGGTCGCGTTTGAGAACTTCATCCAAGACCACCTCGTCAGCGAGATGGCCACGGGTGACGATCACTACCGAATCCGAAGAGGTGAAGCGGATCCCCGGCGTTTCCACTGATCCCAGGAGCCGGCTATATGGCCCGGCAAGAACCTGGTCGGCCTCGGGGAAGCGCTGCCGATTGGCGAATTCCTCCCGGTCATCCAACACCACCAGGCGAAAATCCAGATCGGTCACTTTGGCGGCGATGGCCAGGCCGATGTGCCCGCCTCCGAAGAGGTAGAGGAAAGGCGGCGCGCCGACTGGCTCCAGGTAGACCTCCGCCTCGCCGCCGCAGAGGACGCCGATTCCGTCAGCATCTGTCTCGGTAAGTTTTAAATGTAGCAAACGCGGCCGGCGATCCGCCAAGGCGCGCTTGGCCTCCACGATCACGTTCGCCTCGAGGAGGCCGCCCCCTACCGTTCCCTGGATGTGCCCATCTGGATAGACGAGCATCTTGAAACTGACCCGTCCCGGGCTGGAAGCCTCGGTATTGACTACGGTGGCCAGAACCGCATCTTCCCCGGCCTGGCGGAGGCGGACAATCTCCTTAAAGATGTCCTGGCTTTCTTTCATGGCGTCTCCTTCTATTAGGTTGGCAGTACTTTGCCCCATCTTTTGTCTCAGGGAGAGAGAGGCGGATCAGCGGGCGGTCGAGTGAATTAGGGGGAAGGGAAGACTAACTGAAGCGCCTCCCGAGCTTGCCACCAGTAACCCTTTCCCGCCTCCATGAGCGGCTCGCAGGGCTGATAAACGGCGCCATCGAACCAAAGGGGAGGAGAGGCGATCAGGCCGAGGGAGACAGCATCTCCCCAGGCCAGGAGGGAACCGTTCGCGCGCACTCGCAGGGAGGAGAGCGGGAGATCATAAGGGATGGGGATTCCGGCCATGTTCCAACCGGCTGGGAAGTCCAAGCTTTCCATCTCCTCTCCGCTTGGGTAGCCGGTGAGAGTGGCGGTGATGGGAGCAACGAGCCCCGATTTCAACCAGTACCCAACCCCCGGTTTCAGGGCCACCTGATCGAGGCCAAAGTACACCCGGTTGAGCGGGTCGTACTGGAAAAGAAGAAGAGGCGCCGGCAACTCGCCGAAGACGACCATTGGGCTGAGGTTGGTGACGAGCGGGAGGGAGATCTGATTCCAACCAGGTCTCAAGGAGAGGTCGAAGGACTGGAGGGGAGGGGCGGAGAGCTCCAGGCGCACGGGTATCTCTTTCGGGGAACCCGTTGCCCCAGGTGCGCTCACCAAGATCTTCCCTTGGTAGTCGCCGGGCGCCAGGCCCTTCAGGTTCGCAGCGACCTGGAGGACAGCGCTCGCTCCCTCCGTTCGCCCCGCTGAGGGGGAAAGCGTCAACCAACCCTCCCCGGCGCTCGCGCTCCACTCCGTGCCACTTTCTCCGATTATTTCCAGGGTCAGGGTCTGTGGTTCCGGCGACTCTCCCCAGGTCGCGGTGAAGGTCATCGCCTGGGGGGTGACGACCAAGGCCGGCGGTTCAACTGCCTCCAGCCAAATGGGGGAGGAATAGGCTAAGTCTCCGTCGGCCTGGCGAACCCTGGCGAATACCCAGAAGTCCCCGCCGGGGTTGCTGGTCTCCAAGTTCCAGACCAGGTTTCCGGAAGAACCATGATAGTTCCCGGCAGGGTGGCAAGTAGTGGCCAACACAGAACCTCCCAAGGAAAGCAGGTCCGCCTGCGCGATGGTCTCGCCGGGGTCGGGATCCGCAGCATCAACCTGCCAATGCAAGGGTTGGCCGGGCCAACCGCGCAGCGCGCTGCCCATCCAGGCTCCGTTTAATTTCAAAGAGAGGGTCAGGTTGCGATCATCGGAAGCGAAGGTGCGACGGGCGCGAATCGCCTCCAGCAAGGCGCTGGGGGTGAGGGAAGGCGCCCAGATGCCAGCAATCTGCCCGGAGGCGTTTCCCCAGTCAGGGTGGTGGTTGTCCTGGGCAGCCACCGCGCCGACTCTCCACCCCTTGGAAAGGGCGGTCAGGAAGCCGGGCTCGAAGTTCTTCTCCACGTTGGCGACTTCCAAGAGGGCCATCTGAGCGGATGCGCCGGATCGAAAGGCGAAATCGTCGAAGTTGGTCGACTTGGGATGGGCAAAACTGCCCAGCGCTTGCGGCCGTTGTTCCAGCCAGGCGAAGAATTTGCCGATGGTGTTGGTCTGCCAATTCAAGTAACTGGCGTAGTCCTGACTTCCCAGGACGCAGATGTGTCCCTTCAAGTAGTCGGTCCACTCGAAGCCGGCCAGGGCGGCAAAGGAACCCGTCGAAGTGAAGGCATCGGCTTGGGAACGGGTGTCTGCCCATTCCGCATCGCTCAGCAGCTCGCCGTGGTCGGTCAGGGCGAGAAAATCCAAGCTGGCTGAATCTCGCGCGTAAGTGAACGCTTGGGCCGGCGTGCCTTCCCCGTCGGAGTAGGAGGTGTGCGCGTGCAAGAGGCCGAAGTAGGGGTGGAGGAGGGGAGGGCCATAAGCGATGGTGAGGTCTATCGATCGGGGCTCCTCTTTTCCCATTGGAGGGCTTGGCGTCGCCGCCACACCACCCGTTGCCAGAAGGGCGGCACAGAGTAACACCATGAGAAGGGCGGAGGAGCGCTTCATCTGCTCTTCCCCTCGAGAAACGAATCTCGGACTGCTGATGGATCAACCATGGCGCCAGTGTACCGCAGGCTGGAACCGCGCGCCTAGGGAGAATCTCGTAATGGGCCGATCTTCCAGTTATTCAGGCGCATGCAAGGGCAATCGCACCCGAACGGTCGTGCCTTGACCCGGTTGGCTCTCCAGCTCCACCGACCCTCCATGGGCCTCGGCGATCATCTTGGAGACATAGAGGCCCAGGCCGGTTCCCTGTACCCCGGACCTGACCGCCTCGGGAGAGCGCTGAAAGGGTTGGAAGAGGGAGGTGATTTCTTCGGTTGCGATCCCTGGTCCCTGGTCAGAGATGGTCAGACAAGCGTGATCACCTTCCAGCTTGGCGCCAAGAGTGATCAACCCTCTGCGGGGGGAGAATTTGACAGCGTTGATGACCAGGTTCTCTACCAGGCGGCTGATCGCTTCCCGATCCAGCAAAATTGGGGGGAGTTCCGTCAGGAACAGCTCGAAGCGCAGTTCTTGACGGGCGGAGAGGCTGGCTGTTTCCGCCAATACCCCGCGCACCAGGTCATTCAAGTTGGATGGCTGGCATTTCAGTTGCATCCCTGTCGTTTGTGTCCGCTGGCTATCCACCAGGTTGTCGATGAGGCGGCGCAGGCGGGCCAGGTTTTGCGCCCACATTGCTTCGTACTCAGGCGTTTTGCGCTCTCTCTCAGCTGGAGTCAACGTCTCCAGGATCTCCCGAGAGGCAGCCAGGCTCATCAGCGGCGTTTTCATCTCGTGAGAGACGGCGAAGAGCAGGTCGGTGCGGGCTTTCTGGATGGCATCCTCTACCTGGCGCTGTTCGGTGATGTCCAGGAAGATGGAGAGCGTCGTAAGGGCGGGTTTCAAACCAGCCCCTACCTGTCCTTGATCATCGTTTTGCGCCACAGAGGAGATCAACAGGCGACGACGCGAGCGGTCCGGCCGGATGATCGTATTCTCGTATTGACCTCTCTCTCCCTTCCGCCGCCGAGCCGCTTGCTGGTCGACTGCCTCGTGCTCGGCGGGATCGATGAACTCTTTCAGGCTGTGTCCGAGAAGCCTGCCTGCAGGGAGGCCGAAGATGCGTTCACCGGCGGGGTTGAGATAGAGGAAGAGATCTGCCTGGTCGAGGATGGCGACGCCCTCGGCCAGGTTCTCCACCACTTCGCGGTAGCGGCGCTCGCTTTCCTGGAGGGCTTCTTGAGCCCGCTTGGTTACGGTGATGTCCAGCAGGGAAACAACGATGCGTTCAGTCCCTGGCACCCGGGCGACAGCCATCAGGAGCTCTCTGGGGGAACCTTGGCGATCATGGAGCCGCACCTCGTATTGGACTGGAGCCGCCTGCGGATCTTGGTTGTAGCGGCGATAGCTCTCTTCCAAAGGAATCTGATCTTCGGGTTGAATGAGATCCGTCCAGGGTTTCCCCTGGACTTCCTCTCGCGAGTAACTGAAGAACCGCTCGAACTGTTCGTTGACTTGAGAGATGGTTGATTCTCTCTCGAGGATCAGAGTGGCCGCCCCCGTCGTCTCGAAGATGGTCCGGTATTCCTCGCGGCTGCGCTCCAGATCGGTCAGGGTCTCGCGCACAGTCTGTGCCAAGAGGGTGATCTCATCATTGCCGCCGACCAAAAGCGCGTCGGGGTCTCCCTCCCCCTTGCCGATTCGTTTTACCTCGGCGCTTAGCCGATCCAGCCGTCGCAGGAAAAAACGGTCGAGGATCCAGGACGTCAACAGACCAAAGAATACTCCCAAGGCCAACAACAAGAGGAGCAGCGCAAGGAGGGCGGAGCGAGCTTCACTCAGGATCGGACGGGGCATCATGATGCGCATTCGCACGGCCGGTTGGCCGGAGAGATCCAGCAGGGTGGTATCACTGGCCAAATGTTCATTATCAAGAGCAGTCAGGAGTGGAGCTTCATAAGCAAACCCCAGACCTTCGGAAGCCGGCACATTGGCTGAGGTTTGAAGCGTGTCGAAGGGAAGAAAGGAGATGGGGTAGAGGGTGACGCGCGAGAGGCGCTCCAGGAAGGCTTGATCCACGGCTCTCCCGAAGAGCAAAATCCCACGGGAGGGATCCTCCCCCTCGCTGGTTAATATGGGATATGCAGCGACCAGGAACGGTCCTTCAGCTCCCGCCAACAATCTGGCTTCTTCTTGGGATGGAAGGGGCGACAGGCCAAAGTCGCGCAAACGATCCCCGTCAAAGGGGCTGAGGGCGCCTGTGCCGGAATCGTATTGGGCTCCAAAGACCAGTTTTCCCTCTGTGTCCAGCAAGGCCAGCCAATTTAACCCAAGGATGGAGAAGGTCGAGGCAGTGAGGTTGCTGGTCCGATAAGTCTCGTTTCTATCCTCCATAAAAACATAGGTGTCATCCCACCAAGCCCAATCCTTGGTGAAGGTGTCCAGGTTGACCACCTCCTGCGTCAAGGCTTCCAGCACGCGCTGGGTGTTCTCTTCTCCCTCCGCCTGCTCCATGGCGCTAAAGCGGTTAGTCAGAACAACCGTGGCGACACCGTAGAGCAAAGCCACTAAAATAACTGGCTCTTTCTCATATCGAGTGGGTAAGACGGTCTGAGGATAACGAGACCCTTGGGACCATTGGCTTTCCTGGGAGCGCCGCACCCCAGTGCGGCATCAGCAGTGACGTGAGAGAAGACAACTGCCTCAAAGAGCAAACATGTTCCCGTGGTTATCTGCCTCACTTCGACACAGAATACCTGTCGAGGGGTCTCGTCGAACTGCTTGAGGGGGTTCTCTTTGGTGAAAATTGCATCGTCGTGGAAAGCGATGCGGCTCGGTGGATCCATGAAAACAGGAGCCGCACTGGGGTGCGGCGCTCCCATCCCAGGTCTGACAAGACTCTTTTAGATCATCATCGCCTTGGTAACGGGGAGGCTGGTAGGTTACCCACTTGAAATGAAAAGGAACCA
>JAPLHV010000049.1 GCA_026389455.1 Coprothermobacterota bacterium
ATCGCAGCCGAAATGGGCGAACTCCGGTTGGATCAGTTTGTCGCAGGCTCGCTGCAAGGCGCCGAAGCGCTGCTCGTCGGCTCGTTCCAAGGCGACGATCTCTTCCGGGGTCAGGCGCTCTTGCCGGATTGCCTGGTTGCGAAGCGCATCCCCATCGAAGCGCAGGTGCAGTTGGGGGTCGAAGCGATAGAAGTCTTTGGTGCGGGAACGGCCGAAAGCGGCAATGGCCTCCATCTCATGAAAATTGGAGCGTATTGCCATCGCCTTTAAGCGTACGCGGATGTCAGCCTTCAATAGCGCGTCCAACCCCTGTACGAAAGCATCGAAGGAGCCTGGACGGCGCGAAACCTGCTCGAAGGTTAGGGCAGTGGCGCCGTAGACGGTCACTTCGATATCGCGTGGCGGGTATTTGCGGAAGAGAGCCAGATGCTCGGCTCGGATCAAGGTGGCGTTGGTGAAGACTGAGATCAGCAACCCTTTGCTTTTCAACATCCGGTAGATCTCGGTGAAGTCCTCTCGCAGCAGCGGCTCCCCGCCGGTCAGCAACACCCACATCGCCCCCATCTTCGACGCCTGATCCGCAATCCCCTCAATCTCAGCCAAGGTCAGCTCCTTAGCCCGCGCCTCTCCATCGTTTGCCGGCAGGCAAATGTAGCAATGGCGGCAATCCAGGTTGCAACGGGCAGTCAGTTCCAGGTCGAAGGAGAAGAGGGAGTGTTTGGCTTTCATCTTCTCCCACAAGGATAGATCCTGAATTTCCATTGCGCGGGAGTGCTTCATGCTCTCCACCCTTTCACGAGAGGCCGCAGAACTCGCCAACCAGCCCACACGACCGGTGCCAGCCATCCCCGCCGCGAGAGAAAGGCGATGACGGTGCGTTCCATCCCCAATCCCAGGTGCATGCGTTTACCGCTATGCTCCACCTTGACGACGCGTCCGATAATGCTTGCCCGAATCACGCAGGCATCCGGTTCCGGGGCGTTGTCTCCTTTGATCAGATAGCCGGCCCGGGAGATGCCCACTACTCGATGCACAACCAACTTGCTGCATTGAGGTCGCACGAAGGCGACCACCTCGCCAAGGCGGATCCGTACCGGCGCAGGGGCGATGGTCAAAACAGCGCCGTCGCGAATGAAGGGCGACATACTGAAGCCAGGCGCGGTGAAACGAAAGTGCGCCCCTTTCTCTAACGTTGCCGCCATTAACCGGGCATAATCAGCGCTCGACATGGAGAGGGCGGTAGGGTCCACCCGCACATATTCCCCGCTCATGCTCCACCCTTCAGGCGCTTGCGCATCACCACACGGCGGCGTCCCGACGGTGTGCGTTCGCTCTCCAACTGCGCTTCCAGCTCAGGAATAAGGATCGACTCAAAACCAAGCTTGCGATAGAGGCGAATCGCTCGAGTATTATCGTTGAACACCACCAAATCCAATGTAGAAGCACCTTCTGCGGCAGACCGAGCAATGACTTCCCTGCTTAACCTCTCTCCAGCGCCTAGCCCCTGCCAATGTCACTTTAGAAAATCTACCGCGCGACTACCATCTTGCGCCGGGCCAGCTCGGTTACCAGCCCCAACACGTCGACCTCGATTTTCCCCTCTGGCGCTTGGAAGGAACCTGTCAGCTCTTCCGCCACCTGAGCTAGCGTCCGCGTCCCATCCAGCAATTGCCAGACTTCCCGCCCAGTTTCGTTCAAAGTGAAGAGCTCGTCGTCCATGTCGCCGATCCCAGCCACCAGCGGGACAATGATGATTTCTCCTTCGATCTCCCGTGCCACCACATCCTCGGACGGGCTGAACACCATCTCCAATGTCACATCATCTATTCAAGCGTCCTCCTTCGCGTTCTCGTTTTCTTCCTGGCTGAAACGGGTGATCCGCTCCCGCCAGTCTAGTGCCTCCCAGCCCTTCTCTCC
>JAPLHV010000095.1 GCA_026389455.1 Coprothermobacterota bacterium
ACTCAACAGCCTGGTTCAGGCAACCAAGGCAAAGGCTCGCGGTACCAGAATCTTCAAGAACCTGAAGACCAGCATCGCCATGATTACAGGGAAGCTGGAAGACGGTAAGGTAGGATTACCCACTTGAAATGAAAAAGAACCAAGATGAGAATACCGCGGAGATCATCAGCGTCCTCGGCGCCGCAGGCGATCTGGACGATGCGCTGGCAGAGAAGGTCGAAGAGGGTGTGGTGGATCGCCGGCGTCAGAGATCAGTTGGCCGCCTTGGAAATCGACGGTAAGGGTGTGCTTGCTGATAAATGGCATAAGATCTCAGCCTGCGGCAGCTTGTCTACTAGTGCGCTGCACTCCGTACCGGCAGAGGATTCCTGGAGAAATCCTGAATGTTTCATAGGCCGACTTTACAGCATAAGTGGCCCTGTGCTGTAGATACTGGTGAAGAATCCGGGCTAAGCGGCGTGGCGGCTTTTTGCCATGTTCGTCATGAGCGACTTGTTGGACGCTGTTTTACCATTTGTCCACAATTCATGTTCGCTCAGGTCAATATCATCACTCCAGGAAATACCATAGCCTCCCGGATCGATGTGAACAGCATTGAAAAAAGAAGAACTCGCAAGCAAGTGAAACTGCGGTCTGGAAAGAAGAGAACTGCAATCATAGATTTTCTTAATCCCGTTCTTGAAAGTGACAAGTAGTAGCGCTTCCCCAACGGTTTTTACAGCTTTAATCTTTGGTATATTTTCCATAATTGTTTTTTATTCCTTCTCATTCTTGTGGGCAAGTCCGCCTTATTGTAGTCCATCTTCCCTGTAATCATGGCGATGATGGTCTAAAAAGTCTTGTCAGCCCTGAGAAAGCCGATGGTCCCAGGAGCGGTATCAGTCACTGGGACGGTCCCTATCTCAGATATGCCGCACTGGGGCGCCACGGTCCAATCCCAGGAAAGCTAATGATCTCCAGAGACCTTTTTTGCCCTCAGATGGGTCTTGCCCACTCGATAGGAGAAAGAGCTTCCCCAGAGCAGGCATCGGTCCGTGGCAGCATGCTATGCTACACTAATATAGGTTCACATGATGCCGCAGGCTGGCTTGTGGCACGGAGGAGCGCATGCAGGTTTGGATCACACTGATTGCTACGCTGGCAGTAATGGCACTGCTGTATGGAACAATCGTCTGGATACAGCGGATCACCAGCCAGCGTTGGTTGCGCCGGCCCTTGGCGCCCGGACAGCGAGTCGAGGCGGGGGAGAGTTCGCTTTACTTCACGCTTCAGGGGGAAGGAAGTCCGACCGTACTGATTGAGGCGGCCAGCGGCAGCCTCTCTCTGGAATGGTGGCCGCTGCAAGAGCGATTGGCAGGTTCAATGCGCGTGTTCACCTACGATCGTGGCGGGATGGGCTGGAGCAACCCGGGCCAGACGCCTCGGAGCAGCGCACAGATCAACCGTGAACTGGAGTCCCTGCTCCAGGCATTGGACCTGAAGCCCCCCTTTCTCCTGGTCGGGCACTCCATCGGCGGGCTTTATCTGCAACACTTCGCGCGCCTTCATCCGGGATGGGTAGTAGGGATGGTCTTGGTGGACCCCTTGACCCTGGAGAATCGAAAGTTCGATCGGCTGAAGTCACGCTCCTATCCAAGCTCGACGGAAGCCAAAGTAGCTCAGTTGCGACGCCTGCGTTCATTCGCCAGCCGCGGTCTGATGCAGTTGCTGCGCAGAAAGCTGCAAAACTCAGCCCAATGGGAGTCCTTGCGCAAACTGCCCGAGCCGGTGCAACACGCTATCTTCGCCCACTACTGCTTGACCAAGGACTACGACGCGACCATCGACGAGCTGCAACACCTCTACGAGAGCATCACTCAAGTTCGCTCCAGTGGTCCCTCGCCCGACATCCCGGTCGTGCTGGTCCACCATCACCCGGAGACCTACAAGCTTGAACTGACCTCCTATGGCTTGAACCAGGAGGAAGCAGCTCGCGTGGAAGCGATCTGGGAGGAAACACACCGAGCGCTATTGAAGGATTTCCCGCGTGGGGAATGGATACAAGCCTCCCGCAGCAGCCACAGCGACATCCATCTGCAGGAACCAGAGATAATCGCCAAGGCTGTTCTTGGACTTTGCCGGCAAAATGCCTCAGCGAGCCGGAGCGAGCCCGCTTCGTGAGAACGATGTGACGTACCAAGCTGCCGTAGGCCGGCATGTTACTGCTTGGATCTGCTCCATCTGGCCTGCCCTCCACCCGCAGCAGTGCGCGATGGCTGCTGAGGGGTGAGTGAGGATGGAATCGCTGCGAGCTTTCTATCGTATCGGGCATGGACCCTCCTCCAGCCACACCATGGCTCCGCGCCGGGCGGCGGAAATCTTCAAAAGCCGATTCCCTCAGGCGCATTCTTTCAGCGTAACCCTGTGCGGCAGCTTGGCGGCCACCGGTCGAGGCCATTTGACCGACCAAGCTATCGCGGCAGCATTCGGGGAGATCCCGATCCAGGTCCAGTGGCGCTCCCGTGAGGTTTAGCAATCAGCCTTCAGCAGCATGTCTACTTCGATCAAGTGGTGGAGGCAATGGAGCAGACCGGGCACGATTTACAGAGCAGTTACCGGGAAACTGCCAGGGGTGGACTGACGAAAAACTGGATTTCCTTCCATCAGGTTCCGCCCGCTCCGGAAAAAGGCAGAAAGGGAGCCCTCGGAGCTCCCCATGACAGAAACGTTACAATATGAAATCAGCCCGCGGCAGCGTGGCAATCACCCCAAGGCAGCATAGTAATCAGCCCGCGGCAGCGAAGTAATCAGCCCGCAGCAGCGTGGCATTTAATGCAACAAGATAAGGAGGCATGATGTATAAACTGGCATTGATTGGTTTTGGCGTGGTGGGGCAGGGTTTTGCTGAACTGCTTCGCGACAAGGAGGGCGCCCTGCGTGAAGCGTACGGGCTCGAGTTCAAAGTGGTGGCAGTCTGTGATGCGCAACGGGGCAGCGTCCTCAACCGGCAAGGTTTGGACTTGAGGGAGTTGCTGACTTGGGCAGGAGAGGGGAAGAATCTGGACCAGTTCCCCGGAGAGAAGCATGGTCTCAGTGCCCTCGAAACAATCGAAGCGGCGGGAGCGGAGATCCTCTTCGAGGCCACTTGGACCGACATCAAGACGGGAGAGCCCGGCACTTCGCACATTCGCAAGGCACTCTCCCAAGGGATGCACGTGGTAACAACCAACAAGGGGCCGATGGCTCTTTTCGCCAAAGAACTGTTGCAGGATGCAGAGAGCCGCGGGCTTCTTCTGCGCTTCGAAGGGACTGTCATGAGTGGCACGCCGGTACTCAACCTGCTCCGCTACTCCTTGGCCGGATGCCGCATCGAGGAGGTGCAAGGGATCCTCAATGGCACTACCAACTATATCTTGACCCAGATGGCGGAAGGAGACTCTTACGAGGACGCTTTGAAAGCAGCACAGCAACTTGGTTATGCCGAGGCTGTCCCCGATGCGGACGTACTTGGGTGGGATGCTTTGGCCAAAGTCTGCATTCTGGCCAACACCGTCTTCGGCGCCGCGATCCGTCCTGACCCGAATGTACTTCCCTGCGTCGGAATCACCGGGATCAGTGTGGAAGATGTAGCCCACGCTAAAAAAGCGGGAAAGGTCTACAAATTGATTGGCCGCGTCTGGCGAGAGGGAAACGAAGTGCGCGTTTCCGTTGGCCCCCGGGAACTGGACCAAGAAGATCCCCTGGCCGGCGTCAACGGCGCCCAGAACGCCCTCAAGATTACCACCGATGTGTTGGGCGAGGTGACCATTCGTGGTTTTGGTGCGGGCAAGATCCCGACCGGCTATTCCATGCTAGTGGACTTCCTGGATATCCACCACATTGCAGCCGGCGGCAGCACGTCAACTCGGCGATGAATCGGCTCGAAGGGTAGGAGGCAATATGAAGACGAGTTTCAACCGCTATCTGGAAATCGACCTGACCAACCGGACTTTCCGGCACGGCCAACTGGAGGAAAATCGCCTCCGCCAATTCCTGGGAGGAAAAGGGGTGGGCCTCTCTCTGCTGGTAGAACAGGATCGCTCCACGGACCCCTTCGACCCGGAGAATCCCCTCATTTTTGTGACCGGACCGTTAACCGGTTCTTTGATCCAAACCTCTGCCCGCTCGGCCGTGGTGACCCGGTCTCCTTTGACCGGCAATTTTCTCGACTCGCACGCCGGCGGGCACTTCGGGCCTGCCTTGCGACGAGCCGGCTGGGACTATGTCTCGATCCAAGGCGCTTCCGACCTTCCCGTCTACTTGCTCATCACCCCCGAGGGCGCCCAATTCCTGGATGCCACCGATCTGTGGGGAAAAGACGTCTTCGAAACCGAAGAGACCTTGCGAGCCCGCCATCCCGGAAGCAAAGTGGCTTCAATCGGCCCAGCCGGAGAGAACCGGGTGCGCTTTGCCGCCATCTGCACTGAGCGCTACCGTCAATTTGGACGAGGCGGGGCTGGAGCGGTAATGGGATCGAAACGGTTGAAGGCAGTGGTGGCGATCGGGACGGAAACGGTTCCCTACGCGGATCCCAAGCGTTTCCGAACTCTTTCCCAGGAATTGTTGGCCGAATTGCGTGAACACCCCAACGCCAAGCGCCGGCGCGAGCTGGGGACGATGATGTGGATCAGGATGGGCCAAGAGATCGGCTACTTCCTCCCCACTCACAACTACCGCGACGGGCAATTCACCGCCTACGAAGGGATTACCGCCGAGACCTGCAAACGCGAGCTGAATTGGAAAAGCGTCGGCTGCTACGGATGCAGCGTGATCCTCTGCTCGAAGTTGGCCCACTGGGATGGGCGAGAGGTAGAGGGCCCGGAATATGAGACCGCTGCTTTCCTTGGATCGGGTTGCGAGATCGGGAACGCTAAAGAACTGGCCGAGGCCAACTGGTTGTGCGACCGGTATGGGCTGGATTCCATCTCCACCGGCGTGGTCATCTCTTACGCCATGGAGTGTGCCGAGCGGGGTCTCTTAACTCCGGAAATGAATGAAAAGATACGTTTCGGCCACGCTGAAGGTCAACAAGCCTTGATTGAAGACATTGCCTTTCGGCGTGGCTTGGGGGATCTCTTGGCAGAGGGGACGCGTCTTGCCTCGCGCGTGATCGGCCAGGGAAGTGAAGCGTTCGCCATCCAGTGCGGGGGGATGGAGCTCTCCGGGGTAAACCCACTGGGCTGCTATTCGATGGGTCTCAACCTGGCTACTGCTGACTTTGCCAGCCACACCCGCTTTTGGAGCGCCACCGATGAGATGAACGGGAACCTAACGCTGGATGTCCTGCCGGCTTACATCAAGGCCGGCCAGGATGAGATCAACGCGCGCAACTCGCTGATCATTTGTGATTTCCTTCCCTTTGGCTTTGACCGGCTGGCGCCTTTCATGGAAGCGGTCACCGGCTTCCCTACCGACGCTGAGACTTTGATGGAAGCGGGTGAGCGAATCCAAGCGCTTTCCCGTCTCTACAATCTGCGCACCGGGCGCAGCCATGCTGATGACACCTTGCCCGAGCGTTTCTTCAGCGAGACCAGCTTTGCCGGTTTGATGAAAGGCCGCGTCATCCCGAAACTCTTTTTCGAGGAGCAAGTGCAGGCGCTGTTTCGGCTGCGCGGTTGGGATGCCGAGGGTCGTCCCCTGCCCGAGACCTTGAAGCGATTGGGCCTGCCCTCGAACGAAGCGCAGGGAGCGCCTGCTTGATGAAAAACCAAGGGTCAATCATGACGCCGGATTGGGTGAAGGGGGCTATCTTCTACCAGATATTTCCCGATCGTTTCGCCAAGAGTGGCCGTCTGGCCAAACCAGCGGGACTTGAGCCGTGGGAAGCGCCTCCCAATGAGCGAGGGTTCAAGGGCGGCGACCTTCTCGGAGTGGCAGAGCGCTTGGATTATCTCTGTGAGTTAGGGATCAATGCGCTGTACTTCAATCCGATCTTCCAATCCCCAGCAAGCCACCGCTATCACACCTTCGACTACTATCAAGTTGACCCTTTGCTGGGCGGAAACGAAGCGCTCAAGACATTGCTTGATCAAGCCCACCGGCGCGGCATCAAGGTGATCCTGGATGGCGTCTTCAACCATACCAGCCGAGGTTTTTATCCTTTCAACCATGTCTTGGAGAACGAAGCTGCTTCTCTCTACTGCGACTGGTTCACCATTCACGGGTTCCCCCTGCGCGCCTTCGAACACGACAAACCACCACAATATGCGTGTTGGTGGGGATTGCGGGAGCTGCCTAAACTAAACACAGAAAACCCGGCGGTGCGACGTTATCTCTTCGATGTAGCTGCCCATTGGCTCCGCTTCGGGATCGATGGGTGGAGGCTGGACGTGCCCCTGGAGATAAGCACGAGCGGCTTCTGGGAAGAGTTTCATGATGTAGTAAAGGGGGTTAACCCCGAAGCCTACATCCTCGCCGAGATTTGGAACGATGCACCCGAGTGGCTTGAGGGAGACACTTTCGACGCGACGATGAATTATCGCTTCAATCGCGCGTGCCTCGGCTTTTTCGGGGCGACTGATTTGAACACGACACTCCAGCCTGGCGGTTATACCCTGCGGACGATGGACGGGCCGGCTTTCGCTCGTGAGTTGGAAGCGATGTTGGAGATCTACGACTGGGAGGTCAGCCAAGTCCAGTTTAATCTGCTTTCCTCGCACGACGAGCCTCGTTTCTTGGCCATGGTCCGGGGGAATCGCGACCGTCTGCGCTTGGCAACGCTCTTCCAGATGATGTACCCAGGCGCACCCTGCCTTTACTATGGTGATGAGGTGGGGATACAAGGGGGGTTGGTCTTCGGGATAGGTTCCCGTGAAACATTCCCTTGGCAGGAAGACTTGTGGGATATTGAGTTACTGCATGATTTTCAACGTTTTGCAGCTCTTCGGAGAAAGCACCCTGCCCTCACTAAGGGTCAATTCCGCACACTGGCAGCGTCCGGTTCGATGATCGCTTTCCTCCGCAGCGGAGAAGGGGAGAGTCTGATCGGCTGCTTCAATGCAGGAACCGACCCGGCATCACTGGCGATCCCGCTGGCAGGCGATCTTCCGCTGGATGGAATCCTTCGCGACGCTTGGAGCAGTGAGATCTCTCATTGTGAAGAGGGAAACCTGAAAGTGTCACTCCCTGCTCTCTCGGCAAAGGTTTTGATCTACTGAGCCGGCACTGACCGGGATCCTCTTTGCGCACTAAGCAATCAGCCCGCGTAGGGGCGACGCATGTGTTGCCCCTACCAGCCCCCGGCAACTTGACAGCCCGCGGCAGCGCGTTCTGTTACCTGCTGAATCGTGCCCTTTCCCCGGGAGGAAGGGTATGCAATGGGCCGACCAGGCGGGACAGCACCAAGGTGTGGGCCAAGCTCTCGCCCATCTCCAAATAGTCGAAAGCTCCCTCCAGGGAATCGGCCAAAGCTACTGCCCCGTGGTTAAGCAGAATTCCCCAGAGGGCGCCGTCCAAAGCCATGGCCACTCGTTCAGCGAGTTCATCCGTTCCCGGAGGGAGATAGGGGATGATGGCGGGCGGCCCAATGACGATCTCCATCTCCGGCAAGAGGGGAGGCCAATCGATGGGTGTCACTGCCGTGATCGAGAGGAAGGGCGGGTGGGCGTGTACGATGGCCTGTACTTCCGGCCGTCGCCGGTAGATGGCGTAATGCATCTTTCCCTCGCTGGAGGCCCGTCCGGAACCCATCGGCTGCCCTGTCACGCTTACTTGGACGACCTCCTCCGGACTTATGCGATGTTTCGGGCGGGCAGCCGGCGTAATCCAGACTGAATCTCCCTGCCGAAAGGAGACGTTCCCCGCATACCCCAAGTTTAGACCCTGCTGGTATAGGGCTTGGCAGGTGAAGACGATCTGCTCTCGAATCCGACGATCTTCCATCCCGTAAGCATCTTAGCAAAACACCCTGCCGGGGGCTATTCAGTTGCCGGGGGCTATTCAGTTGCCGGGGGCTATTCAGTTGCCGGGGGCTATCTAGCTAGACAAACCCCGGCAGGGAGTCTTAACACGCTGCGGACGAAGGGAGGGAAAAGAAGATAGAATAGCAGCATGCCGAAGCTGATCTTTTATGGCGGAGTGAACGAGGTGGGCGGGAATAAAGTATTTCTTGAGGATCAGGACACCAGGCTCTACCTCGACATGGGAAAAAGCTACTCGCAGCGCAACCGTTTCTTCAAGGAACCCTTCCTGACCCCCCGCGACCAAAACGATCTGCTGGAGCTGGGGATCCTTGACCCCCTCCCCGATCTGTTCCGCATGCAGGCGCCCGGCCAGGTTCGTCCGGTCGATGCTGTCTTGCTTTCCCACGCCCATTCCGACCACGCCGATTACATCTCCCTGATTCACCCTCTGATCCCAGTGTACTTGGGGGAGATGTCTAAAGTGATCTTGGACAGCGTAGCCGCCACCAGTTTCCGAACTTTCGAGAATAATTGGAGCGAGAATCAGTTCCGCCTTTTCCAACCAGGTCAACATTTCACCATCGGGAAGTTGGAGGTAGAACCTTTCCCCGTCGACCACGCCATCCCCGGTTCCTTCGCTTTCATCCTTCACACAACGGCAGGGCCACTCGTCTACACGGGTGATTTCCGCCTTCACGGTCCACGGGCAGACCTCTGTGAAACTTTTCTGCAACGGGCCGCGGAGCTGAAGCCAATCGCCTTGATCAGCGAAGCCACCAACTTCTGCCAACCGCCTCTTCTCGTGGAGGAAGAGATCCAGGGCAAGTTAGAGGGTTTGTTTACTGCCTCCCCTGGGATCGTATTGATCTCGTTCTGGTTCCGCGATTTCGAGCGCTATCGCACAATCCTTCAGGCTGCGCAGACAGCCGGTCGAAAGTTCGTCCTTTCTCTCAAGCAGGCTTATTTTCTACGGGCCTTGGAGCGGGTGCCATCATCTGCCCAAGGCGCCTCCCCGATTTCCCTGGAGGATCCCTTTCTCTTTGCCTTCGTCAGGCGTCGTGGCTGCGTCTACGGCTGGGAGCTGGAGATGCGCGATTATCTGGCCAAACGAGGGAAAATCGTCTCGATCGACCAGATTCGGGCTAATCAGAGTCATTACCTGTTCAGCCTGAGCGATTTCGACTTGCCGGAATTGCTGCGTCTTAAGCCGCAACCGGGAAGCCTTTACGTGCGTGCCATGTCCGAGCCCTTCAACGGCGAGATGGAGGAAGAATCCGACCGTCAAGCCAACTGGTTGGATGCCTTCGGGTTGCCATCCTACTTCTTGCACGGTTCCGCACATGTCCTTCCACACGAATTACGGCAAGCGATCGCTCGTGTCCAGCCAAAAAAGCTTTTCTTAATCCACAGTGAGAAACCGGAGGCCATGGCTCGATACCTAACCGGTACTGCTGGTGAGATCGTAGTCCCGGCACGAGGTCATCCCTACGAGCTGTAAGCGGCCCGGATAGACCGGAGGTCAACTCCATGCCTGCGACTGCCCGGCCCCCTATCGCTTCTACCCCACGAAATGTGGGTGGGCAGCACGACAGCCTGCGGCAACTTGATAGCCCGCGGCAACTTGATAGCCTGCGGCAACTTGATAGCCCGCGGCAACTTGATAGCCCGCGGCAACTTGATAGCCCGCGGCAGCTTGATAGCCCGCGGCAGCTTGATAGCCCGCGGCAGCGTGTCTTGACAAGGTGTTCCATTTCCCTTTACCTTCTAAGAGATGGAGGCGATCAAGTTCTTCCGGATCTGTCCTGCCAGGTTGGTCGGACACCGTTTTGATGAGGATGAGGTATTCCTGAAGGGAGAGGCACAGTGCTAGGTTCTATGGAAGTTGACAGCCAGCGGCAAGTTGATAGCTCGCGGCAAGTTGATAGCTCGCGGCAAGTTGATAGCTCGCGGCAAGTTGATAGCTCGCGGCAAGTTGATAGCTCGCGGCAAGTTGATAGCTCGCGGCAGCGCGCTACAGTTACACTGCGAGTGAATGGCCGAGAGCGCCGCCTCCTGCTTCCTGCCCGTACGACGCTTCTGGAAGCATTGCGCGAGAATCTCGGCTTGACCGGAACCAAAGAGGGTTGTGGAAAAGGCGAGTGCGGCGCCTGTACGGTGCTTTTGGATGGCCGGCCTGTCAACTCTTGCCTGATGCTGGTCTCGCAAGCAGAGAATCACGAGATCTTGACCATCGAGGGGCTTTCCTCACAGGAGAACTTGGATCCATTGCAAGACGCCTTCATTGCCCATGGCGCCGTGCAGTGCGGCTATTGCATCCCCGGAACTCTGATGACAGCCAAGGCATTGCTCCTGATCAATCCGCATCCAAGCCGCGAGCAGATCCAAGAAGCCATCGCCGGCAACCTCTGCCGATGCACTGGCTACGAGAAGATCATCGAAGCCATCCAGTCCGTCGCCTCCAGATGAAAAAAGTTGCTGCCCTGATCCTTGCGGCGGGGAAATCGTTGCGCATGGGTCAACCAAAAATGCTCATGCCTTGGAAAGGAAGGTCTTTGCTGTCCCACGTTGTGGAGAATGTCCTGAAAGGAGAGTTCAGCAATGTCGTCGTGGTTACCGGAGACGCATCGGAGCAGACACAGTCGGCGGTGAAGGCGATCGCCGATCCTCGGCTGCGTTGCGCCTTCAATAAGGAGTACGCGTTGGGGATGCTCTCTTCGGTTCAGTGTGGGATCCTCGCCTTGTCAGATCCTCTGGAAGGCGTAATGATCGCCCTCGGCGACCAACCAGCAATCCCAGCCCAAACGTATCAGCAACTATTGGCACATTTCGTCTCCAGCGATGCCCTGATCCTGATCCCCTCCTTCCGTCAGAAGCGAGGCCACCCCATTTTCCTGCGCAGCGCACTTTTTTTCGAGCTGCTGGCTTTGGACCCTGCTCGCGACAGCCTTCACAATATTACCTCCGGTCACGCCTCGATGATCCAAACCATTTCGCTTGAGGAACCCGCCATCGTCCAAGATCTGGACACACCTGGGGATTACGAGCAGCTAACGGAGAAGGAGGGGTTTGATGAGGGACTTTGAGTACCTGGCGCCTTCCACGCTCGTCGAGGCGCTGCAGCTCCTTTCCCAGGCAGCCGGTCAAGCTCGGCTGTTGGCCGGTGGAACAGATCTATTGGTGCGAATGAAAGATGGTACGGTAAATCCGGGGCAGATCATCGATTTGAGGCAAGTAGCCGAGTTGCGCGGGATTCGTGAGGAGGGGGGAATGATATGGATCGGCGCGATGACACGTCACAGCGAGGTAGCCTCTTCCCCCCTGATCCAAGCCAAAGCTCCTCTTTTCTCCGAGGCATGCCGTCTGATTGGGAGCTGGCAGATCCGGAACCTGGGAACGCTGGCGGGTAACCTTGTCAATGCCTCCCCGGCTGCTGATTCTGTCCCTCCTCTCTTCACTTTGGATGCGGAGGTGATCCTTGCCAACCACCGCGGGGAAAGGACAGTGCCAGTTGCCTTGTTCGCCGAAGGGCCAGGCCGAACCTGTCTGGGGAAGGACGAGTTGCTGACCTCGATCCGTTTTCAGCCCTTGCCTGAAACCGCCGTTTCTTTCTTCCTTCGAGCCGGTCAGCGTCGCGCCTTGGCGATCTCCAAGACGAGCCTTGCCTTCACTGGCATCCTCGATGATCGCCATTCCACCTGGAAAGAGGTGCGGATCGCCCTCGGCGCAGTCGCCCCGACGGTGATCCGCGCTCATCGGGCAGAAACCTACTTGGTCGGGAAACCGTTGAGCCGGAAGGCGCTGGAAGAGGCAGCCGCCATCGTCAGCGAAGAGGCGAAGCCCATCGCCGACGTGCGGTCCACCATCGAGTACCGTCGTTTGGTCACCGGGAACCTACTGATCCAAGGTCTTTGGCCTTTGATGAAGGAGGATTGAGATGCAAGAGAAACACCCTGCCGGGGGCTATCAAGCTGCCGGAACCTGGAATGTCTCACCCCGCACGCTCAGCCGGCAGGAGCGCCGCACTAGTTTCGGGGAAGTCGAGTCTACTTTAACCTTGGCGCAAGCTGTCCAAGAAGCCAACCGTTGTCTTTACTGTTACGATGCGCCATGCATCCAGGGATGCCCTGCTCAAATACAGATCCCTGAGTTCATCGCCCGTATCCGTTCTCACAACCTCACCGGGGCAGCCGAGGTAATCTATCGGGACAACCCTTTGGGCGCCATCTGCGGCCGGGTCTGCCCAGTCGAGGCTCTCTGTCAGAAGGCATGCACCTCCTGTCGCATTAATACACCCATCGCTATCGGCTCATTGCAGCGATTCGTCTGTGATCTGGCAATACAGGAGGGGCGGATCGCTTTCCAAGATGAAACGAACGTACTAGGGAAGGTGGCAGTGGTGGGGGGTGGCCCCGCCGGACTGTCTTGTGCCCATTACCTGCGCCAGCGTGGTTGTGAGGTGGATCTTTTTGAAAAGGAAGATCTGGCAGGGGGCCTGCTGCGGTGGGGGATTCCCATCTACCGATTGCCTGAGGAGGTGGCAAAGCGGGAAATCGACCTCATCACCAACCGGGTCGCTTTGCACCGGAAATATCTCCTCGGCACGCAAGCGGAAGATTTTTTGAAGCAGTATGATGCCATTTTCCTAGGAATTGGCCTTTCATCCCCCATACTGTTGCGAACCCCCGGCGCTGATTTACCTGGTGTCTACGCGGCGGCATCTTTCCTGCGAGCCTTGCGCGAAAAGAAGGGTGGAGATTTCGCTTTCTACGGGAAAGAGATCGCTGTCGTCGGCGGCGGAGCCACAGCCCTGGATGCAGCACGCTCGGCAATCCGCCTCGGGGCGTCCAAGGTTACTGTTCTGTACCGTCGAACGGCAGAGGAGATGCCGGCATTCTCCAGTGAAGTAGAGGCCGCTTTTCAAGAGGGGGTCGATTTCCTCTGGCTCATGTCCCCTGTGGAGATTACTCCGGTTGATGGTCGTTTGAAGCTGATTTTAGAAGGCATCCGCCTGGGCGAACCGGACGAAAGTGGCCGAGCGTCTGTGATACCCACCGGGGTCAGGACGAACTTCCTGGCCGATGCCGTGCTGGTGGCCATTGCCAGTCAAGCCGAGCCGGCCGGCGTGGAAGGGTGGATGGATCGCCCCAAGGTCTTTCGCGGGGGTGACTTAACGGGAGGCGCCACTGTGGTGCAAGCTGTTGCCGACGGCAAAGAAGCCGCCTTGCGCATCATTTCTTGGCTGGAAAAGGGAGGTTCCCAATGAAGCCGGATCTTTCCATTAACTTCTGTGGCATACACTTTCCCAATCCCTACGTGTTGGCCGCAGCACCCACCACCGATTCGGCCGACCAAGTGGCCCGGGCTTTGGAGGCGGGGTGGGCAGGCGCCGTGATGAAGACCACTTCCGTGGAGACCGAAACGGTCGAGCTGGTCTATCCCCAAATGGGGGGGATCGAGCTGGAAGGGAAAAAACTAAACGGTTTGATCAACATCGACTTGATCTCGGAACGACACATCGACCAGGTCGAGCAAGACATTCGGCGTCTCAAGAAGGAGTACCCGGGGAAAGTGATCCTTGCCTCTATCATGGGTTCCCGCCAAGAACACTGGCAAGAACTGGTGCGCAGGCTGGAGGCAGCCGGCGTCGATATGATCGAATGTTCCTTCTCCTGCCCGCACGGGATGCCGGAGCGAGGGATGGGGGCGGCGGTCGGTCAGAACCCGGAATTTACCGAGCGAACCGCCCGGTGGGTGAAAGAAGCTGCCAAGCGAGTTCCAGTGGCGATTAAATTGACTCCCAATATCACTGATATCCTCCCCATCGCCGAGGCGGTGAAACGTTCCGGCGCCGACGCCATCGTGGCGATCAACACCGTGCTGGGTTTGATCGGGGTGGACATCGACACTTTCTCACCACTTCCCTCGGTCGATGGCATCGGAATCTACGGCGGCTTCTCCGGGCCGGCGATCAAACCCATCGCCCTTCACTTCGTCTCCAAGATCGCACAAAATATCGACCTTCCGGTTGCCGCAACAGGAGGAATCTGTACCTGGCGGGACGCCGTGGAGTTCCTCCTGGTGGGGGCGCGCAACCTGCAGCTTTGTACAGCGCCAATGCATTACGGCTTCCGTGTGATTGAAGACCTGCTCGACGGCTTGAGCCACTACCTTGCTGAGAAAGGTTTCTCCTCCGTAGAGGAGATCATCGGCCTGGCTCTTCCCAAGTTAAGCAGTTACCAGCATCTCTCTCGCACTTACAAAGTGGTCAGTCAAGTCAATACGGACATCTGCATCGGTTGCGGGCTCTGTTTCATCGCCTGCCAGGATGGGGCTCACCAGGCCATCGTCTGGGACGCAGAAAAACGACTGCCGCGAACCGACGAGGAGAAATGCGTGGGATGCGGCCTTTGCCCGCAAGTCTGCCCAGTCGAGGCGATCGCCTTGAAACGGACCGCCTAGCATGCGCGTGCGGGTGCAAGCCTTGGGAGGTCTGGCTTCCAGCGATCTCGTGCAAGAGCTGGAGTTTCCGGCCGGAACCATGGTAGGGGAGACGGCAAGTTTTCTCCGCCTGCCGCTCAAGGAAACACCCTTCCTACTGTACCTATTGAACGGGAAACGGGTGGAAGAGACAGCGCTTCTCCAAGCGGGTGATTCGCTGATTCTCTTCCCCCCAGTTCTGGGTGGATAGCTTGCACCTTCCCGCTTTCCAATACCAAAGGCCGGGCACCCTTCGCGAGGCGCTGGAGCTTCTCTCCATCTCGAAAGGACCGGCTTTCCCTCTGGCAGGCGGGACCGATCTTTTAGTCCAACTCCGCAGCAGACCTTTTGCGCCGGAGTGCCTCTTCGTCGACTTGGGCAATTTGACCGAACTGCGTGGAGTTCAACTGGAAAACAATAACCTCCAGATCGGCGCCCTGGCCACCCACGCTCAGCTCGCTGCGTCGCCTTTGATCCAGGCTGAGGCGCCTCTTTTGGCTTGGGCCTGCGCGCGGGTGGGGACACCCCAGACGCGAACGCGCGGGACGCTAGGCGGCAATGTGGTTCATGCCTCGCCGGCAGCCGACACCATTCCCCCTTTGTTGGTACACGAGGCCATCTTGGTGATCTGTTCCCCCCAAGCCAAACGGAGGAGCGCCTTGGACCGCTTTCTTCTCGGACCCTACCGCACGACGAAACGCGATGACGAAGTGCTGGTGGCTTTCTCCTTGCCCAGGTTGACCAACCAGCCCCCGGCAGGGTGTTATCGCTACGGATACCAACGGTTGATTCGCAGGCAGGCGGTGGGAATCGCGCGGATCATCGTCGCAGCCGCTCTCCGTCTTCAGGGCCACACTATCTCCGAAGCCCGCTTGGCTTGCGGAGCGGTTACCCCAGTAGCCTGCCGATTAGGTGGCGTAGAGGAATGGTTGCGTGGGAAAGAAGCAATCCTTCCCGTGTTTCAGGAAGCTGGTGAGCGGGCAAGTCGAGAGGCGTTCGCCAGAATCGGGCCAAGGTGGTCCACACCCTACAAACAACCGGTACTGGCTTCGTTGGTGAGACGGGCTTTGCAGCAAGCGGGAGACTCATGATGGAAGCCTTGTCCATCCAGATCAAGGTGAACGGTCATTCTCATCGCCTTCAAACATTCCCCAACCGGCGTTTGCTGGATATCCTCCGCGAGGATCTCACTCTAACAGGAACCAAAGAAGGTTGCGGGATCGGAGAATGCGGCGCCTGTACCGTGCTGGTGGATGGCGAAGCTGTCAATGCCTGCTTGATACTGGCCCCACAAGTCGATGGGAGAGAGATCCTAACCATTGAGGGGTTGTCTGAGAGAGGGTCGCTGCACCCCCTGCAGCAAGCCTTCATCGATCACTTCGCCTTCCAGTGTGGCTTTTGCACACCAGGCATGCTGATGGCGGCGAAAGCCCTGCTCGACGTGAATCCCAGCCCCAGCCGCGAGGAGATCCGGCAGGGATTGGCCGGAGTTCTCTGCCGATGCACTGGCTACATCCAGATTTTCGAAGCGGTAGAAGATGCGGCGCAGGCTCTCTTGGAGACAGCAGTCAGTGGAATCGAAGGGACAGCCGGCGCAGCGATAGCGCAAAGAACGGAGGAAGCGCGATGATTATCGGCGGAGGGCCGCTCTTCTGCGGCGGCGCGGAAAACCGAACCTTGCCTGTTGGCGGACTGCGCATCCAGGAAGGGCTAGTGCAGGAGGTGGCGCCTTTTGGCGAACTTCTCCTTCGATATCCCAAGGAGGAGAGTTACGATACCGAGGGCAAAGCGATCATTCCCGGGATGACCTGCGCTCACCACCACCTCTACTCCACCTTCGCTCGCGGGATCAGCCTTTCCGGAGAAGCGCCGGCACGATTCGGGGAGATCCTGGAGCGGCTGTGGTGGAAGCTGGACAAAGCCCTCACCCTGGAGGACATTTATGTTTCCGCCTTGGTTCCATTGGTCGAGTGCATTCGCTCGGGAACCACGGCCATTCTCGACCACCATGCCAGTCCGGGCGCTGTAGCCGGCAGCCTCCAGGCCATCGCCAGGGCGGTGAGTGAAACCGGTCTTCGAGCTTGCCTCTGCTACGAGGTCTCCGACCGGGACGGCGCCAGGGTTGCCCAGGCAGGATTGGAGGAGAACGCCTCCTTTATCGCCGCGACGCGCCGCACGGATTCTCCCTACTTGCGAGCCACTTTCGGCTTGCATGCCTCTCTCTCGCTCTCCAACCAGACCTTGGAGCGAGCCCAGGAGTTGGCCGAGACCCTGGAGTGCGGATTTCACATCCATGCTGCCGAGGGCGTCGAAGACGTTGAGGATAGTTTGCGCCGTTACGGAAAACGCGTCATCGAGCGACTGAGCGATTTCGGCATCCTCGGCCCACAGACTTTGGCGGCCCATTGCATTCATCTGGAGGAGAGAGAGCTGGATCTCTTGGCAAAGAGCGGCACAATGGTTGCCCACAACCCTTCCTCCAACATGAACAACGCCGTGGGCTACGCACCGATCCCGGCCATGATCCAGCGAGGAATCCTGGCCGGGCTGGGGACGGATGGAATGACCAGTGACCTTTTCGCGGAGCTGCGGCTAGCTTTCCTCTTGGAGAAGCATGCCACAGGCGACCCTCGTCAAGGTTGGGGAGATATCTCCACCCTCTATTTGGTCAACAACCCGCGCATTTTCGCCCGTTTCTTTCCGCATCCGATTGGAATCCTGACGCCGGGTGGATATGCCGACCTGGTGGTGCTGGACTACTCGCCGCCTACTCCTTTCAACCGAGAGACCTTTTTGGGACATCTCTTCTTCGCGCTGTCCTCTCGGCATGTCGATTCCACCATGGTGGGCGGCCGCTTTCTTATGAAGGAGCGGAAATTACTCGCTCTGGATGAGAATGAAATAGCGGCGCGTTCTCGCGAATTGGCTCAAAAGCTTTGGAGGCGACTATAGAAACCATAGCTTGCAGAAAACGACCGGTTGGATTGAAAGGATGGTGTCGAATAGAGCCACTTTGCAGCCCGAGGCAGCGCACGATTAGCCTGCAGCGGCGCGAAACACGATCATGGCGCCATGCACCCGTCTTATGGCGGAGGGAGGAAAATCCGCTAGAATGGTGCTCGCATGTTTGGAAGAAGGAAGGAGAGTAAAATGAGTAAGAAGTTCTTTTTCATGACCATCGCCACCCTGGCCCTCTTAGCCTTGTTGGTGACCTCCTGCGCGCCGGCCCAGCCGAGCACGCCGACCCCCACGCCGACACCGACCATTGTCCCCTCTCCCACAACCACGACACCTCCATCGCCGACCCCCACGCCGAAGTTCCGCGTCGCTTTCATCTACATCGGACCCATTGGGGATGGCGGGTGGACCTTCGAGCACGAGCAAGGACGTCTGATGTTGTTGCAGAATGTGCCCGGCATCGAAGCCAAGTATATTGAATCGGTTCCGGAAGGGGCTGATTCCACCAAGGTGATCCGAGACTACGCCCAACAGGGTTTCAATGTGATCATTACCACCTCCTTCGGCTACATGGATCCGACCATCGAAGTGGCCAAGGACTTCCCCAATACCGTTTTCCTGCACTGCTCCGGCTACAAGACGGCAGCCAACGTGGGTACTTATTTCGGCAAAATTGAAGAGCCTCGCTATCTTTCCGGCATGGCAGCGGGCAAGATGACCAAGACCAACAAACTTGGGTATGTGGCAGCGTTCCCAATCCCCGAAGTAATCCGCGGGATCAACGCCTTCACCCTCGGTGTTCGCGCTGTTAACCCAGCGGCGACAGTCAACGTCGTCTGGACCAACACCTGGTATGACCCCGCCAAGGAGCGGCAGGCGGCGGAAGGGCTCTTGGACACTGGCTGTGATGTCATCGCTCAGCACCAGGACACCCCCGGCCCGCAGCAAGCGGCTGAAGCGGCAGGGAAATACGGAGTCGGCTACGACTCTGACATGGCCAAGTTCGCCCCCAAAGCGGTCATCACTTGCCCCGTCTGGAACTGGGGAACGTACTACGTGGATGCCGTTAAAAAGATCATGGCCGGCGCCTGGACAACAAATCAGTACTGGGGGGGGATGAAGGACGGAATGGTCAGTCTTACTCCCCTCGCCAACTTTGTCCCAGCAGATGTTAAGGCATTGGTGGAAGCCAAGAAAGCTGAGATCATGGCCGGGACATTCGACATCTTCTCTATCTTCGCCGGCCCCTTAAATGACCAAACCGGCGCCGTCAAGGTAGCAGCGGGCGTGAAAATGACCGGGGATGAGATCCTCAACATGATGTGGTTCGTTGAAGGCGTCAACGGACAGATCCCAAGCGGCGGTTAGTCCGCTTCTCGAGAGTAGATTCCACTTCCGCTGCGGGGAGGAAGCATCTTCCCGCAGCGGATCGAAACAAAGGAGCAGGCCTTGAACGAGAAGGTTCGCATGGAGGGGATATTCAAGCGGTTCCCCGGCGTAATCGCCAACGATGGCGTGGATTTAGACATTCGCGAGGGGGAAATCCACGCCCTTCTTGGAGAGAACGGCGCCGGAAAGACGACCTTGATGTGCGTGCTAGCTGGGATCTACAGCCCCGATGCCGGGACCATCCGGATCGACGGGGAGAAAGCGCTGATCCGCTCGCCGCGCGACGCGATCCACGCCGGGATCGGGATGGTTCACCAGCATTTCATGTTGGTGGCGCCCTATTCGGTGGCCGAAAATGTCACCCTTGGGCTCAACAAACCACGCTTCTTGCTCAATGAACGCAAGCTTGAGGCGGAAGTAGGGAAAGTAGCCCAATCCTTCGGCATCCAGGTGGACCCTCACGCCAAGATCTGGCAATTATCAGTGGGCGAGCAACAGCGGGTGGAGATCCTCAAATCTCTTTATCGCGGGGCGAAGATCCTCATTCTGGATGAACCGACTGCTGTCTTGACTCCCCAAGAAGTGCGGGAACTCTTTGCGACCCTTCGGCAGATGGCCAAGGCCGGCCATACGCTTGTAATCATCAGCCACAAGCTGGAAGAGGTGATGAGCCTTTCCGACCGGATCAGCATCATGCGCAAAGGGAAGCGCATCGCCACGGTTAACACCAAAGACACCAATCCCACCGAGCTGGCGCGTTTGATGGTGGGGCGGGAAATGCTCTTTGAGTTGCACAAAGAAAAAGCCACCCCCGGCGACGAAGTCCTTTCTTTCTGCAATCTCCATGCCCTCTCCGACAAAGGACTCCCGGCTCTGCGCGATATCAGCCTCTCGGTTCGATCAAAAGAGATCGTCGGGATCGCCGGAGTAGCCGGAAACGGCCAGCGGGAGTTGGCAGAGGTGATCACTGGCCTGCGCTCGGCCACCAGTGGGAAAGTGCTGGTCAACGGAAAAGATGTGACCAACAACAGTCCGCGACAAGTAATTGACCAGGGAGTGGCGCACATACCGGAGGACCGCAAGGGCGCCGGAACAGCGCCTAACCTCTGTGTGCTCGATAACTTGATGCTGAAGTGCTACCGTGTCGAACCCTTCAAGAACGGCCCTCTACTCAACCTGGGCCGCATCCGCGAGTTCGCTGCAAAGCTGGTCAAGCAGTTCCAGATCTCCACCCCCAGCTTGGAGACGCCGGTCAAACTGCTTTCCGGGGGAAACGTGCAGAAGTTGATCCTGGCCCGGGAGATCGCCACTTTCTCCGAGCTGATGATCGCCGTGCATCCGACCCGCGGTTTAGACGTAGGAGCTACTGAGGACGTACACCAGATGCTCTTGGAGCAGCGAAGCAAAGGAGCTGCGATCCTCCTCATCTCTGAGGATCTGGATGAGCTATTGGCACTTTCCGATCGAATCGATGTGATCTATGAGGGAAAGTTCATGGGGGAAGTCCCTGCTGATGCAGATCAGATTGAAACCATCGGCTTGATGATGGCTGGAAAAAAAGGTGAGATACAACAGCCTGTGCCAGCGGGGATCAGGGCCCAAGCATGAGCATCTTCCTGGAAAAGCGCGCGCAATCCTCTCGTTTGCTCTCGGCGCTGGCGCCATTGCTGGCCATCATTCTGGCATTGCTGATGGGGGCAATCATCATCGCACTCTCTGGAACAAACCCCTGGGAAGCCTACCGCGAGATGTTCGTGGGCGCCTTCGGCTCGGGTTATGCTCTCTCCGAGACAATGGTGAAAACGATCCCGCTGATCCTTTGCAGCCTGGGCGTAGGGATCGCCTTTCGCGCCACCCTTTGGAACATCGGCGCGGAAGGGCAACTGTACATGGGCGCCTTCGCCGCTGGAGGGATCGCCCTGGCTTTCCCGCAGGGACAAGGCTGGTGGTTGATTCCATTGATGGTACTGGCCTCTCTGGTGGGCGGCGCGCTTTGGGGGTTGATCCCGGGGTTGCTGAAAGCAAAACTCAACGTCAACGAGATCATCACGTCGCTGCTGCTCAACTATGTGGCTATCCTTTGGTTCCAGTATTGGATCTATGGCCCATGGAAAGACCCTCTCGGGTATGGTTTCCCCTACACAGCCCCCTTCGGGGAAGGAGCCTGGCTTCCAACATTGGCAGGAACCAGGATTCACCTTGGCTTGGCCTTTGCTGTGTTGGCCGCTCTTTTCCTATACTTTCTGCTGAAATCCACCCGAGTAGGCTACGAGATTCGCATCATCGGGGAGAACCCCCAAGCCGCTCGCTACGCCGGCATGAACATCCCCGGCGCCATTCTCCTGGTCTTCGCCATCTCCGGCGGTCTGGCCGGTCTGGCCGGGATGGGCGAGATCTCCGGCGTCATTCACCGGCTCCAACCGGCCATCTCGCCAGGATTCGGGTACACAGCCATTATTATCGCCTGGCTTGCCCGCTTCAATCCCTGGCTGACCATCGCTGTCTCTTTCCTCTTCGGCGGACTGCTGGTGGGGGGATATTCATTACGCGCCTTCGGCCTTTCCGACTCGCTGGTGCTCATCCTTCAGGGGTTGATTCTTTTCCTGCTCTTGGGCGGTGACATCCTGACGCGCTACCGCTTGCGCTGGAAAGGGGGCAGAGCATGACCTGGGATGTCGTTCTTGCCACCTTGGCCGCGGCGATAAAAGCCGGCACCCCGATTCTCTACGCTACCCTCGGCGAGATCCTGGCCGAACGGACCGGCATACTCAATCTCGGCTTGGAAGGGATGATGCTGATCGGCGCCCTGACCGGTTTTCTCATCTGTTCAATGACCAACAACCCGTGGCTGGGGGTCTTGGCAGCGATCATTTCAGGGGGTCTCCTGGCTCTGATACATGCTTTCCTGACGATCACCCTGCGAGCCCAGCAGGTCGTCAGCGGCTTGGCTCTGACCATGTTCGGCATGGGTCTTTCCGGTTTCATCGGCAAAGTAGTGATCGGGGTTCCGATCGCCGGCTATTTTCGGCCCTTTGACTTTCCGTTCCTCTCGCAGATCCCTTTCCTTGGGGAAGTCTTCTTCCAACAAGATGCACTCGTCTACATTTCCTACCTTTTAATACCCATCTTGTCTTTCTGGATCTACCGCACTCGCCCCGGCCTGCACATGCGGGCGGTAGGGGAGAACCCTGCCACAGCCGACGCCATGGGAATCAGCGTGGCCGGGATCCGTTACCTCTATACATTCTTGGGCGGCTGCCTAGCCGGCCTCGGTGGAGCGTATTTGTCCCTTGCCTACACCCCTGTCTGGCTGGAGAACATGGTGGCCGGCCGCGGGTGGATCGCCATCGCTTTGGTCATCTTCGCTTCCTGGGATCCTTTCAAGGCATTGCTGGGCTCATACCTCTTCGGCTTGGTAGATGCGGTGCAGTTTAGAGCGCAAGCCTTAGGTTTGGCTGTACCGTCATTCTTCTTGAACATGACCCCGTATGTGGCCACCATCCTGGTCTTGGTCTTTGCCACACGTGAGACGGCAAGACGGCATCTGGGGGCGCCGGCGGCGCTTGGCATTCCTTTTGCCCGAGAAGAGAAAACATAGGAGTGGATGATCATGATGAATCGTCGCAGTTGGTTGTTTTCGTTGGGTATGCTGCTAAGTCTACTCAGCTTGGGATTCCTGCTTTGGCGGTCCGTGGCTCACCAGGCTGCCATCTTCCCCTTTTCCCGAGACGAATAGGAATATAAAATGGGCTAGGGTTTGGGCCCTAACCCAAGAAGAAAAGATCTGTGGTTGCCGCTTGCAACCACACTTGTCTTCCGTTTTGCATTCTACCTTAAATCGTCAGAAGATACAACCGGTCGCTCAATACTTTGGAATGAAGACGCCACTGCAGCTAATCAGCCCGCGGCAGCTAGACAGCCCGCGGCAGCTAGACAGCCCGCGGCAGCTAGACAGCCCGCGGCAGCTAGACAGCCCGCGGCAGCTAGACAGCCCGCGGCAGCTAGACAGCCCGCGGCAGCGTGTTATGTTACACTACCGGCGAGGCCATGCATTCGTGTTTCGCCGTGCAATGCAATGGGGGACAATGGGGACAGATTTCCGGATAGACCTCCGGTCCGAATTGACCGGAGGTCTATCCGGACCGGAGGTCTAATCTGCCCCCATTGTCCAAGAAATCCGGCTCCATAGCGCAAGGGTTGTTCTTGCTGCTGAGCGTGAACGAAATTGGCCAGTAAGAATCCAAGTACAGGATTAGGAAGGAAGAAGTGAATGGTTCGACCGATCTTAATGATTGACGGCAACGAAGCTGCGGCCTACGCAGCCTACCAACTGAACGAGGTGATCGCCATCTATCCGATCACCCCCTCCTCACCAATGGGTGAGCTTTCCGATCAGTGGTCTGCTCAACGCAAACCGAATCTCTGGGGCACGATCCCCCAGGTGGTTGAGCTGCAGAGTGAAGCAGGAGCAGCCGGCGCCCTTCATGGAGCGCTCCAGGCAGGCGCCCTTGCCACCACTTTCACTGCTTCCCAGGGACTTTTACTGATGATTCCCAATATGTTTAAGATGGCCGGTGAGCTCACCTCTACCGTCATCCATGTCGCGGCGCGCACTGTGGCCACGCACGCTCTCTCCATTTACGGCGACCATAGCGATGTGATGGCTACGCGAACCACAGGCTTTGCCTTGCTCTCCTCCAACTCGCCCCAAGAAGCAATGGATCTGGCGGTGATCGCCCAAGACAGCACCCTGCGATCCCGTGTCCCCTTCCTTCACTTCTTCGACGGCTTCCGCACTTCACACGAGGAAGCCCGCGTTGAGCAGGTTACCGCCGAGGAGTTGCGCGCCATCATCGATGATCGCTTCATCGATGAACACCGCAGCCGGGCTTTGTCTCCCGATCATCCCTTCATTCGCGGCACCGCTCAGAACCCGGACGTCTTTTTCCAGGCCAGGGAAGCATGCAACACCTTCTACCTGGATTGTCCCGGGATCGTTCGCGATGCTATGGAGCGTTTTGCGCAAGTCACTGGTCGCTCTTACCATCTCTTCGATTATGTCGGCGCGCCCGATGCCGAACGCGTCATTGTGATGATGGGTTCCGGGGCGCAAGCTGCCGAGGAAACGGTTCACCAACTGCTAGCAGGCGGGGAAAAATTAGGCTTGTTGATGGTCCGCCTTTTCCGGCCTTTCTCGGTTCGCGACTTCATCGCTGCCCTTCCTGCCACTACCCGTAAGATCGCCGTCTTGGATCGCACCAAGGAACCGGGGTCGATTGGCGACCCCCTCTATTTGGATGTCCTCTCGGCCATTGCCGAGGCCACTGAAGATGGGCAGGTTCCATTTCCAGCCAGGCCCCGCATCATCGGCGGGCGATACGGCCTTTCTTCCAAAGAGTTTACGCCAGCCATGGTAAAAGCTGTTTTTGATGAGCTGGCCAAGGAACAACCAAAGAATCACTTCACCATCGGCATCCAGGAGGATGTCACTCATAGCAGCTTGCCCTATGACCCATCCTTCTCCACCGAGGATCCCCGCACCCTCCGTTGTCTATTCTACGGACTTGGGTCGGATGGTACCGTTTCCGCCAACAAGAACTCGATCAAGATCATCGGCCTGGAGACGGAGAACTATGCGCAAGGCTTCTATTTCTACGACTCTAAGAAGGCTGGGACGGTTACAGTCTCACATCTACGTTTCGGACCCAAGCCGATCCATTCCACCTACCAGATCAACCGGGCCAACTTCATCGCTTGCCACCAATTTTTCTTCCTGGAACAGTTCGACTTTCTTCGCAATGCCGAGGAAGGGGCGACCTTTCTCCTGAACAGCCCCTTTGGGCCGGAGGAAGTCTGGGATCGCCTTCCACGCCAGGTACAACGTTCCATATTGGACAAGAAGCTGAAGTTCTATGTGATCGACGGATACCGGGTAGCCAAAGATAGCGGAATGGGCAATCGCATCAATACGATCATGCAGACCTGCTTTTTCGCCATCAGTGGGGTTCTTCCGGTTGATCTAGCCATCGAAAAAATCAAAGAATCGATCCGCAAGACCTACGGCAAACGAGGCGAAGCAGTGGTGAAGATGAACTTCGAGGCGGTTGATCATGCCTTGGCGCATCTTCATCAGGTGACGGCGCCCAGCGAGGCCAACTCATCCTTCGCTATCCGCCGGCCGGTTCCCTTGGAAGCGCCGGCTTTCGTGCAGAATACCCTGGCGCCGATCATCGCTCTGGCCGGCGATTCAGTCCCCACCAGCGCGATGCCGGTAGACGGCACTTTCCCCAGCGCTACGAGCCAATGGGAACGGCGCAATATCGCCTTGGAGATTCCTGTGTGGGATCCCGCTATCTGTATCCAATGTGGGAAATGTTCAATTGTTTGCCCGCATTCCACGATTCGCGGCAAGGTATATGACAGTGCGCTGCTGGAGGGCGCTCCGGCTGCCTTTCAGTCTGCCCCGGCGCGCTGGAAAGAGTTTCCCGGCGCCTCCTTCAGCATTCAAGTAGCGCCTGAGGACTGCACTGGTTGCGGCCTTTGCGTTCAAAACTGTCCGGCCAAGAATAAGAAGGAAGCCGGTTTGCGGGCGATCAATCTGCGACCGCAACCTCCCCTACGCGCCCAGGAGGTAGAGAACTGGGCTTTCTTCCTGAGCCTTCCCGAGGCGGATCGAAGCAAACTGAAACTGAATCAGGTACGCGACGTGATGCTGCTCCGGCCGCTTTTCGAGTTCTCGGGAGCCTGTGCCGGTTGCGGAGAGACACCTTATGTAAAACTGCTCAGCCAATTCTTCGGCGACCGGGCGATTATCGGAAACGCCACCGGCTGTTCCTCGATCTACGGAGGAAACCTTCCCACTACGCCCTGGGCAAAGAACGCCGAGGGGCACGGACCGGCTTGGTCCAATTCACTCTTCGAGGATGCGGCCGAGTTCGCGCTCGGGATGAGGCTGGCCATCGATAAACAGGCCGATTTCGCCCGCGACCTGCTCCTGCGCTTGACCCCTTTTCTTGGCGAGCAATTGGTGGATAGCCTTTTGCAGGCAGAGCAGAGCAGCCAGGAAGGAATGCGTCTGCAGCGGGAAAGGGTCGCGGCGCTGAAGCTGGCATTGGCTTCTCTTGAGTGCGCGGAAGCCCAGCAGTTGATTGCCATCGCTGACACCCTGGTGAAAAAGAGCGTCTGGGCGCTGGGTGGAGACGGGTGGGCCTACGATATCGGATACGGCGGCTTGGACCACGTGCTTGCTTCAGGACGAAATGTCAATGCCTTGGTGCTGGACACCGAAGTTTACTCCAATACCGGCGGACAGATGTCCAAGTCTACCCCGCGCGGCGCCGTAGCGCGTTTCGCCGCCAATGGTAAAGATACGCGCAAGAAAGACTTGGCCATGATGGCCATCTCCTACGGGACCGTCTACGTGGCGCGCATCGCTCTGGGCGCAGATGACGGTCAAACTATTAAAGCTTTCCTGGAGGCAGAGGCCTTTGAGGGGCCATCCCTGATCATCGCTTACAGCCACTGCATCAACCAGGGTTTGGATTTGATCCATGGCTTGGACCAGCAGAAGAAAGCGGTTAGCTCCGGCTATTGGCCGCTCTTGCGCTACAACCCGGAGCTGCTGAAACTGGGAAGAAACCCGTTCTTATTGGACTCCAAACCACCAACCCTTCCTCTGGCGGAATATATCTACAACGAGACACGCTATTCGATGCTCAAAGCCAGTGAGCCAGAGCGGGCAGAAAAACTCCTGGCCTTGGCGGAGGAGGACGTCGCTTCGCGTTGGGCTTTGTACCAGAATCTGGCAGCCATGCCCGTGCGGCCTAACCCAGAAAGCCCTCCGGAATGATTGATTTGAAGACCACCTACCTCGGGCTGGCCTTGCCAAGTCCGATTATTCCCTCTTCCTCTCCGTTGTCGGAAAAGCTGGATAACCTCCTTCGTTTGGAGGAGGCGGGTGCGGGTGCGGTAGTTCTGCCCTCTCTCTTTGAGGAGCAGTTCACCAAAGACAGCTTGGAGCTGGACCAGCAACTTTCTCTGGGGACCGATCGGTTTGCCGAAGCTCTGAACGTGTTTCCGGATCTTGAGCAATACAACAGGGGATCCGAACGATACCTGGAGTCGATTCAAAAAGCCAAAGCAGCCCTCTCGATCCCTGTGATTGCTAGTTTGAACGGAAAAACCCTGGGATCCTGGGTACGTTACGCCAAGGAGATCGAACAGGCCGGAGCCGATGCCCTGGAATTGAACATCTACGATATCCCGGTCGATCTTCAAGAGCCCGGTCATTCCGTAGAGTCGAAATGCCTGGATCTGGTGAAAGCCGTACGATCGGAGCTGCATATCCCTCTTGCGGTAAAGTTGAGCCCCTACTTCAGTGCCATCGGAAATATGGCCCTGGAAATCGATCAAGCCAAGGCGGACGGACTGGTTCTCTTCAATCGTTTCTATCAGCCGGACATCGATTTGGAAGAGCTTGAAGTCGTGACCAATCTTCAATACTCTACCCCGGAAGAATTGCGCCTGCGCTTGCAGTGGACGGCCTTGCTTTATGGGCAGATCTCAGCGGACCTGGCGATTACCGGCGGAGTCTACGCGCACAGCGATGTCTTGAAGTGCATGATGGCCGGCGCCAAGGTGGCCATGATGGCCTCAGCCCTGTTGAAACACGGCGTCAACCACCTGAAGAAGCTTCTGGAGGCGATGGCGCACTGGATGGAAGAGCATGATTACGAGTCGGTCGAGCAAATGCGCGGGAGCATGAGCCGCAAGGCCATTGGCGCTTCCGAAGGATACGAACGGGTGCAATACGTTCGTCTCTTAAGCGGAGACCCACGCTGACGAAATCCGATCAGAAGAATAGCAAGCCCGGGGCTTTTTGCCCCGGGCTTTTTTTTACGAGACAGGGAAGAGAGCGCTACGAGCAGGAAGGCGTAGTAGACATGTTCCCTCCACTGGTTACGAAATGACAAATTCGTTCCACGCCCTCGCGGATTGCGTCATCGCTGTTTGCCAAGCTTACCCGCACGTACTGGCATAGGCTGCGGCCGAAGGCCGAACCAGGGGCGACCGCCACTTTGGTTTCCGCTAGCAGTCGCTTGGCGATCTCGCGAGAATCGTTGCCCAGACGGCCGACGTGAATCATCACATAAAAGGCGCCTCCCGGAGTGTACTCATAGAGGCCGTAGCGCTGAAGGACTTCCACGGCGATGTCGCGGCGGCGGCGGTAGGCTTCGCGCATCTGGATCACATCCTCCTGGGGACCGTTCAAGGCGGCAACTCCCGCGGCCTGGGAGATCGAAGAGGCGCAGGAGACGAATGGCTCTTGCAACTTAGTGATGACGGCCGAAACCGCCTTCGGGGCAAACACATAACCCAGTCGCCATCCGGTCATGGCGTAACTCTTGGATACGCCGAAGACGCTGATAACACGGCCATCTCGGTCCAAGCGAGCTAAACTAAAGTGCTCCCCCTCAAAAACCAGATCCTCGTAGATTTCGTCGGAAATTATGTAAAGGTCGTGTCGCTGAGCGATTCGATAGATCTCCTCTGTCAGCGAACGGGGGAAAATCGCACCGGTAGGATTGGAAGGACTGTTCAAAACGATGGCTTTGGTTCGAGGGCTGACCAGTGATTCGATCTGGCTCGTATCCGGAAGGAAGCCTCGTTCCGGGAAAAGATTGAAATGAACGGGAGTGGCGCCGATTAGTTCCACCATCATCTCCGGGTTCGGCCAACCTGGGTCTGCCAGCAGCACTTCATCCTGGGGTTCCACTACGGCCAAGATCGAGGAATCAAGGGCCATAACGGCTCCCGGGCAAACGGTGAGGTTCTCCTCGGAGGCTTCGATTCCATTCTTTTCTCGCAATTTTCGGCAGATCGCTTCGCGAAGAGGAGGAATTCCGCGCGAAGAGGTGTATTGGGTTAAACCCTCTTCAATGGCACGGATGCCTGCAGCGGCGATGTGAGCAGGGGTTGGAAAGTCAGGTTGGCCAACCTCCAGGTGAATGCAACCGGGCGTTTTCCAGGCGAGATCCATGATCTCGCGAATCCCAGAGGCCGGCATCCGGACTGCTTGTTGCGATAGTGATTTCATACCACTCTCCTTTCCATCTAAAACGGGGGGATATTAGTCTTCCAGCTTACTATATCTTTGGTCGGACAATGCGTGGCCAAGCTGAGCCGAGGCCTTCTTGGCAGCCTGGACCACACGCTGCGCAAGTGACTGAAGCTTCTCGGCGGTGATGCGATTAGAAGGCCCGGAAATGCCAACCGCCGCGACGATCTGTCCGGCATAATTGCGCAGGGGCGCAGCGATGCAGACTCCTCCGATCTCTTTTTCCTCTAAGTCCATGGCATAACCGCTCTTGCGTACGACCTCCAGAAGCTGGAGCAACTGATTGGGATTGGTGATGGTGTTCTCGGTGTAGGCAGCCAACCCGCTCTCCTGGAAGACTCGTTGGATCTGGTCAGGTGGCAATTCGCTCAAGAGGACTTTTCCCACTGCACTGCAGTGCAAGTCGATGTGCGTGCCAACTGGGGGAAAAGAGCGGATCATGCTCAAGCTGAGTACTTGATCGATGTAGAGCGCCTGGTTGTTACTTAGAATTGCCAGCGATGTTGTCTCTCCGGAGACTTCCATCAACTCTTCCAAGAAAGGGTGAGAGAGTTCGGATAGTCCCAACTGGTCCGAGGCGATACTGCCCAGGCGAATGAGGTCAGGTCCCAAGCTGAATCGCCGGCTCAACCGATTTTGCCGGACAATGCCCCGTTGCTCCATCGTGGCCAACAATCTCGATGCCGTGCTTTTAGAGAGGTTGGCGCGGCGCGACACCTCTTTAAGGTCGATATCCTTCGGCACTCGAGCAAGTTCAGCCAGCAGGATCAGCGCTTTCTCGAGGCATTGGACCGGATTGGTTTTTCTCTCTGTCATCTCCTTCTGTTCTCTCTGCCGCTGAAATATCCGGCATTTCCTTGCAGCCCGGCCTTTTTGTCACGGAAGGCGGAACGCTGTTCCACCTTCATTGAATTCTCTTGACATCCTTGGTCATAGAGCCGTAAGATCAGGTTGATTTTAGAACGGCGTTTCATTCAATGCAACACATCAACCCGTGGCAGCTAGACAGCCCGCGGCAGCGTGATATTGAGAATATGAATACTCGATGACGGAATTGCCGAAAAGTAGAGACGAGTTGCGCCGTTTGATCGCACCGCGTTCGATCGCCGTGATCGGAGCTTCCGAGGGCGGCGGGGCAGGCGCAAATGTGGTCGAGAATCTTCGCACGCTCTCTTTTTCGGGGGAGATCTACCCGGTCAACCCAAAACACGAAACCGTCTTCGGGCTTCGCTGTTTTCCAAGTGTTGAAAAAATCCCTGGGGATGTTGATTTCGCTGCTATTTGCCTTCGGGCGGAGGCAGTCATCCCCACCATCCTACAATGCAGCAGGCGCGGCATCGATTGCGGTTGGGCCTTCGCCAGTGGCTTCAGCGAAGCGGGTGAAGCGGGTGAAGCGCTCCAAAGAGAACTGGCTGCCGTCTGCCGGCAATTAGGTTTTCGACTGATTGGTCCGAACTGCGTCGGTTTTGCTAACCTAACAGACCGAGTAGGCGCCTACAGCGCCCCCATCAATCCGCAGATTCAAGCAGGTTCTGTGGGAGCCGTCGTGCAGAGCGGATCGATCTGTCTTGCCCTGGCCAATTCAAGCAGGGGGATCGGTTTCAGCAAGATCATCTCCACCGGCAACGAGGCTGCCCTCGATTCTTGTGATTTTATCGAATATCTGGTTGAAGATCCTGCCACCGCAGTGATCTTGGCTTTCATTGAAGGCTTCCGGCAACCCAACCGTTTGCTTCAAGTTGCCAAGATGGCACGCCAACGGAACAAGCCGATCCTTCTGCTGAAAGTAGGTCGTTCCGCAGTGGCTCAACGGGCCACGCTTGCCCATACCGGCGCCTTGGCCGGTTCCGACCGTGTTCAAGACGCGCTCTTCCGCCAACTAGGGATCGTCCGGTTGAATGACCTCGATGAGCTGCTGGAATCAGCCCTACTCTTCCTCCACGCTCGAGAGAATTGGCCGAAAGGAGAAGGCGTCGGCTTGATCACCGTTTCCGGTGGCGAGATCGGTCTGGTCGCAGATCTTGCAGATGGGGAGAAGCTCTTCTTCCCGGCTCTTTCTGACGATGCTCGCCTTTCTTTAGAAGCAACGCTGCCCCCCTTCAGCAGCATCTCCAACCCCCTCGATGCTTGGGGGGTCGGCGACTTGAGTGAGACCTACCCACACTGCATGGAGGTTTTGGCGAAGGAGGCGGAGGTGGATCTAGTAGCCGTCTCACTCGATATCACCAGCACATTGGCCCCCAAACAAAGCGAACAGTACGCTGCCGTAGCTCGCGCCGCCGTACAGGTCAGGCAAAGCAGCGGGAAGAACATCGTACTCTTCTCAAACCTCTCTTCCGGATCCGATGGTCCGATCCGGACCATTATCGAGAGGGGTCGAATACCCTTGTTGCAGGGGACGCGCGAGAGCCTGGTGGCATTGCGCAGCCTTTTTAACCATGCCCGAATGCTTCGTCAACTGCCTTCTGATGAACCGCAAGGAAGTCCGCCCGAGGAGGACTTGACCGGGTTCTTCGCAGGCAAGCACGGTTTCCTCAGCGAGTTGGAGGCCAAGCGCGTGTTGCGCGCTTACCGCATCCGCACTCCTCGGGAGGTGCTTGCCGGCAGCGAGGAAGAGGCCCTCCAGGCGGCATTTCGCATCGGATGGCCGGTAGTTCTCAAGATTCACTCTGCGCAAGTTGCCCATAAAACAGAGGCCGGAGGGGTGGAGCTGGCTGTGAGCAATGAAGAAGCCTTGCTCCAAGCCTACCGGCGCATCCTTGCCAACGTGCTGGCGCGTGTTCCCGGCGCCACCGTGGAGGGCGTCTTAGTTGCTGAAATGATCAGCGGCGCGATTGCGGAAGTGATCGTCGGGATTAGCACAGATCAGGATTACGGTCCGGTCGTTGCCTTCGGCATGGGGGGTGTCCTGGTTGAGCTTTTGAAGGACGCTTCTCTTCGAATTCCTCCAATCTCCTCCTTCATGGCAGCAGAGATGATCGGCGAGATCCAGGGCGCCCCTCTCTTACGGGGGTTCCGAGGAAAGCCGTGCGGCGACTTAACCGCTCTCTCCAACACCCTTGTGCAAGTCGGCCGCTTGGCTGCCGATTGGGGTCACGCTATCCGTTCTCTCGATATCAACCCCTTGCTGGTCTTGCCGGATCAGCAGGGAGTCGTTGCAGTGGATTCTTTAATTGAGTTGAGGTGATGTCTGTGCAAGGCCAAAGAGTATTGCTCAGCGGGAATGAGGCAATCGCCCGCGGGGCGTATGAAGGTGGGGTGGGGGTGGCCACGGGGTATCCGGGCACACCCAGCTCCGAGATCCTGGAAGTGGTTGCCGATCTCTACAAAGATGTGCTCTACGCGGAATGGTCCACCAATGAGAAAGTGGCCATGGATGTAGCTGCCGGAGCCGCTTATTCGGGGGTGCGGGCATTGGTGACGACCAAGTCGGTAGGCATGAATGTATTGGCCGACTCCCTCTTCTACCTGCCATACACAGGCCTGGAAGCCGGCCTTGTGGTCGTCGTCTGCGATGATGTCGGCATGTTCAGCTCTCAGAATGAACAGGACAACCGCTGGTATGCTATCTTAGGAAAGGTTCCCATGCTCGAACCGGCTGACTCCCAAGAGAGCAAAGATATGGTCGTCCTCGGCCTGGATCTCGCTGAGAAGTTTGACACTCCTTTCATCGTCCGTTCGGGAATGCGCATCGCCCACTCCAAATCTATCGTCAACCTGGGGAAGCGGGTAGATAACCCACCACAGGCCAAGCCTTTCCCCCGAAATATCGCCAAGTATAACTGCAACGCGCTCTTTGCCCGAGCAAAGAGACCGATCATCGAGCAGCGCATGAAAGACCTGCAAACCTGGGCGGAGGAAACGGCCATCAACCGGATCGATTGGGGAGAGACCGAGCTAGGCATCATCTCCTCGGGCATCGTCGCTGAGTACGCTCGCGAGGTCTTCCCGCACGCATCTCTGCTGAAGTTGGGCATGGTTCATCCTCTCCCGGAACAGAAGATTCGCCATTTCGCCAGTCAGGTCCGCACCCTGGTGGTGATCGAGGAGTTGCAGCCTTTCTTGGAGTTGCAGCTTAAAGCAATGGGCTTGGAAGTGCGGGGCAAGGATATTTTTCCCACTTACGACGAGATCCTCCCCGAGACCATGCGGTCCTGTGCCATCGAGGCAGGCTTACTTCCCGCAGGAGAGCGGAAGGAGCGAAGAGTGATCGACCTGGGCGAACTGCCAGTCCGCTCTGCCGTTCTCTGCCCAGGCTGTCCGCATCGTTCCAGTTACTATCTGTTGAATAAGATGAAAGTCCCGGTAACCGGCGACATCGGCTGCTATAACCTCGGTTGCCTCCCTCCCTTCGAGGCGCAACATACAATGGGCTCGATGGGCTCCAGCATAGGCCAACTGCAAGGCATCTCCGCCGCAAAATCCCCCGAACGGGGTGTCTGCACAATCGGCGATTCAACCTTCTTCCATGCCGGAATGGCTCCCTTGCTGGACATGGTTCACAACCGCGGTACCGGCGCGGTCCTGATCATGGATAACGCCACCACTGCCATGACCGGCCATCAGGACCACCCCGGAATGACCCATAACCTGATGGGTGATGCGGTGGAGCGGGTCGACCTGGCCAAGCTGTGTCAGGCCATGGGCGTCAAGCTGGTGAAGGAGGTGGACGCCTTCCGCGTCAAGGATGTGGAGTCCGCCTTGAAGGAGTGCCTGGTTTGGGAGGACGGCCCCGCCGTCCTGATTGCCAAAGGGGAATGCATCTTCGTGACGCGCAATCCCAAACCAGCCTACACCATCGACCCAGCCAAGTGCATCGCCTGCGATTCCTGTACCCGGGTTGGCTGTCCGGCAGTGATCAAGATCGAGGAGCGCAACCCCAAGAACAACCACCGCAAGAGCGGGATCGACCCGGTTCTTTGCAACGGCTGCGGGATTTGCGCGCAAGTATGCCCGGTAGGCGCGATCAGCCAAACCGACAGGAAGGAAGCGGCGGAATGAATGCCATCAATTTCCTCGTCTGCGGGGTGGGCGGCCAGGGCACAGTCGTGGCAAGTGACATTCTTAGCAATGTCGGCCTCGCCTCTGGCTACGAGGTGAAAAAATCCGACGTCTTGGGATTGGCGCAGCGTGGCGGTTCCGTCATCTCCCACATCCGCTGGTCTAATCAAGCAGTGCATGCGCCAATGGTCGGTCTCGGCGAGATCGATTACATGCTTGCCTTTGAGCGCTTGGAGGCCGTCAGGCGCCTCCCCTACATGAAGCCGGAGGGAACCGTGATCGTCAATGCGCAGGAGATCCACCCCATCGCGGTGACGACCGGTCAAATGGCTTACCCTTCGCCGTCACAGATCTTAGCCACTTTACAAGCGAATGTCGCCCATGTCTATGAAGTCAACGCGCTGGCCACCGCGCTCACTTTCGGAAGCTCACGGACAGTAAACACTGTCTTGCTGGGGGCTATCTCCCACTTCTTCCCGGCCAGCGCTTCCATCTGGGAAGAGGCCATCTCCCAAGTCATCCGTCCCAAGCTCTTAGAATTGAACATCAAGGCTTTCCACGCTGGTCGTGCCCTGATGGAAGGAGACTCTCAATGAAGATCCTGGTGATCAACCCGAACACCTCGGCCAGCATGACCGAGCACCTACGCCGTGCCTTGATGCCGATCAAGCGGCCTGACACGGAACTGTCGGTGATTTGCCCGGAACACGGGCCAATCACCATAGAATGCGAGTACGACGAGGTTTTCGCCTCCGCCCAAATGCTCCCCTTAATCAAGAAAGCCAACGAGGAGGGCTACGACGCCGTGGTGATCGCCTGCTTCTCGGACCCTGGGATCACTGCCGCCCGCGAGATCTCCACCATCCCTGTCCTCGGCATCCAGGAAACTACTTTGCACGTTGCCTGCATGCTGGGAGCCAAATTCACCATCATCACCAACCGTATACAGCGTATCGCTCATAAACAGGAACAAGCGCGGAAGCTCGGGTTGGAGAGTAAGCTGGCCTCCGTTCGCGCCCTGGGCCTATCCGTCGCGGAAGCCGATGCCCAACCAGCTCGAGCCAAGGAGCGGATCATTGAGGCGTCCCGTCGGGCCATCGAGGAGGATGGCGCGGAAGTGATCGTGCTCGGTTGCGCCGGGATGGCTGGTTACGCAGAAGACGTGGAACGAGCGCTGGGCGTGGTGGTGTTGGATCCTTCCTCGGTCGCCTTGAAAGTTGCGGAGGCTTTCGCTGATCTCAAGTTGCGCCATGCGCATATCGGACTCTACGCGCCTCCGCCGGAGAAGGAATATAACTAACAAACCTAGCGAAGGGAGGATAGTATTGAAAGGAAGCTTGGTGAAAAAAATGTTGCAGGACGCGGACTTCGTTCGAAAACAGGAGGAATTGGCTAAATGAGGAAAATGTTGTTTGCGGCAGTGGCAGTACTGACAGTTTTAGGGCTTCTTTTAACAGGTTGCAGCAGTCCGTCGACTCCTACAGCCACCCCGACTGCGTCTCCTACCAGTTCACCCACACCAAGCTCTTCACCGAGCGAGCGGGTGATCACGGTTGCTGGCAATTTCGGCAATGTTCCCTGGGAATTCAAAGATAACGGGAAAGAAACCGGCTTTGAGTACGAGATGGTTAATGAAGTAGCCAAGTTGATGGGTGTTAAGCTGGAGTGGACAGATATTCCCTTCTCTGGCATCGTCCCCGGGCTTGTTGCAGAAAAGTGGGATATGGGTGCATCCAGTATTTGGATCACTGCACAACGCGCCGCACAACTTGATTATGCCGACCCCTACTACGAATCTGGAACAATTCTATGCACCACGAAAGCGAACCCGATTGCCAAGCTTGAAGATATGAAGGGCAAAATCTTTGGCGCGGAATCCGGTTCCTCAAATGATGCTTGGCTCAAAGAGATTTTGCCGACATATGGACCCTTTGAGATCAAAGGCTATGATCGGATCCAGGATGGCATGCTTGATCTGCAGGCTGGCAGAATCAATGGC
>JAPLHV010000055.1 GCA_026389455.1 Coprothermobacterota bacterium
CCGTAGATCGCTGCAACGGGGTAAGTTGGCTGGCGGCTCGTCCTAAGGGTAGCGAAGGATCGGATCTTGTGGACCAAATCGAGAAGATCATGGAAAGACGATTAGAATCTCGAGGGCTGGGAAGGCCGAGAAAAGTGGGAAAATAAATCTGGCCACTTTTTCCCACCGGCTCCGCCATTTTCCACCAGATTGCGCCAAACCATCGATCGCGAATTCCATTTCCCCCGGCGTGATGGTTAGCATCTACGACCCCTCCATGGTCGCCATGTAGGGATGGAATGCGAGTCTTCGTTGATGCGGAATTTCACTTCATGGAGTGAGTGGCTGTTTTTTTATTATTTTCTGCTTTTGGCTGTTTTTGCATCTTGACAAACCTCCAATGCTGCTCTGGGTGACGTTTTGAAGTGCCTCAAATTTATTATTTTCTGCTTTTGGCTGTTTTTGCATCTTGACAAACCTCCAATGCTGCTCTGGGTGCCGTTTTGAAGTGCCTCAAATGGCTTATCTTCAGTACTTTCCTCTTCTGCTACATCTATCTAGACAGCCGTTCGCTGTCTAGACAAAAGGAGGCAATACCCCCGGGCAGCAGCCTCCAGGGAAACCATCAAGGGATGGACCCAGCGGGGAAGAAAGGAGGAAAGAGATGCACATCGAAGAGAAGCTGGAGAAGCTGACCGCCGGCCCTCACCGACCTGGTCCAAGCAGCAGGAGAAAAAAAGACGAGGGCCTCCCCAAATCCACGCAGCCATAGCTGGGAGAGCCTTTGCCGGGCCAAACGGAAATATTACGCAATACTCGTTCTGCTCCGATTTCTTGCCCTACACTGGTTATAGCTTCAAAGAAAGCAGGTGAAAAGGTATGAGCAGCGTTTGGTCAAAAGATTTGCTCTTCATTTCAATGCGTGCGTCGAAGTTGAACGACCCGGAGTTGGCTAAGAAATGCCACTGCGCTGTCTCCACTATTTCGCGGATCGTCCGGGGGGAAACCATTCCTCAAGACAAGCGCCGCTGCCGCATCGCCATCAACCCGGGGGAAGTAGGACCAAGCGTCTTGAAGCAAGACGAGGCAGACGCTCTCTTCCCTGACATCCCTGCTGACCTCTGGGAAGGAAAGGCCCGGGCCATGGCTCTTCGCTTGTTCGAGCTGGGGGTGCTCTCCGGTTATGAGGATGGCGCCTTCCGTCCCCAACAGCCGCTTACTCGCATCGAGGGGTCTCTTTGGTCTACCGCGCCTTGGCCCTTCTTGGCAAAGTGGCGGGAGGCTGATCATGGAAAGCATTCTCACCCTGATCGCCAACTTCGGCTTTCCTATCGTCGTCTCCGCCTATCTCTTGGTGCGCATCGAGGGAAAGCTGGAGAAGCTGACCGCAGCCATCACTGATTTGGACCAGGTAGTGGTGGCGCTAAAGGTGGGCGCCTTCGCTGAGCCGTGAAAAGGCCTAAAGAGAAAGGAGATGTGAAATGAAGAGGAAGATCGTCGAGGAAAGCCGCACCATCTCCAGCCTGTCCTTGGAGATGGATGCCAGTGGACGTTTGAAACCGATGGTGAAGTTTTTCAGCAAAAGGAGGATGCAAATTCCATGAGAGCGCGCAACCTGAAGCCTGGTTTCTTCCAGAACGAGTATCTTGCCGATTTGCCGATGGCTGCCCGTCTTCTCTTCCAGGGGTTGTGGTGCTCTGCCGATCGCAACGGTCGCCTGGAATATCGGCCCAAGAAGATCAAGGCAGAGGTTCTACCATACGACGATGTGGATGTGGCGCTCCTGGTGAAAGACTTGGAGACAAGCCCGGACCGGTTCATCTATCGCTACATTGTGGCCGGACGCGAATATATCCAAATCAGCAACTTCTCCTCCCACCAGGATCCGCACCCCCGCGAGAAGGCCCTGTGGCCGGCGCCGGAGATGCCAGATTCAGCAAGCAACCAGCAACCTTCTGACAACTTGCCGGAAACTTGCCAGATCCGCTTTCTTTCCTCTTCTTTGAATCCCTCTTCTTTGAATCCCTCTTCTTTGAATCCCTCTCCACCGGA
>JAPLHV010000221.1 GCA_026389455.1 Coprothermobacterota bacterium
CCAGGGGAGTAATCAAGGAAGCGATCAGTCGGAAAGGGAAGCGGTCCAAAAAGAGTTCTTCCTCGGCCATGAAATAGGGGGAACGGCAGCCGGACAGACAAGTCCCGACGAAAGGGGTATCGGCAACGGCCGGGTGATTGATGGCAAGGATGACCGGACCTTGAAGAGGTATATTCTCCAAACCTCGGACCAGGCGGCGGGAAAAGTAGCAGGCGCTGAAGAGGCGGAACAGGGGACGGATCAGGCGGCAAAAGGTAGTCCACTGATGAGGACGACTGTAGTCAAAGGGAACCAGTGGGTCGCGGTGGGGAGAAGCCATCGGCGGAAGCGAATCTCTCCCCCCGTATTTAGGAGAGGCCTGGGTCACCAGGAGACCGTCGGATTTGTTCTCCCTTGCACAGGCGAGCTATGCCTTATGCGTGAGGCGGCAGGCAGCTCTCTCAGCGTTCCCTGCTGCTTTCCCCGCCTCACGCGGGAAACGCCAAGCAGCGAGTCGGGTTGCCGCAAGAGGTCAGGAACCGTTGGAAATCAGCCACGCCAAGGGTGATCGTGGCGGTGTTGACGTTGGGATGAAAGCTGACCTGCTCGTAGGTTTTGAGATCCTGGTCGATCACCACCCGCACCGCCTGGGAATGGTCATGGAGCAAACCGAAGGGGGAGACGGCGCCTGCTTCCAGGCCCAGGCGCTCCTTCAGCCGCTCGGCTGAACCAAAGCTAAGGCGGTCCTCCCCCAAGAGCCTCTCCAGCAGCCGGATGTCGACCCGCTTGGCCGACAGGAGGATCACCAGGTAGTGGTGGTTCCCTTTCTTGTTGCGCAGGAAAAGGTTCTTGCAGTGCGCCCCGGGGATTGTTCCCCACTCTCGCTCGGCCTCCTCCACCGTGAAGACCGGCGGGTGAGTGCGGCGGGTGTAGGCAATTCCGGCCTGGCGCAAGGCCTGGTAAACCTTCTCTTCAGCCTCGGCACACATCTTGCCCTCGATCATAGCAGAAGGTCGCGACTGAAGAGGTCTGGCTAACCAGGCGCCTCTCCATCACTCGGAAATCGATGGTGGGCAAGCGCGTCATGCCGCCACTCGCCACTCGTAGCTGTCTCTGCTTTGGTTCCTTTTCATTTCAAGTGGGCAACCTGCCAGCCTGCGGCTAGACAGCCCCCGGCAGCTTGATAGCCCCCGGCAGGGTGTCCTGTGACATGCTGCCGCAGGCTGTTCCGCGCTGAATAGCCCCCGGAGGGTGTTCTGGTTCGAAGTGGGGCAGATAGACGCGGGAAAACCACCCCCGGATTGGTTGCTCTCCAAAGCGGTTGGCTTCCGTCTTGTTACTGCAGATGCCGCACTGGGGCGCCGCGGTCCCAGGAAAGCCGATGGTCACAGGGAAAGTGATAACCTTAAGAATGATCCCAGATTTGCCGCACTGGGGCGCGGCGGTCCCAAGAAAGCCGATGGTCCCAGGAGCGGTCCCGATCCCAGATTTGCCGCACTGGGGCGCGGCGGTCCCAAGGATATGGATTACGCCGGAATGGTTTTCGTAGGGGCGGGTTTCAAACCCGCCCACGCACGAGCTATCGAGCTGCGCCAAGTTGACTTGTTATCATCAGCCTCAATGATCCCAGAGACCTTGTTTACCCTCAGATGGCTTTGCTCACTCAGTTTGAGAAGAACCTCTATTTTGATTCCGCCTCATCCGGGAAAAGTTCAAATCGCTTGCACGAAGAAGCGTATATCGCGCGGATAGAGGCGGTTGTTGGGTAAAACTGAGGGTTCGTTCCAGCCTTGAGGTTTGCGGAATTCTCTCAGTGAACAGTTTCCAAGAAGTTCGCCGCCGAGGCAGTTACACCAGGTTCTACTCCAAGGCTAGGCGCATCAACAATTCCTCTTCCTCCACCCGCCCGGTGTGTTGGAAACCAAGACTGAGGTACAGGCTTTCTGCATTCTTGTTCTCGGGCTCGAAGCTGAGGAAAAGTTCGCGGCAGTCTGGGAATTCCTTCCGGATGCGGCGAATCACTTCCAAAGTGGCGGCGCGCCCATACCCCTGCCCCTGGAAAGCCTGATCGATCATCAGCCGGATGATCCAGCGTTCTTAGGCATCCGGGTCGAATCCATACATGGTGAAACCGACCAGACTCTGGTCGGCGTAAATGGCCAGCGGAACGAACGTCGAGTGAACCTTGGCCTCTGCAATGGAAAACACATTGTCGGCAACGAAGCCTTTCTGCTCGGGTCGGGTTTTCAATTTGATCACACGATAGAAACTGTCAGCATCAACAGGCTGTAAGTGTACTGCCGGCATACCGAGACTTCCCGGCGTCTTTGCAGGGTAAGCCCAAATGTGACCTCATCCGCTGGTTTCAGGTTGCTGCCTACCGGAAGTCCTTGCGCGAAGGGTGTCACCATTTTGCCCAACGGCAACCGGAGCGGTCCAAGGTACAATCCACGCCGCACTTGATCGATCAACCAACCTCGAGCCAGCCGGGTGAAAAGTTCCCGCTCTTGTTTGACGGTGATGCTCGATGCTCCGCAGAGGTCGCCTGCTCGCAACGCTTGCAGGTTGCGCTCTTTCAGGGACGTTGTTCAATTGTCAACTAACTCTCAATTCTTCTCTTCAGTACGGGACTTGCTCGTACCAGAGCCTCTCCTCGATTCGCAGCGATGCTTGAAACATGGGGCCCGGCTTGTTTTCAGTCCATCGAAATGGCTCTGGTGGCCGGGTATAAAGTGACCTGTCCCCGTTTGATGTCACTTTTTCACTCATGTGAGCGGAGCGGAATCCTTCCCTCGAGCGGAGCGAAGGGGTCTGGTTATTAACTCGAGCCTCGCCACTCGACGCTGTCCTTTCTTGCCTTCACCTCTATTACCCTTGCATTTCAAAAAGATCTGTTTCAAAATAACCTTGTATTCGTAAAAACCATGAAACGTCTACTCGAAGAAAAACTGATCGCCTGGAAAGAACAAGCGGATCGGAAGCCGCTGCTATTGCGCGGCGCTCGCCAGGTTGGCAAAACCTGGACGATCCTCGAATTCGGCCGCCAACACTTCAATCGTGTCCACCGGATTGACCTCGAGCAAAGACCCGACTGGCGCCGTGTGTTCACCCAGGACTTGGTGGCGGATCGAATTCTGTCGGAGTTGGAAATCCTGCTGAATTCAGAGATCCGACCCGGTCAAGACCTTCTTTTTTTCGATGAGGTTCAAGCTTGCCCGCGAGCGATCATGGCTTTGCGATACCTCAACGAGGAACGACCAGAGCTCCATGTCGTTGCGGCGGGTTCTTTGCTCGAATTCGCCATGCGGGAACTCTCCTTTCCGGTGGGTCGCGTTCAATTTCTCAGCTTGGCGCCCTTGAACTTTGCCGAGTTCCTGCTGGCTTTGGGAAGACAACGAGCCGCAGAGATTGTCCTCTCCTCGCCGCATCGGCTTTCCGATAGCGTGCATGCCAGTTTGTTGCAAGAGTTGCGCCAGTATTTGTTCGTGGGAGGGATGCCGGAATGCGTGCTCTCCTTTGCCCGGTCCCGTCGTCTGCGGGAAGCTGTAGAGATCCAGACCAACCTGCTGGCCGCTTTCCGGCAAGACTTTGCCAAATACCGGCCTCGCGTGGAGCCGCATGTCTTGGAGAGTGTGCTAAAGAGCATCGCCCGGAACGTCGGTCATCAAGTCAAATATGCGGCGTTGTCCGACCAAGGCACGCCGCCTACAGCCAAGAGAGCATTCGAAGTCCTGAGTTTTGCCCGCCTTTTCCACCAGGTCAGCGCCGCAAATCCAGCAGGTCTCCCGTTGGGCTATTCCGCTTCGCGGCACAGGTTCAAGGCAGTCTTTGTCGATATCGGGCTGATGCAGAGCCTTTGCGGGCTGGCTTTAGAGACGGAATATGCCAAGACAGACTTGTTGGATATCTACCAAGGCGCTTTGGCAGAGCAATTCGTGGGGCAAGAAATGGCAAGCGCTGGTCAGGAAGAACTGTACTATTGGTCCCGCGAGGCAAGGGGCAGCAGCGCAGAAGTGGATTATCTAAGCGTACAAAACGGAGCCATTTGCCCAGTAGAGGTCAAGAGTGGCGCCGCTGGGCGACTGCGGAGCCTGCATTTGTTTCTCCGGACCTATCCACAAAGCCCCAAGGGGATTGTCCTTTCCATGGCGCCCTATGCTGAACTGCCGGAACTGAAATTGCTGTTTTTGCCCCTGTATTTCGCCTATGCCACCGGCAGCGGCAGCGTTGCCGTATCTTTAGGGGACGTTGTTCAATTGTCAACTAACTCTCGATGATCCTCAGCAGCACGGGACGTTCTTGTACCAGAGCCTCTCCTCGATTCGCAGCGATTCCTGAGAAATGGGGACTGGCTGGTTATCTGCTGTTTGAAAAGGCGCCTGTATACATTTCTTCTGTCTGTCCTTTTCTGGCAGGAATTGGCTCCGGTGGCTGCGGAATAAGCAGCCTGTCCCCCTGTTGGCAGGGACTCGCACGGTGAAGACGGTCTTCAGCGGCGGTTACCATCCATCCGCTTCATTGCTTCGTTGGTGGATTACTTTATTGGTTCTATCCCAAGGTCTTTGCAGATTTTTCTAGCAAGATCATTAACAATCGATTTCTGTATGACGCGGAACAGAAGAACGCGCATTTTGAATCGGATTTCCCCACCAGGAATGTCTCGCCCCTTCTCTGATGAATTCGCACCCTTGCGCCCGGAGATGTTTCACCAGTTCGGATCGTTTCACGCAGAAACGGCTATTCTTTCTTCCGTATACTCAGAGCCTGCCGAGGCGATTGCATCTTTCCGATTGAACTCAATTGCCTCCAGCAAGACTACGCGTAGACTTTCCAATAGTTCCTGCCGGCCGCGCTCCTGGCAGTTTACGCCTGGCACCTCCCCAATCCATCCGATCCACCAATCGCCTTGCTGTTTCACTATTGCCGTGTATTCCATGCGCATGAAACCATCCCTTCTTACCAAATCCCTATTCTAACCGAGAATCGGTCCCATTGGAAGGCTTTTAGGGACGTTGTTCAATTGTCAACTAACTATCGATAATCCTCAGCAGCGCGGGACGTTCTCGTACCAGAGTCCCTTCTCGATCCGCAGCGATGCTTGAGAAATGGGGATTGGCTCGTTCTCAGACTATAGAGACGTCTCTGGTTGGCTGCTGAAAAGTAGCCCGCTTCTTGTTTATCCAGCCCGGCAAGCCTTGGTAGGAGATCAGTTCAAGAGATCAGTTCAAGAGCAATCTGGTAAGTTAGTCAACAATTGAACAACGTCCCTGAGAATCCACAACAGGCCTCTGCCATGGTATGATGATTTATCATATAGAGAGGAGACTCAGACGATGAGTACCCACAAGGTGGCGATCACCATCGAGGAGAAGCTTCTTCGCCGTATCGACCAGCTGGTCTCCGCGCATCGGTTCCCCAATCGGAGCAAAGCCATTCAAGAGGCGGTAGCGGAAAAGCTGGAGCGGCTTGACCGGACCCGATTGGCAAGAGAATGTCTAAGGTTGGATTCCACGGCGGAACAACAATTGGCTGATGAAGGGATCGGGGAGGATCTCGGCGAATGGCCTGCGTATTGAGAGGGGAAGTGTTCTGGGCGGATCTCAACCCAACGAAGGGGCATGAACAAGCGAGGCGCTGGCCAGTCGTCGTGCTCAGCCAAGATATTTTCAACGAACGCTCCGGGACCGTCATCACTATGGCTATCACCAGCCAACCTCAAGCGGCTGATTTTCCCCTCACGCTAGAGTTGGAGGATCCCAATCTGCCGAAGCAATCCTGGGTGAAGATCAGCCAAGTGCGGACTCTCTCTGTGGACCGGCTGGGAGACCGGATCACACAGCTTGCTCCTGAAATACTCGAGACACTCGTCCAAGGCTTGGAAGAGATCATCAGTTGAACTGAATGCCGAGGGAACCGCCATCATGCATTGTGGCAATCCCGCGCACCCCGTATTTGCCACAAGCCAAGATTCGAATGGTTGCCAGGTCATGATTGGAGTGCATTCCATTTCTCCCAAATTGCCTGTCAAGCAATTGCAGGGAAATAGCGTGTATGCGTTGAAAAACGCAGAGGATCAGATAGAGGGGGAGATTTGCTCAGGTACGCAGAAATGGAATATGCTTTGCGCTTGATCGTCTTATCGTTCTCCAGGAGAAGCGCAGCGAATTGACGGGCAGATCAAACAGTAACGTAATCCGCCAGGGCGTGCGGTTCAGGAATAGGTAAGCGATCTTCTATCAACCCCTGGATGTGCATCTCGATAGCTTCGTGCATATTCCCCCTGACAGCTTCGACAGTCGCCCCGGTCGCTACGCATCCGGGAAGATCCGGAGAGTAGGCCGAGTAGTTATTGCTTGTCTTTTCGATCACTATAAGAAAGTGAGGCATTTTATTTCTTCTCATCCAGTTGCGCTTGTTTCCAAATGCTAGGTAAGGTTCCTGGCGCGACCAGCCATCTGCCTCAATCAGCAAAACCAAGTCGCACACTTTCATGATCACTCTTATTGTAGCGGAAACAAGATTCCACTCTCTTCTTCCATTCCCTGACGCTGGGAAAAGTGCCAGCCCCCATTTCAGTTCTGGTTATGGCTCTGGAGGCCACGGAAAAACCAGCCTGTCTCCTTTCCGGAATGAATATAGACAATTGTCCGCCCGATGAAAATGAATCGTCGGATGATAAACCCGGTGTAGTTTATTAAAGGGGATTCCTAGGCAGGATCTTGCTACAATAGCAAAGGATTGCCGTAGAAATGGATTTCTCTGGAAGCAACCTATTAATCGAACTAAAAGAAAAGCGCGAGGAGATCATCCGAATCGCCCGTCTCCGTGGCGCCGGCAATATCCGTATCTTTGGCTCATGGGCTCGCGGAGAAGGGGACGAAGCAAGCGATATTGATCTGCTTGTAGATCTGGAACCCGGCCGCAGCCTGCTGGACTTGGGCGGCTTGTGGTGGGATCTCAACCTTCTCTTGAGCCGGAATGTCGATGTCATCACAGAAAAGAGTATGCGCCCACGGGCTCGGGAACGCGCCTTAAAAGAGGCTGTTCCATTATGAGGGACGATCAGGAACGCCTCCGTCACATCCTCGAAGCGATTGAACGGATTCAGTGCTATTCCGTGGATGGGGAAGAAAACTTCATCAGCAAGAGTTGCTTCAGACCTGGATGGTCCACAACCTAACCATCATTGGAGAAGCAGCGCGGAGCCTTTCCGCAGAATTCCGCCATTCTCATCCTGAAGTTCCCTGGGCAGAAATCATCGGCATGCGCCATATTCTGGTTCATGATTACTTCGAGATTGACCTGGAGATCCTTTGGCAAGTGCTTGAAAAAGATCTTCCGCCCCTGGAAGTACAAATCAGCAATCTTCTGAATCAGGACGAATCGCACCCGAGATAACTATTCGGCTATACAAGGAGAGATCGTTCCGCCACCAACCCGTGCATTACTAGTCAAGAGGGTATTCGATTTCTTCCATATTTCCTGTCAAGCAATTACAGAGAAATGACGTGCATGCGTTAGTAAAAACAAGGTGGGGTAGCTGAGCGGTGAGAGCGGGGTGCGTTCCACGCGCGGTATTGCATCGGGGTCTGGAGTTGAATAGGTGGAGATCAGGCGTGGTAGGGCGGTTGATGGGGCGAGATGGGCGACGGAATCTCGGCCAACAGTGGCGAGCAATTCCAGCGGGTGCAGCGGTCTTCGGTTGAGAACCCCTGCGATTCCAGCTTCTGGCCATCCACGCTGTTATTCAGGTCTTCCTCGGATTCCCTGCGAGATCAAGGAAGCGCTTCACAAACTCTTTGCCGGAGACGGTTTTCAAACAATAATCTCCAGAAGTCGGCTTTTCTCAAATAATCTCGGTGAATCGACATCGGTGGAAAGGCAACCTTCTACCGCTTCATGGAGATTGAAGAGAAGATCCTCGAAGGTTTCTCCCTGGGTAGCACAACCGGGAATCGCCGGCACTTCCGCCCAATATCCGCCTTCAGCTGCTTCATAAATGGCGACTTTGATCTTCACGATTGCACCATCAGGTTATTCTACCAATACCCTTTCCTCTTGTCGGGGAATTGGGAACTGAGAACGAGAAAGAGAATAGGCGGGGGGAGATCAGGCGCGACAGAGCGGAGGGGAGAGCTGCTTAGGCGCGCAGAAATGGGGACTGGCTCTGGTGGCTGCTGAAATAGTAGCCCGCTTCTTGTTTATCCAGCCCGGCAAGCCTTGGTAGGAGATCAGACCAAGAGATCAGTTCAAGAGCAGTCTGGTGAGTTAGTCAACAATTGAACAACGTCCCTGATAATCCTCCTAATCGTTTACATTTCGTGCATGAACAGGTAAAATTACTATCTATAGCTACTCAAAACGTCAACTTAATCTGTCTTTCTTTGCTCTGTTGACGTTTTGCTGCGGAACAGGGGATAATTTTACCCGTATGAGCGCCAAACAGCAACCAAGGAGTACGGACTTTTTTGCCGGCCATCCGGTCTTTTCTCTGGATGAGGCCGTCACGGCACTGGCAGCGGACGGGGGACGTCCGGCTGCCGTCGCTCGGCTTAAATACCATCTCAGGACAGGCCGGTTAAAACGCGTGGCCCGGGAGGTATACGTTGTTGTCCCGCCGGCGGTTCCGGCTGAAAAATTCCTTCCGGATTCTTTTCTGGTGGCGAAGGCGATGCATCCTGCCGGCGTCTTTTCCCATCACAGTGCCTTGGAGCTTCTTGGGGCGGCTTACTCTGTATGGAACCAATGCACACTTTTTGTTGCCAAGCGCCACCGTCCCCTTCTTCTGGATGGCTTTGTCGTTCGCTTCCTGGACTCTCCCCTTCCCATGCAGGCCGGCTCCGGAAAACAGTTCGGAACGCGCAGGGTTGAGCGTCAGGGAATGCTGCTGGAGGCGACCGGCCCCGAGCGGACACTGGTCGAGGGATTTCACCGTCCCTCTTTGACTGGCGGCCTGGAGGAACTGGTACGATCTGCCGCCGGCTTTACTACCCTTGATCTTGATCTGCTGGAAGAGGTTTTGCGCCGGTACGATCTTGCCAGGCTCTGGGCGGCGACAGGCTGGTTTCTGGAGCGGCTTCAGAGTAGTTTCCATGTGCCTGATGAGCTTCTGATGCGCATGGAGGAGCACCGTCCGCGTTCACGACTCTACGCCGAGCGCAGCCAACGGGGTGGAACCTTGGTCCGGAGATGGAACCTGATCCTGCCGAAGGCGTGGTCCGTCTCGGCGAAATGGCGGCGGATGTGACGCGGCACCCGTTTCTCGGCGCTGTCCTCGCCCTGAAGGGGGGCACAGCTTTGCACCTCTGTTTCGGACCACCGCAGAGGCTTTCTCTTGATCTTGACTATAACTACATTGGACATCTCGACCGAGCGGCCATGCTGGAAGCCAGGCCTGCGGTGGAACAGGCCGTGGCAGACCTCGCCCGACGCCAGGGATATCGCGTGCAGCAATCAGCCGACGCATTTGCCGGGCGCAAGTATTATCTGTTCTACCGGTCCGTCGTCGGTCCGGAGGAACGGATCGAGGTGGATTTGAACTTTCTCTTTCGCATGCCCATCGCCGGGACCGAATTACGCGACCTCTGGCAACCCGGCGAATTGGATCGCCCCCGCGTCCGTGTTGTCAGCCTGGAAGAGATCCTGATCGGCAAATTCTTGGCCTTGCTTGATCGCGGTGCAGGGCGAGATGCCTGGGATATCGCCTATCCGCCCCAATCGACGGCCGAGATACTTCAGTCGTTACGATTCAGGCGATGGTTTATTGCCCTGTCTTGCATTCTGGAGCATCCGTTGTCAACATACACCCGCGCGCGTCTTGAAGCTTCCTTGACCGACCGGGACATTACCGAACGGCTCAGCCCGATGCTTGCCAGCACTGCTCCCTCACGGATGGAACTCATTGAGCGCGCCTGGAGTTCCATCGGCGGATTCCTGTCTTTGGAGCCCAATGAGCAGGCGTTTATCGCCGCCGTACAACAGGGAGAACTGAAACCGGAGCTGCTCTTTCCAGACGATCCGGGGGAATCCGGTCGCCTTGTTGCGCATCCGGCAATTCTCTGGAAGATACAGAATGTGAAGAATTACCTAGCTCGACCGACTGGACAGAAAAAACGTGGAGGGCTAACCAAACGACGCAAATAATCCCAGGCGCCTATCAACTGATCATCGTCAGGCGCCGCCGCTCAAGCTTCATTATCACCAGTAACCGGACAGTGGAGGAGTGGCAGGGGCTGTTTGATAAGTCCATCCTTGGCAACTGCGCCTTCGATCGCTTGGCTAACGCCGGCTAACAGATCGTTTTCGAAGGTCCAAGTTACCGTAAGCGGCTACCCTAACACAAGCAGAAAGAATGACGACCATGACTTGCGAATGACAGACCTTCAGTGCCCCGCACTGGGTGGGTCATAGTTCGTGGTTACGAGTGGGGTATAGATGGTGGTTAATGACAAAAACCCGTATCTTTGGCTCTTGGGCTCGCGGAGAAGGGGACGAAGCAAGCGATATTGATCTGCTGGTAGATCTGGAACCCGGCCGCAGCCTGCTGGACTTGGGCGGCTTGTGGTGGGATCTCAACCTTCTCTTGAGCCGGAAAGTCGATGTCATCACCGAGAAGAGCATGCGCCCACGGGCAAGGGAACGCGCTTTGAAAGAGGCCGGCCATTATGAGAGACGATCAGGAACGCTTCCGTCACATCCTCGAAGCGATTGAACGGATTCAGCGCTATTCCGTGGATGGGGAAGAAAACTTTCAAAAGATCTTCCACCCCTGGAAGCACAAATCCGCAATCTTCTGAATTAGGACGAATCGCATTTGAGATAGCTTTTTGTCCTCGTCGGTTTCGTAGGTGCATTCGATTTCTATCAAATTGCTTGTCAAGCCACTATGAGGAAATGGTGTGCATTCATTCGGGAATACGGAAGATGAATTCGGAGGGGTAGATGATCGGTCGCGGGAGGTCAAAGAAATGGGGACTGGCTCGTTTTCTGCCGTTCGAAAAGGCGCCTGTACCCCTTTCAGTTCCGGAAATGGCTCTGGTGGCCGCTGAAAAACCTGCTCGTCCCCTTTACTTCGGGGCTTTGGGGTCCTACTACTTTCCTAGGGCAGAGGCTATGCTTCAATCTCGAGAGGGCGAACGCGAATATGCCAATCTGATGCCACCACCAGATGTCCTATCAGGGTATCACCAACTTGGGAGAGCATGGCGCTAATCACTCGAATCCGGTTCTCCCTGCTCTCATCCTGCAATCTCAGAAGAATCAAACCGGGCAGTCGAGCTTTGCTTCGAATAATCAGATCGCCAAAGTCCTTGTCGTTGGTGACAAGGATGCGCCCGGAGTTTTCAGCAAAGCTGATTACCGCCAAATCGGGTAAGCCTAGGGATTCTTCTGCCACCGAGACGACATCGTGTCCTGCCTGACGGAGAAAATCCACGATTGCTCTTCCGCTTGACTCATCGATAAGGAACTTCATCAATGAGCAGATGCGAAGAGAGGAAGCACGACTTCTTGGGAAAGAACCTTCGCGGCGTAATCGAGGGCTGCTCGGATATCCGCCAGTTGCAACCGAGGGTATTCATCCAGGATGGCTTGCTCGGATAGCCCCTGGGCAAGCATTCGTACGATCAGGTCGATGGAAATCCTAGTCCCACGGATGACCGGCTTTCCTGACATTACTTCTAAATTCGTCTGTATCCGTTCCTGCATTTCCATTCTCTGGTTTACCCTCGTCTCCACTCTAGTGATTCATCCTGGTTGCGTCAAGGCTACGGATGGTACCGAAAACTGTTTCCGAAATTCCCAGCGGGCACTCGAGGTATCTCCGATGCGGTTTGGCAGGCAGAAAACCAGCCTGTCCCCTTATTGCTGTGTTCCCTTGTATTGTCCCCATTATTGTCAAGCCGTTGGCAAGAAAGATACAATGAAGTTCCGAGGATGACGAGTGCTTTTATTTGAATGGGATCCGAAAAAGGCAAAAGACAATCTTGAAACACACGGTATTTCTTTTTACAGGCAAGCACGGCTTTTGAGGACACCTTGTCACTAACCATCTACGATCCCTTGCATTCTGAGGAAGAAGACAGATTCATTTTGATCGGTAACTCCCACAGGAATCGTCTTCTAGTCGTTGTTCACACAGAGAGGGTTGGAAACATCAGAATCATCAGCGCCAGAAAGGCAACCAAGAAGGAAGGGAAGCAATATGAAGAGAATGCAAAACGATCCGGACATGCTTGAAGAATATGATTTCAGCAAAGGCATTGAGGGAAAGTACGCAAGAAAGTATGCGGAAGGAACGAACATCGTGGTGATCGATCCGGACGTCGCTAAGATCTTTCCTGACCACGACTCGGTGAATCAAGCCTTGAGATCGCTGGCAAAAATCTTTAGACGACAAAAAAAGCTCGTGTAGCAGCGCTTTGCCGCTCACATTCTATTGACCGCTAGCCACTGTCTAGGTGTGGTAGTTCGGTTGGGCGGCGGGATGGCGGCCAGCAATTCCTGTAAAGTCCTGCGATCTTCGGCGGACAGCCCCTGGGATTCCCGCTTTTACCAGTCCACGCTGCTGTTTCAGGTCTTCTTCGGATAACCCTGCGAGATCGAGGAAGTGCTTCACAAACTCTTTGCCGGAGACGGTTTTCAAACAACAATCTCAAGAAGGCGACCTTTCTCGGAGATTCCCGGTGAATCGACATCAATAGAAAGGCAACCTTCTACCGCTTCATAAAGATTGAAGAGAAGGTCCTCGAAGGTTTCCCCCTCGGTAGCGCAGCCGGGAATCGCCGGCACTTCCGCCCAGTATCCTCCTTCAGCCGCATCATGAATGACGACTTTGATCTTCACGATTGCAATATTGGATTATTCTACCAATACCTTATCCTCTTGTCGGATTGACCAGTCAGCAAAAACCTATGCCGGGCTAAGGAACCGAAAGCCATGGCTTGGCGTGCTCGAAACGATGTACGAAAGATGATTGCCAATCTGGTATATCGAAGGTATAGTTCTTATACTGTGAAGTTCGAATTCGAACCGGAAAAGAGTGATAAGAATAAGAAGAAAAACGGGATCGACTTTGATGAAGCACAAGCGCTATGGGACGATACGGACCTGATTGAGATTCCCGCGAAAACGCTTGATGAACCCAGATTCCTGGTGATCGGAAAGATTGCAGGCAAGCATTGGTCAGTGATCATCACCTATCGTGGGGACAACGTAAGATTTATCTCTGTCCGGCGATCCCGCAAAGAGGAGGTTGATCTGTATGAAGGCTGAGGAATTTGATAGGAAGTTTGATGACGGAGAAGACGTTTCCCAGGTTCTTGACATTTCCAAGGCTCGAAGGCCTGTCCAGGACCAGAAGCGAGTCAATGTCGATTTCCCGTTGTGGATGATCCAGCAATTGGATAAGGAAGCGAAACGTTTGGGTGTGCCGCGGCAGTCTATCATAAAACTGTGGGTGGCAGATCGATTGAAACGGGTGTCTTGATTCACCCCAACCAATCCGTGTAGCCAATGGGTCGGTGGACCGCTGGGTGGTTGAGCGTCTGCGGAGCGGCTGACGGTGAAATGGGGACTGGCTTGTTTTCTGCCGTTCGAAATGGCGTCTGTACCCATTCAGTCCATGAGTATGGCTCTGGTGGCAGCTGTAAAAGTATCGTTTCTCCTTTTTCTTTCCCTGGGGAGATCAATTCCGCAGGGAAAGGAGGACACAGTATAATGGTGAGAAGCCGATAAGGAGAAAGTGGATGAAATCTCTGGTCACTATCGACCGTGATGAAAATGGAGCATATATTGCCGAGTGCACTTCCATCCCGGGTTGTGTGAGCCATGGCCAGACTGAGGAGGAAGCACCGCGAAACGTGCAGGAGGCAATCCAAGAATGTTTTGAAGTCCGGGCAGAGTTGGGGATGCCTTTGACCATCACCACACGCCAGGTTGAGGTTCCTGTCTGATGCCCCCTGTGCTGCTGTTACAGGCTGAAGCACAGATAGTCTGGGAGAAAAATCTGCAAGAGGTTGTAGATCGCATTGTGGCCGTGGCTTCTCCGGATCGAATCATCCTGTTCGGTTCAGCAGCGCTTGGTCGAACCGGACCGGACAGTGATTTGGATTTGCTCGTCATCAAAGAAGGCGCTCACCGCAGAGAACTCACCCGGCGGATTTACCGAAGCTTGATTGGGGTGGGCCGGGCGATAGACCTCGTTGTAGCCACACCGCAGGATATTGAGCGATATCGTCATAGTCCGGCGTTGGTGATTGAACCGGCCATCCGAGAGGGAAGGGAGATCTATGCCAGAAAATCGGTTCCCTCCTGATACCGCGGCCGAATGGATGAATCGTGCTAAGAGCGACTTGGCGATCGCGAGTGCAGAAATCGAAGGGGTCTACCTGGAGGATCTCTGCTATCATGCCCAACAAGCAGTCGAAAAATCCTTAAAAGCCATATTACTTGCTCGCGTTGGCTCCTTTCCTTACATCCATGATCTGGCAGAATTGGTCAACCGGATTCAGCAAGCAGGCGTTCAAGTGCCGGAACCGGTCCGATCCGCGGTCGCTTTGACCGAATACGCAGTTGGAGCCCGATATCCGGGCCTTGACGAGCCGGTCACCCGATCGGATTGGGAGGAGGCTCTCAACATGGCAAACGAAGTACTGAATTGGGCTGTCGCTCTCTTGGAAAAAGACAATTAATTCACCACTCGAATCTCGAAACTCGCCACTGCCCTAGCCATTTTGCCTGTACCCATTTCAGTCCATGAGTATGGCTCTGGTGGCTGCTAAAAAACCAGCTCGTCCCCTTTTTTACGAACTCAATTCATATCAGATTGATGAAATCCGCAATGTCAATTCGCACTTGCTTGAGAATATGCCGGACCACAACCCATCCGTCTCGCTGCAAGGCACGGATGACTTGTTCTTAAGGCAGGCTGGGAACCTTGCTCAGACGGCCACTTCCATGAGCTCAGCATTAGGCGCGAAATCCCAGTCGTCTTCTTTGGGTTCCAGATAGAGATCAATCGCCTCGCGGATGTTCCCCAATGCTTCTTCTTTTGTATCGCCTTCGGAAATACAGCCGGGAAGGGCGGGGACAATCGCCGTGTATCCACCTTCATCACTTGGTTCTAGGATAACTTTCAGATTCATGTTTGCCTCCATGACTAACATACCGCCAAGCATGTTCAATTTCAATGATTCTACAGCAGCGCCCAAGTTCAGCTGCTTAGTCGCCTGCGACCGGAGAAGGCGCGAAGGACGGGTCAGGAGATGATGAGGAGGTTTGGGAATGGTTTGATCAGGCGCGGAAGGGAGGCTGAGCGGCGGGATTGCGGCCGACGGAAGCCAGCAATTCCTGCAGGGTTTGGCGGTCGGAGGCGGAGAGCCCCTGCGATTCCAGCTTCCGCCAGTCGGATCCAAGGCGAACGGTCAACTCTTCCAAGCGGTGGGTGGAGACAGAGAGGGCGAAGAGGGGATTGTGTACGCCGTGGGCGATGGAAGCGGAGAGCATCCCCAGCGAGGACAGCTTCTCCTGCAGGATAATTGCAGCCTGGGCGTTTCGCAGGTCGGTGTAGGCGCGGTCTAGTCTGCCAACCGGGTTGGGAAGATGCTCTGTTCCGCTGAACGAGCCAGCCCCGATTAGGCTATCGCCAGGGAAAAGGTAACCACGCAATTCTCCGCACATTTTGTAGGGCGGGAAAAACAGCCTTTCGCATTCTACTCTTCTCAAGTGGAAGGAACTTGTTCCAAATGAAAGATGGCGCTGTGGGTTTGCTTGTGTTCTACCATCAAATTGCCTATCCTCTGAGCTATGCGAGACATTGAACTCTACCGTCAGATCTTGGGCGTCGAAGCCCCCTGGTATGTAAAGCATGTAGAGTTGGACCTGGAAGCTGGAG